>JASJDY010000186.1 GCA_030065025.1 Planctomycetota bacterium
CACCGCCTGCCGGCGGCCTACCAGAACGACGGCTGGTTCGTCGGCCGCGGCTGGCTCGGGGTCGACAAGGGGGCGAGCTCCAACCCGCGCTACTACCACACGAACTATCAGGACTGGCTCTTCATCGGCCGTCCCGTGCCGGAGCCCGGCACCCTCGCGCTGCTCGGCCTCGGCCTGGTCTGCGTCGCCGCGGTGCGCCGCAGTCGCCTGCGCGCCTCGTAGGCGCCCCTACCGGAACAAGGTCGCAACACCTGGGCGCCGGACCGGCGTTCCGATACGCACGCTTCGGTAGAATGCCCGGCGACGATCGGCGGCCAGCCCGATCCGTCGTGTCCCAGGATGCTGCCTGCCCGTGTACCTCTCCGACGTCATCGAGAAGGCCCTGCCCTCCTCCGCGGACGAGGTGCTGAAGCGCATCCTCGCCGAGCACGTGGTTCCCGCGTGGGATGACGGTCGGCATCGCGTCGGTGCGTGGGGCCGCTTCGATGGCCATCTCACGGAGTCGCTCATCCTGTTCGCGGCCCAGCCGACCTTCACCGGCGCGCTCGTCGTGGCGGAGGAGGAAGCCGAGCGCTCCCTCTTCTTGCAGGAGGGTCACGTGGTCGGGGCTGCATCCAACGTGCTCTTCGAGCGACTCGGACGGCTGCTCTATCAAGCGGAGGTGGTGACGCACGCAGACTCGGAGCAGCTCGTCGCGACGGAGGAGAAGCACGGAGACGAGGCGCTCCTCGACTGGATACCCGACGCCGTGCTGGCCTGGGCCGTGGCGCGCCGCCTCGATGCAGTCGCCGCTGCCCTGCCGTACATCCGTCGCGGACACTTCGTGCTCGTGGAGGGCGAGCTGGACCTGCGCGGGCTGGCGGCGCTCGATCGCGACCCGGCGACGGTCGGGAAGAAGGCCCGCCGCCAGTACGAAGCATGGCGCCACGGCGACGACGGCGACGAGGGTGCCAAACCCGCCGATGCGCCTGAGCCCCTCCCGAGTCCGCTCGAGCGGCTTGCGAGCCGCGAGGAGCAGGTCGACGACATCCTCCGGCGCATCCGCGAGGCGGATCTGGACTTCAGGTAGGGCTCCATGCGTGGCCAAGCGGTTCGGTCTTGCGGAGGAGGGCGCTGATGCCGGTCGCCTTCCTGCGTCCGTTCGGGCAGGGTGGGTTCGCGCCGATCGCGAGGCCGCGGTTCATCCTCGGCAGCGACCTCGACTGCGATCTCGTCGATCGCTCGCCCGGCGTCGCGGAGCACCACGCGACCATCCGACTCCAGCGCGGCGAGTACATGCTCGTCGCCGAGGACGGCTGCTCCCTCTGGGTGGAGGGCGAGCGCGTGCCGCTCATCTCCCTGCGCGATCGGGACACGGTCGCACTGGCCCAGGGGGCGGCGCCCTGGCGCTTCCGCTCCCGCGTGGAAGGCTCGTTCTGGCCGCCCGAGTACACGGTGGGGGAGGCGTGGCTGTCCCACCCGGCCTACGAGAAGGCCGGCACGGGGCCGCGTCGCTTCGGGGAAGGCAAGCCCATCGCGGGGCGTGATCCCGATCGCAGCCGGATGGTGCTCGGTCCCCACGGCCCGTTGATCGTCAAGTACGTGGCCTCGATCGAAGCGTCCAAACTGGCGAACCACTTCCTGCGCTTCGTCGCGGCGGTCGGCGGTGCGGTGCATCCGGCCCTCGCCCCGGTCGTCGACGGCGGCATCACGCCGCGCGAAGGCGTGCCGTGGGGCTGGATGGCCACGCGCTACGTCGACGGCATCCGCGCCCGGGACCTCATCGCGCCCGGCCCCCTGAGTGCCGAGCGCGCGCTACGCATCGTGCGCTCCGTAGCCGAAGGCTTGGCGCAGCTCCACCACCGGGGTGTCGTCCACGGCAACCTCTCGCTCGGCAACATCGTCGTGCCGCCGACCGAGCTCGCAGTCCTGATCGACTACGGTCGCGCCCATGCGCTGGAGAGCCCGACGTTCATGTCCAGCGACATGCGCTCGGAGGTCGACTTTCCCGCGCCCGAGTTGCTCGCTGGCGGCGAGGAAGGGCTGGCGCTCTCGAACGATGTCTACGGCCTCTCGTGCGTCGGCGCGGCGCTCTTGCGCGGCGCCGTCGAGGCTCAGGAGCTCGAGCCGGCGGCCGTCCTCGACGAGGCGATCGAGTCAAGCGGCCCGCCGCACGCTGCGTGGCTTGCTGCGCTCCGTGCCGGCCTGGCTACCGATCCCTCGGGGCGACCCTCGGCCTTGGACCTCGCCGCGGCGCTGGGCGCCGCCGAGCTCGAGCTGGGGGCCGCGGGCCGCACGTAGCCGGACGAGCATGCGAAGGTGATGGGCGGCGCACCCGACCGACGTACGATCGCGGCATGCAAGCGCTCCAGATCACCGTGCCGGACACGGAGGCCATGCTCGCGCTCGGGGCGAGCGTCGCCGCCGCGATCGAGGCCAGCGGATGTACGGCTCTCCTGATCGAGCTGCGCGGGGACCTGGGCGCCGGCAAGACCGTCTTCGTACGTGGCCTCGCCAGGCGGCTCGGTGTCCCGTCCGAGGTGCCGGTCGTCAGCCCGACGTTCACCATCGCCCGCAGCTATCCCGCCTCGTGTGGTGCGATCCGTGAGCTGCACCACGTCGACGCCTATCGACTGTCGGGCGCCGAGGAGCTGGATGCCGCCGGGTTCGAGGAGATGTGCGGGGAAGGCCGCCTGACGTGCGTCGAATGGGGGGAGTACGTCCGCGAAGCCCTGCCGGAGGATCGAGTGCGCGTGAGCCTGGTGACCCACACGCCCGAAGACCTCGAGCCGGGCGCGGCGCCGGAGTGCCCGCGGTCCGTGACGCTCGAGGCGCTGGGGCCGTCGTCCGCGGCGCTGCTTGACGTGCTGCGCCCCACCCTGGAGACCTCCGCCTGATGCGCCTGGCGCGCTTCGCCACGATCGGCCTGCTCTGCCTGGCCGGGGCGGCCGTGTTGCGCGCGGACAGCAAGCAGCCGACGAAGATCCTCGTGCTCGGGCCTGCGGGGCGCCCGCTTCCCGAAGCGCGACTTCTCGTGGCGTCGGCCACGGTCGAAGGCCGACCCGTGTTCGATCCCACGGCGGAGGTACTGGCAACCGCGGATGCGCGCGGTCGCCTGGACGACTGGGTTGCGGAGGCTGCCGGCGGAGCCCGCCTCGTCGTGTGGACACCGGGCACCGCGGCGACGCTCGTGCCGCGGGACATGACCGTCGCCACCGTGCGCCTGCTGCCGGCGCTCGCTACCGAAGGAACGGTCCGGATGCCCGCGGGCGCTCCCGCAGCCGACAGGACCGTGTTCGCGCTGCCGGTGGACCGGGGTGCCGACCTCGTCCACCGCGCTCGAACGGACAAGAGCGGCGGGTACCGGCTGCCGGCGCTCCACGCCGGCGACTGGGATCTCTACCTCAGGCACGCCACCGGTCGCCTGCAGCGCATCGGGCGCATCCGCGCAGGCGGTCGCGTCGGTGCGCTGCGCGTTCGTGCCTCCACGTCGATCACGGGACGACTCCTCGACGCCGACGGCACCCGCGGTGCCGCCGTAGCCGGCGCCAAGCTGCGGTTCGTGCCGGTGCGCGAGCAGACAGGTGGCGAACCGCCCGAGCCGGTGACGACGGCGGAGGACGGGACCTTCTTCGCAGGCGGTCTGGAAGACGGCGTATACCGCGTCGAGTTGGTCGACGCCGACTGGGCTTTCGAGCCTCAGGCGCCCCGGGTGCAGGCCGAGGAGGGGCGTGCGCGCGAGATCGAGACCTGGTTCGCGCTGCGCCGTCAGGCCGTCACGGGCACCGTCGTCGGTGATCGTGAACAGCCCGTCGAGGGCGCGGCCGTACGCCTGCTCGTGGATCCGACGTCGCCGCCGCCCCCCGGGACGCGGGGCGCCTCCCAGGCCGACGTGAAGACGGATGAGGCGGGCCTCTTTCGCATCGATCGCGTTGCACCGGGCGAGGGCTACCGGCTCGTCGTGTCGGCGCCGGGCTTCTCGCCGTGGGTGTCCAATCCGTTTCGCGTCGACCGGGGCGAGCCGACGAAGCTCGATCCCGTGCGGCTGCGCGCGGGCTGGCGCGTGTTCGTGAGGCTCCGCGACCTCGATGGCGATCCCATCGCGGGTGCGCGGGTCCGGGCCGTGGCGGCCCACCGGCCGACGAGTGCGGGAGACGCGGCGCTCGCGACGCTGGCGCGCGACGGCACGAGCGACGCGGCGGGCCGACTCGAGCTCACCGACCTCCCCGCCGACGACGTGCTGCTCACGGTCGACGCACCCGGCTACCTGCCGGCGTACGACGTCGTCTCCTATCCCCGCGTCGCGGACTTCCGGAACGCCGAGCTCACGCTTCAGCAGGCGCGCACGCTCGCGGGCAAGGTGCTGCCGGCGGAGGGCGGCCCGCGTGGTCCATTCGTGATCCGGGCTTCACGGCGCGACGGACAGGGCACGGCGGAGACGACAACCGAGGAAGACGGCGCCTTCCGCTTCGCGGACCTCGCCGACACCGCGACGGACGTGAGCGTGCACCTCGAAGAGCAGCGAGACGGACATCCGCTCGCGGTCGTCGAGAACGTCCTACCGGGCGTCGAAGAGCACCTCGAGATCCAGCTACCCGAGCTACGCACCGTCCGCGGGCGCGTCGAGGAGCTGCGGCTCGAAGGCGTACCCGCTGAGGTCGTGCTGGAGACCCGGCGCTTCGATGCCGACACCTCGCGCTACGTCTGGCGACTCGCGGCGCGGGCTGCGATCGAGCAGGACGGCACGTCCGGTCGCTTCGAGCTCGCCGGCGTCCCGCCCGGGCTCTATGCGCTCCGCGCCGTCCAGGGCACGCTCGACACCGGCACGGTGGGGGTCCTGCTCGCAGACGTCGATGTCGAGGACCTCGAGCTGCGCATGCCGTCGGGCGCTCGCATCGCCGGATCCGTGCTGGATGCCGAGAGCAAGCCGCTGCTGGGCGCGCGCGTGATCCTCACGCGGTGGCAGGGCGAGGACCCGGCACCGCTGCGCGCGCCCGATGCACTGCAGCGCGTCTCCGACGAGCGTGGGGACTTCCTGTTCGAGGGCGTGGCTCCGGGCCTCTGGCGCGTCGAGGCGGCTGATCTGGAGCGTGCGTCGGACGTCGCCTTCGTGCGCGTGCGCGACGGCGAGGTGCGCGTCGTGCGGGATCTCATGCTCGGTGAAGGCGGCGAGCTCGCCGGCGTCGTCGAAGACGCCGACGGCCGGCCTCTCGACGGCGTCGACGTACGCGTGCAGCGCTTCGACGGCGACGCGCCCTTGCAGGTCGTGCGCAGCGATCACGAGGGGCGCTTCCGCGCCCGCAATCTCCGCCCGGGCATCTACCGTCTCCTCGTCCACGTCCAGACCGTCGCCGGGGGACCGTGGACCGAGGCCGTGGCCGAGGTCGAGTCGGGACGCACGACCGACGTGCGCTTCACCGCCGCCGACGACGGCGCACTGGAGGGCACCCTGCGGCGGCGAGGCAAGCCCGTCCCGGGCGCTGTCGTCGACCTCGTCCACACGCCCGAAGGCGCAGGCCCCCTGCGTCGCTACCGCACGGGCACTGACGCCGAGGGCCGCTTCGCCGTCGCGCAGCTCGAGGCGGGGCGCTACGAGGTGCGCGTCCAGAGCGGCGCATGGCGCAGCGAGCAAGACGTCTGGCTCGAGCCCGGCGACCGGATCGAGCTCGATCTCGAGGCGTACGAGGGACGGCTACGCGGGACCGTCGTGACGGCGGCGGGCGATCCCGTGCCCGCTGCGCTCGTCGTCGCGCGTCCGCTCACGGAGGAAGGCGCGGCCGACCCGGACGCGGGCTTCCACGCCGAGGTGCGGGCCGATCCGAGCGGAGCGTTCGTGTTGCGGGGTCTGCCCGTCGGCTCCTACAGCCTCGCCGTCTCGGCGCCGGGTCATCCGCCCGGGCTGCTCGAGGTGGCCGAGGCCGACCTGCCGGGCGCGGACTTCCCCGTCGAGGTCGTGCTCGGCCGGGGTGGAGACATCCGCCTGCGGGTCGTCGACGAGAACGACCGCGGCGTGACCGGCGCGCTGGTCTGGGTGGAGGACACCGGCGGCAGCGCGCTCCACCGCACGGCCTACGTCACCGGCGCCGCGGGGCGACTCGTGATCGAGGGCGTCCCGGCAGGGGAGGTCCGTCTGCGTGTGCGGGCTCGCGGCCTCGGCCGCCCCGCCCTGCGCAGCGCACGCGTCGAGGAGGGCCGGCAGACCGACGTCGAGATCCAGGTCGGTCCGGCGGGCGCCCTCCGACTCGTCGTGACGGGCGAGGGGAGCGATCCGGTCGGGCGCGCCCGTATCGACCTCGTTCGCGCCGGGACCGGCGACGTGCTGGCGAGTCGGCGCCCGCTCAGCCCGATCCGCCTCGCCGCGCCCTGGGGCGTGGTGCCGCGCACGGGGGTCGTGGTCATCCCCGACCTGGAGGCCGGTGACTACATCGCCCGGATCAGCGCCGGGCGCACCTACGCGCCCGCCGAGGTGCCCGTGCGGATCGAGACCGGGGAGACCGCCGAGGTCGGTGTGGTGCTCCAGCCGCGCTGAGGCGTGAAGGTCCGGATAGGCTGAAGACGGCCTGACCCAGGGTTTTCCCGTTCGACCGCGCACCCCGGCCCGCGTACAAGGCGACCGTGGCCGATCGCGATACCGAACTCATGCTCCGCGTTGCGGCGGGCGACGAAGCGGCATTCGAGCCGCTCGTACGTAGCGTCCTGCCGCGGCTGCTCGGCTTCTTCCGGCGCCTCGGCGCCGACGCCGCGATCGCCGAGGACTGCGCCCAGGAGGTGCTGCTGAAGGTCTACCGCGCCCGGGCCGGCTACACGGCCCGAGCCCGGTTCACGACGTACCTGTTCCACATCGCGCGCAACCACTGGATCGACGTGTACCGGCACCGGAAGGTGGGCCCCCGCACCGTGTCGGCGGACGCGTTCGGCGACGACGAAGACGGCCGGGGACCGGAGCTCGAGGGGCCTTCCGTCCCGCCTGAGGGCACCATGGGCCGCGACGAGCTGCTGCGCGCCCTGGAGCGGGCTGTCGCCTCCTTGGGCGAGGAGCATCGCGAGGTCTTCGTGCTGGCTCGCGTGGAGAACCTGCGCTACCAGGAGATCGGCGAGATCCTGGGGATCCCGGTCGGCACCGTGAAGTCGCGCATGCACGCGGCGTGGCGCCAGATTCGTGCCCGTCTGGAAGCGGAAGGGATCGAACCGCCGTGATCCACGCCCGTTGCATCCACCAGGCCCCCGCTCCCGGGGGGCGAGGACCCTTCCGAAAGCCTACGCCGTGACCCGCCGACCCGACTCCCATCCGCAGGACGACGCTCCCCAAGAGGACGCGCCGCTGCTGGACCTCCTCCACGGAGAGCTGGACGCCGACGCACGCCGTTCCCTCGAGGAGCGGATCGCGGCCGATCCCGCGCTCGCCGCGCAGCTGGATGCGTGGAAGCGGCTTGCCGCTCTCGAGCGTGAGGCCCACGTGCCGGAGGCTGCGGAGGCCGACGCCGGCCGCCTGGCGGCCTGGATTCGGAGCACGGTGGCCGCCGAGGAGACGGCCCGCACGCGGGTCACGTTCGAGGCGCCCCGCCAGCGCGGCTGGGCGCGGATCCTCGCGTGGTCCGTCGGGCTCCACGTCGTGGTGCTCGGCGTGCTCGCGTTCATGATGGGCGGCAGTGAGCCGACCCGCGAAGGCGAGCGCTCCGCACGCGTGGCCCTCGAGGGCGAGCGCGAGTGGGAGGAGGCTGTCGTCGACCCCGCCGACACCGCGCTGGCCTTCCGCTATGAGCGCATCCGCTGGCAGGAGCTCGGCGAGGTGGGGGACCGGCTCGCGCTGGGTGAGGCCGAGAGCCTCGCCGAGGAGCTGCGCCCCGACCTGGACAGCATCGAGGACGACCAGCCCACGCTCGGCGCCGGCCTGTCGCACCCCGTCGGCGTCGTCGTCGCGATGTCGCGCCGCACCAACGACTACCTGAAGCGGCGCAGGCTCGACCTGCTCGGCTTCAACGCGGGCGGCACCCTGCGCGCCGTCGACCGCGGACTCCGCTACCTCGGGCACAAGCAGCGCCCGGACGGCTCGTTCCCCGGCACCGACGAGCGGGACGCCGTGGAGCAGACGGCGCTGACCTTGCTTGCGTTCCTCGGCGACGGCCACACGTCGCGCGGTCGCAAGGAGCGTGACGCCGTGGTGCAGCGCGGTGTGGCGTGGCTGCGCGGACGCCTCATCGAGCGTGACGCGGGCGGAACGGCGCGTCTGCGCTCAGACGCCGTGACGTCCTCGATCGCCACCGTAGCGCTGTGCGAAGACTACATGCTCAGCTTCGGCGAGCTGTCGACGAAGGCCGCGCAGCGTCGTGCGGAAGAGATCGCACTGCTGTCCGAACGCGCCAGTGCGCGTCTTGCGACCGTCCAGGGCGATCGCCGCACGTGGGCACTCTGGGCCCTCGACGCGACGGCACGTTCCGGGGTCGTCACCGTCTCGCCCGCCGACCGCCGCTCGTTCGAGACGTGGGTGGCCGGCGCTGCGGAGCTGGAGGCGGACACCGAAAGCGGCGCGACCGCGAACGCCATGGCGACCCTGAGCCAGGGCACGGCGCTCCTGCTCTCGGAGCGCGGTGCGGACAAGCCGCGCTTCATGCGGTGGAGTCGGACGCACGCCGAGCAGCTCGTTGCGCTCCTGGACCCGACCGGGCGCGCGCGTGAAGGCGACACGGCGCTGATCCTGCTGGCGCTCCAGGTCGGTTACCGCACCTACTGAGGCGGCCTCCGACAGGCGCTCCACCGCGACTGTAAGGACGCGCCCGGATGCGCGTTGATGACGTGAGCGCGCGCGTGATACCCAACCCCTGCCGAACGGACGCGGATTCCGGCAGTGCAGTTACCGGAAAGTGCAGCCGATGTCTCTGGATGGGGACGCAAAGCGCACACCTCGGGCGACTTGCCTGCTGAAGGGCGGCTGCTGCGGCGTTTCCAGATGTGATGGATTCGGGCTCCCAAGCCCTCTGCATGGGCCTCGGGCCGGCAGGAGTCGTGCGGTTCGCCGCGCTTCGGGCTCCGGCATGGGCCTTGCACGGTCGATAGGGAGCCGACGGGCCGTCCCGCACGCGGGCCGGCTGCCGGTCACGGACGTCCGACGGCGTCCAAGGCCATGACGACGAGGAGCGGACATGGAAATCCTGTTCAAGTGCCTTCAGTCCGGGACCCGCTACTACTGCGTCCGCCTTCATGGTCAGGAGCTCTTCGTCGGCACGACGGAAGAGTGCGAGCGGTACATCGAGATCCACAACGCGAAGGTGCTGCAGCAGCAGGCCGACGAGAAGCGCCCCCAGCGCAGCCGGCCGGTCTCGATCCGCACCTACCGCCAGGCTCGGACGACTGCCTAGGCAGAACGGGAGCCGTAGCCGGAGAGCATGACCCGGCCATCGGTCTGCGCGCATGGCGACCTCGTGACCTGCCGCCCTGACGCTCTGCATGTGTCCACCGTGCGTCCGATCTTGCCGGCAATCCTCGCAGTGCTCCTGCACGTGCTCGTTGCCGTGCAGGCGCGCGCCGAGGACACACCCGCAACGACCGCACTCGAGGCGGGTCCGTTCGCACGCGCAGGCGCCGTGCTCCATGTGCGCGTCACGCAGGTCACCGACGTGCGCGCGCCCGGAGGCGCCCTCGGCCGGCAGGTCGTGCGTGCGCGTGTGCTGCGCAGCTTCAAGGGCACGGTGACGTCCGGGGAGGACGTCTCGATCCTCGTGGTCGGTCAGCGACCCACGCTGGATCCGTCGCGGCCGTCGGTGCCTTACTTCCGCAAGGGACAGCACGTCCGCTTCGTGGTCTTCCTCGGTCGAGGCCGGGGCAAGCACGCCTGGCAGCTGCAGACGCTCTACGACGCGGAGGGGCGTCTGGGCGACGAGAAGGTCGCCGCCGTGGCCGCGGTCGCGACGTGGGCCGCCGTGCCGGGCGCGGATGCGAAGGCCCGCCAGACGCTGCGCGGAC
>JASJDY010000029.1 GCA_030065025.1 Planctomycetota bacterium
AGGACGCCAAGCTGCGCAAGGCGTTGAGCTTCCCGAACCCGAAGTCGAAGTCGAAGTAGCCGGCAAGCGCCACAACGAAGACGCCCCCGCCTTCACGCGGAAGGCGGGGGCGTCGCTCTTTTTCGATGACGGTGTCTGCTTCGAGGGTGGCTACTCGTTGAGCGCCTCGTGCACACGGCCGACCATGTCGGGACCGGGCTTCAGCGTGGCGTCGCCCTCGTCCTTCCACTTGGCGGGGCAGCCCTCGTCGGTCTTGCGCGCAAGGTAGAGGTTCGCCTTGAACTTGCGCAGGAGCTCGTCGATGTTGCGGCCCATGTTGTAGAAGTTGACCTCGCTGTTCATGAGCGTGCCGTCGGGGCTGATCACGAACGTGCCGCGCAGGGTCAGGCCGCTGCCCGGATCCCACACGCCGAACATGCGGCCGAGGTTGCCGGTCGGATCCGCGCCCATCGGGAAGCCGACGTTCGCCAACTCCTTCTCCTCACGCTTCCACGCGAGGTGCACGAACTGCGTATCGGTGCTGATGGTCACGACCTCCGCGCCCAACTTCTTGAAGCGATCGTACTGCTCTGCCAGAGCAGCGAACTCGGTCGCTCACACGAAGGTGAAGTCGGCCGGATAGAAGAAGAGGATGCTCCACTTCCCCTCGGCCTTCTGCGCCGCGAGGCTGAACTTGCCAAAGCCGTGGCTGCTCGGCTCGTAGGTGTCGATCTCGAAGTCCGGGACGGCGTCGCCGACGCCCAGTGCCTTGACCGGCTGATCCATGAGTTGGTCGTCTCCGCGTTGTTGGGGTGCGAACGGGCAGATTCCGGGGTGAGCGCGCCGTGGTCGCGTTCCTGCAAGGGCGATCCGCCGCATGGGATTTTCCGATACCCCGCAGCCGATTGGGCGTCGCGCCGTGAAGCGCCTCGGCCCCCCGGCTTGAGCCGAGGCCGAGCGCTGGTCGATCAGGAAGCGGCGACAGAGGTCGGGGAGCCTGGGTCACACTGCGGGGCAGCGCTTGGACGGATCCGCCCACTTCAACGCGAACGGGTACCGCGGCCCTGGTTCCCGCTGGCTCGGCCGGATCGTGGCGGGCGTCGCCTTCCTTCTCGTCGCCGGCTGCCTGCACCTCATCCTCTCGGTGACGGCCGACCAGGATGCGCTTGCCCGCGGTGGTCGCTGGCTCGAGGAGGCGACCGCCTTCCAGCGTCTGCTCGAGGACCTCGCGGACGAGGCGGAGGACCTGCGCGACATGGACGGGCAGGCTTTCCACGCCCAGATCCCGGACGTCATCAAGCAGGAGGTCGCCGACGGCGGCCTCCTGGCCAGCGTCCCGCTCGATGACGGTGGTGCGGCGGTCATGCCGTGGCGCGAGGGCATCCTGCCGCTCGAGACTGCCCTGACATGGCTTGGCACCGACGAGGGCACGAGCCCGGAGATCGTCGCCGAGCCCGCGCATCAGCTGGCGGCATCCGTCGCGCTCGTGCTGCCCCGTGTGCGAGCGGGCCTCACGACGAGGTCGGAGCAACTCGACGGCGAGCGCTCGTGGCTGCTCGCGGTGGCGGGACTCATCGCACTCGGCGGGGTGCTCCTCGCCGTGGCCTACCTGCGGCTGCGCGGGAGTCGCGACGCCCTGGCGCTGGCTGCGAACGCCCTGAGCGAGAACGACGAGCGCTACCGCAGCATGTTCGAGCAGAACCACGCGATCCAGCTGCTGATCGCTTCGGAGAGCGGCCGCATCGTCGAGGCCAATCGGGCCGCGTGCCTGTTCTACGGCGGCTGTGAAGACGACCTGCGCGCGCTGCGCATGCCCGACATCATCGAGTCGCCCAAGCGCGCACTGCACGAGCTGCAGGCCATGGCCACCGACCGCCGACAGACCACGCTGCTCATGCGCCACCGCGTGCTCGACGGGCGCGTCCGCGACGTCGAGATGCACCTCTCCCCCATCACGGTGCGCGGAAACGAGCTCCTGTACGCGGTGCTCCATGACGTCACGGACCGCCTCGCTCTCGAGAAGGAGATGCGCCGTGCCGAGCAGCTCGAGTCACTCGGCGTGCTCGCGGGCGGCATCGCCCACGACTTCAACAACTTCCTCGCGAGCATGATCGGCAACCTGCAGCTCGCGCAGCTGGACGTCGAGCCCGGCTCCACCGTCGCCGAAGCGCTGACGGGTGCGGATGGCGCGTGCCGTCGCGCACAGGAGCTCGCGCGCCAGCTCCTTACTTTCACGAAGGGCGGCGCCCCCGTCCGGCAGCCGACATGCCTGGCAGACCTACTCCGTCAGACCGCGCGCTTCGCCCTGCGCGGCGCGCCGACGGCGCACGAGATCGACGTCGAGCGCGACCTCCGTGCCGCGAACGTCGACGAAGGCCAGATCAGCCAGGTCCTGCACAATCTCGTGATCAACGCGAACCAAGCGATGCCGTCCGGCGGCACGGTGCGCATCACGGCGCGCAACCGTGAGGTCGTCGCCGGCAACGCGCTGGCCCTGGCACCGGGCCCCTACGTGCACATCGCGGTGACGGACGAAGGCATCGGCATCCCGCAGGACGACCTCGACCGCATCTTCCAGCCCTACTTCACGACGAAGAAGGGCGGCAGCGGCCTGGGCCTCGCCACCTCGTACTCCATCGTGCGCAAGCACGAGGGCACGCTGACGGTGGAGAGCGTCGTCGGTCGCGGAACGACGTTCCACGTGCATCTACCCGCCGCCACGGCAGCGCCCGCGGCGGCGCCGGTGCGGCCGAGCGTCGACTCCACCGGCGGCGAGCGCATCCTCTGGCTCGAAGACGACCCTGCCATCGCGAGCGTGGTCGAGCGCATGCTGGCCCGCTACGGCTACGCCGTCGAGGTGTATGACGACGGCACTGCGATCTGTGCTCGTTATGCCGAAGCGCAGGAGGCCGGCGAGCCGTTCGACCTCGTCGTGCTGGACCTGACGATCCCCGGCGGCATGGGTGGCGCGGAGGCGGCGCAGCGCCTACGTGCGCTCGATCCGCGTGTTCGCGCGGTGGCATGCAGCGGCTACCAGGACGACGAGATCTTCGGCGACCTCGCGGGCAACGGCTTCTGTGCTGCCCTGCGCAAGCCGTTCACGCGCGAGAGCCTGGCCGCCGTGCTCATCGACGCCTTCGAAGGTGATCAGCGCGCCTCCGAAGCAGCGTAGGGGCATCGCGACCCTGAGACGCAGTCCCTGAGCGAGCGAAGCGAGTCGAAGGGAAGCAGTTGCTCGGTCCCAAGGAGCATGGACGGACCGGGCAACCACTCACCCTCGCTACGCGAGGGATCGGGATGCCCCTACACATTCCCCTGTAGGGGCATCCCGAGGCCGAGGGCACCGAGGCGGAGTGGTTGCCCGGCCCGTCTCGATGTTCGAGGCCCCGTCGACGGCGGCGTGACCTAGTCGTTGAGACTCTCGATCGCCACCACGGTCGCGGCGACGCTTCCGACGGATCCGAGCATGGTGCCGATGGGACCGAAGAGCTGGCTGAGGCGACGCGACCAGTCGCTGAGGCCGGTCGTCGGCACGAAGACGACGTCGCCCGAACGCAGCGGCACGTCGCTGGCGCGGCCCGCCACGATCTGATCGACGTTCACCGTGATCACGCGCGCTCGGCCGTTACGCGTCGGGCGCACGATGCGGACGCGCTGGCGGTCGGCGGTCTCCATCGCAAAGCCGCCCGCCTGCGAGATGGCCGCCAGCAGCGACACGCGGCCCGTAGCGAGCACGGCGGCGGGCTCCGTGACCTCACCCAGGACGAAGACGCGGCTCGAGTGGACGCTGGTGACCCGCACGCTGATGCGCGGGTCCTTGATGTAGCGCTTGTAGCGCGGAAGCAGCTCGCTGCGCACCTCGCGGATCGTCATGCCCTCGATGCGTACGGGGTCGAGCAAGGGTGGGCTGATGGTGCCGTCGGGCAGCACGCGGTGGACGGCGCTCAGGTCATCCTCGCGCCAAATGCGCACGTCGACCTCGTCGCCGACGGAGAAGCGGAAGGTGAAGTCCTCCGCTTCGGCCTGCACGGGCTGCGCCGGCGTCGCGGGTTCCATCGAAGGCGGGGTCTCGACGGCCGGAGGAAGCTCCGGGGCGGGCATCTCCGGCGCGGGCTGCTCTTGAGGGGCAGGTGCCGCGGCGGCCGGCTGCGTCGGTGCGGGCCGGGCGATGGAGGTGGCCGCCTGGCGCGGCGTCGTGAAGTTCGCCCCCGGCGCGCCGGGCGCCTGGGCGATCGACGTCCACTCGCCGCCGGCCGGACCGGGCGCCGCCGCCGTGCAGCCGAGCACCAGTCCCATGCAGGCCAGCACGAGGACGAGGGTGGCAATGTGCTGACGCATGGAACCTCCCGCGAGCTGTGCGGCGTCCTTGGACGCCGACTGCGCGAGTATCGCCCACGATTCCCGGATTCCCGCAAACGAGATGTCAGGCCGTGCGCATGGGAAGCCCGATGCGCAGGTTCGGTCAGGCCTTGGCATCCGTGTCGCAGAGCTTGGCCACGACGGTGTCCGCCATGCGGTCGGCGGCGGCGAGCTCGTCCACGACGACGTGATCGGCACCGGCCGCTCGCAGGGGACCGACCGCGCGCTCGAGTCCGGCGCGCGCCGTGATGATGAGGTCCGGCTGGATGCGGCGGGCCAGCGCGCAGGCGCGCTGCGTGGCCTGATCGTCGGGCACGGTGATGACGAACGCGCGTGCGTTCTCCAGCCCCGCCTCGCGCAGGACCGCGTCGGTGCGCACGTCGCCGAGAACGGCCTCGATGCCCTGCTCGTGGAGGCTGTTCACCGTGGCGGGGTTCAGCTCGATGACCGTGTACTCGAGGTCGGCCTCCTCGAGATCGAACGCGACGCGGCGTCCCACCGGGCCGAAGCCGGCGATGACCACGAACGGTCCGGTGTCGCCCCCTTCGTCGCCCTCCTCGTAGCGCCGCGCCAGCGGCGTGCGCTTGGCCCACGGGACCAGCGGGACATTGACGAGCACGTGCGCCAGCGCGCGACCGCCGGAGGCCAGCGTCGGCGTGACGAGCAGGCTGAGCACGACGACGCCGATGAGGATGGCGCTGTCCTGTGGCGCGAGCAGACCGACCGTGGCGGCCTGGCCCAACAGCACGAGACTGAACTCGCCCGCCTGGCCGAGCGAGAGCCCGACCACCGCGGACACGGAGGCGTGTGTGCCGAAGAGCCAGCACACAACGCTGATCAGGACCGACTTCGTCACGAGCAGCACGGCCGTGGCCGTGAGCACGGTGATCCACTCGTCGGCGACGACGGCGGGATCGAGCTGCATGCCGAGCGTGGTGAAGAAGACGGCGAGGAAGAAGTCGCGTACGGGCACGACCTGCCCTGCGAGCTCGTGCCGGAAGCTGGTGCCTGAGAGAACGAACCCGGCGAGGAACGCGCCCATCTCGAGGCTGAAGCCGAGCGCGTAGGTGCCCCACGCGGCGCCGAGGGCGTAGGCCATGCCCACGAGCAGCAGCAGTTCCGTCTGTCCACCGCGCAGCGTCTCGCGCAGGAGCGGCGTCAGCGCGTAGCGGCTGAGGATCACGAACGCAGCGACCGCGGCGAGGCGCAGGAGCACGTCGAAGCCGTCCTGGAAGGCGCCGCCGTCCTCCATCTCGATGCCGGCCTCGCGGGCGAGGAACGGCACGACGGCGAGCATGGCCACGACGGCGAGGTCCTGCACGACGAGGATCGCGACGGCGAGGCGTCCCGACGGCCGCGTCAGCTCCCGCCGGGCTGCGTACATCTTCAGGACGACGGCCGTACTCGACAGCGAGAGCGCCATCGCCACGAGGAGCGCGCGCGGGCCGTCCAGGCCGAAGCCCATCGAGAGGGCCCAGCCGGCCAGCACGCAGATGAGGCACGCGAGCACCGCCGAGGCGAGCAGCTGCAGCACGCTGCCCTTCAGACTGGAGAGGTGCAACTCCAGGCCGATGCCGAAGAGTAGGATCACGACCGCGAGGTGCGCGATCGGACCGAGCTGATCCGGTGCCGGCACGAGACCGAGGGCGTGTGGACCGAGCACCATGCCGGCCACGAGGAAGGCCGGGATCACCGCGAGGCCGAGGCGCCGCATGAGCAGCGCGGCGGCGGCAGACGCCACCAACACGATGACCAGGTCGCCTACGACGCCGACCTCACTGGGATCGGCAGCGGCGAGCGGGGCAAGCAAGTGCGTCATGATGTCGGTGGTCTCGCGAGCGGGCGCCACATGCTACGCAGCGCCCGACCCGGCGTCAGTCGAAGAGGTCGCGCCGCGCGGATTCGACGATCGCGGCGACGGCCTCGTTGCGCACGCGGCGCTCCACGGAGATGACGTAGAAGCGCTCTCTCACCTCGTCCGTGCGGCCGATGACCTCAGCGCCGTACTGCTGGATCACCTCCGCCTCGATGACGGAGGGCGCAGTGAAGACACCGAGCCCGTCGTGCCCGAACACCTTCTGGAGTGCGCTGTCCTCGAACTCCCCGACGACGTCGGGCTGCATGCCCTTGGCCGTGTACCAGCGATCGAGCTCCCTGCGGATCGCCGTGTTCGGCGTGGGCATGAGTGCGGGGGCCTGGTGGAGCGACTCGGGGAACGCCGGTCGAAGCTCCGCCGCGAGCGGGCCGCAGGCAAAGAAGGTGACGCCGCTCTCACCGAGCAGATGGTTGAAGGCGCGGATGTTGTGCTGCGGCTCGACCGGCACGTCGCTGATGACGGCGTCCAGGGCGTAGGTGGCGAGCTGGGCGAAGAGCTCGCGCGGCTTGCCCTCGAAGCAGGCGAGGTGCACGTCGCTCCCCGCGTCGGGGATGGCCGGCCGCAGGATGCGGTGGGCGATGAGCTTCGGCACGACGTCGGCCAGCCCCACCCGCAGGCGCCCCTGGATGGAGGCCGGCCGCCCGGCGAGCACGCCCTCGAGCTCGGAACCCAGGTCGAAGATCTCCTCCGCGTAGCGGTAGACCAGGCGTCCGGTGTCCGTCAGGACCAGCGAGCGTCCGGAGCGATGGAACAGGGGCTCGCCCGCAGCGGCCTCGAGCTTGCGGAGCTGGGCCGAGACGGTGGGCTGCGAGACGTTGAGGGCGCGGCTCGCGGCGGAGACGCCCCCCTCACGCACAACGGCCCACAGATAGCGCAGGTGGTTGAAGTTGAGCTCGACCATCGGCGCAGCATAGATGAGGTCTATGGCAAACGATTACGCATTCCATGAATCAATAGGGCCCCGGAGTGCGTAGATACAGGTGAGCGACGGACACAGTGTCCCGCTCCTCCGAACCCCGATGCGTTCCCGAACACCATTTCCTGCGCTGCGTCTCTCTCCCGCACACCTCCCCCCACCCCCCTCCCAAGGGCGCAGCGCACACCCCAGCCCCCGCCTCTCACGAGGCGGGGGTTGGGGCCTTCTCCCACGGCCGACCTCGAGTCCTTCTCTTGCCGTCCGGGAGCGAAACCCAGGCGACGTGAGCACGTCGCCTTTGACGTACTGGGTCGTTCAAGATCGGAGAACCCCATGCTGATCTTCGTGATCGCATCGACGACGGCTGCCGTGGCGACCATCCTGCGACTGCGGCACATCGAGGAGACGCGCAAGCGAGCGCGCCCCGCCCCGGTCCCCGTGCGCTCCGAGCGGGCGTAACGCCACCCTTCCGGGGGCATCCCGCAACCGCTCTCCGCCCGGCTTGCTCTCCGCGGCCTCTACGTCCTCTGCGGTTCCTCTTCTCCGGTCGATCCCGGCTGGTCGCGCGCTCCTCTGAACCCGGAAACGGCCTCGGCGGGTCGGGCCCAGGACACGGGCCCGTTCCACGCCGGAAACGGAAACGCGTACGGAGACGGATACGGGTGGCAGACCGCTCCCGGTGGGCGTGGGACGAAAGAAAAGTGGCCGCGACCGATCCGAAGTCGGTCGCGGCCAGTGTCACGAACCGGAAGTGCCCGCCTCAGGGCCAGGGGGGAATGAGGACGGACTTGTCCGCGACGAGGGAGTTGGCTTCATGGACTAGGGAGCACGGCGGGCGCAGACGCGGGGGCTGCGTCAAGGTGGCCCGACGTTCGTGGGATCTCCGGACTCTCCACGGGAACTGGTTGTGCTTGGCGGCTGTCCTCGTGCCGGGGCTCAGGCCCGACGTACGCGGCGTAGCTCCCACTGGAGCTCCTGCCACGCATCGGCGAACTCCTCGCTACAGCGCGTTGCCTCCGCGCCGGCCGCACAGGCCAGCGCCTCGACGGCCTCGCGCGCCCGCTCCCAGGCCGCGTCGAGCGAGGCCATGGTGTCGGAGTAGCGCATGAGGGCGTCGTGCGTCAGATGCGCGGGATCGCGGCGCAGCGTCTCGATGAGACGGCCCTTCTGATCCAGCTCCTGTCGCACGCGTTCCTCGAGCTTCGTCGGCATGACGAGGACCCCTCCAAGTCATGCGGCTGTTCGCACCCGTCGTGCCATCCGAAGCAGCCCGAGGAATCGCGGCTTGGGGCCGATGCCTGCACCGGGTGTGCAACTCCTGCACGGCGGGACCTGCACGGAGTGCAGATTCTGCAGGCCGTCTTGGCGGCTACGCGATCGTGGCCGCCACCGTGTCGAGCCAGGTCTTCAGCTCGTCGGGATCGACCGGCTTCACGAAGTGGTGGTCGAAGCCCGCGGCGCGCGAGGCGTAGAAGTCGAAGGACTGGCCCCAGCCCGTCAGCGCGGCCAGGCGGATGCCCTCGGGGATGCCCGCCTCGCGGATGCCCTGCGCGACCTCCCAGCCGGTCATCCCGGGCAGGCCGATGTCGAGAAGGCCGACGTCCGGCTTGCGGCGCAGTGCGAGCTCGAGCGCCGCGCGCCCGTTCTCCGCGTAGATGACCTTGTGGCCCCAGTGCCGGAGCAGCATGGTCATCGCGCGCGCAGCGTCCGGCTGGTCCTCGGCGAGCAGCACGCGCAGGACCGGCAGCGGGCCGCGCCGCTCGCCGTCGGCCCCGTCCGCGTCGTCGACCCGGGGCGGCTCGATGCGCGGCAGGCGGATCACGAACTCGCTGCCCTTGCCGCGGCCCTCGCTGCGCGCCGTGACCCAGCCGCCGTGCAACTGCACGAGCTCGCGGACGAGCGTGAGGCCGAGGCCGAGGCCCGAGCGCACGCCGGGGGCGCCGGGATCGCGCACCTGCGCGAACATGTCGAAGATGCCGGGGACCTCCTCGGGCTGCATGCCGCAACCCTGGTCCTTCACGAGGATCGACACCTCGTCGCCCTGCGAGCGCACGATCACGTGGATCGTGCTGTTGCGCGGCGAGAACTTCGTGGCGTTGTTGAGCAGGTTGCCGATGACCTGGCCGATGCGCACGGCGTCGGCGTCGATCCAGGCCTCGGGCTGCTCCACGGACAGCACGATGTTCTGCGCCTGCTTGAGAGCGGGGATGCGCGCGGCCTCCACAGCCTCGCGGGTGGCCGACACCACGTCCATCGGCGCGCGCTGCAGGCGGATCTCGCCACGGCGCACACGGTTGGCGTCGAGCAGGTCGTCGATCAGGCGCTGCATGTGGCGCGCCTGCCGGCGGAAGATGTGCATCGCCTCGTTGCCCTCTTCCGCTTCCTCGGGCAGGTTCGAGTCGATCACGGCGAGACCGGCGATCATCGCGCCGAGCGGATTGCGAAGCTCGTGGCCGAGCATCGCCAGGAAGTCGTCCTTGCGCCGGTCGGCCTCGGCGAGGGCCTCGGCACGCTCGGAGGCCTGCCGGTAGAGGTTGGCGCTGTCGAGGGCCAGGGCCATCTGGGCCGCGGCGCCGCGCAGGATCTCTTCGTGCATGCGTGCGAAGCGGCCCGGCTGCTCGTGGGCGAACAGCAGCATGCCGATGACCTCGCCCGAGCGCGCGGACACGGGCGCGGACATGAAGCTGCGCACGGGCGGATGCCCCTCGGGAATGCCCGTGTAGGGCTCGTTCTTGCCGTAGCGCGGATCGCGCGTGACGTCGTTGAAGCGCTGCACCGCACGGCCGTGGATGGTGCCGCTGAAGAGCGACGTGACGCGCGGCCGCGCCAGGTCCTCGAAGGTCGAAGCCGCGACGCCGGCGATCGTGTGCGGCTCGAACTCGGTCGCGCCGGGCTCCGTGGGGATCGTGAGGAAGGCGCCCATCTGCGCGTCGAGCAACCGCGTGGCTTCCTCCGTGACGCGACGAAGCACGCGGCCGATGTCCGGATCGGCGACGAGCAGCGCGTTGATCTCGTTGAGGGCCTGCAGCACCTCGCGGCCGAGCACCAGCTCGTGCTCGGTCTCGTGGCGCTGCATCGCGATCGCGGCCGTGCGCGCGAACGCGGAGATCACCTCGAGGTCCTCGCCGCTCGGCTCGCCCGGCTCACGCCGGTAGACGTCGATCGAGCCGAGCACCTCGCCGCCGGGCGCGGAGATCGGCGCGCTGCAGCAGCTCGCGAGTCCTGCGGCGAGCACCGCCTTGCGCAGGCTGTCCCAGCCAGGCTCGTTCTGGAGGTCGGCGATCGACACCACCTGCCGCTGGAACGCAGCCTCGCCCGCGGGATGACCGCCGGGCGCGACGGGGATGCCCTCGCCGAGGCGGCGCTCGAGCTCATCAGGCAGGCTGGTCAGCGCGGGCGTGAGCAGGAGACGCTCGCGCGAGACCTGCATGATGGCCGCCTCGTACACGCCGCCCGTCAGCTCGAGGACGGTGGTGAGCATGTCGCGCAGCGCATCCTGTAGTCGCCCCGACTCCGCCAGCGCCTCCAGCACGCGCCGCTGGCCCTCGGCCAGCGCCTCGAGCCGCCGACGCCGGGTGACGTCGCGCTCGACGCTCACGATGCCCAGGAGCTCCGAGCCGGGGCCGCGCACGGGCGTGAGCGTGTAGGCGACGTCGATCAGGCGGCCGTCCTTGTGGCGGCGACGCGCGATCGTCTCGCGGCTGGCGTCGCCCCGGCGCGCGCGGGCGAAAGCCTGGTCGGCCTCCGACTGCCGGGCCTGCGGCACGAGGCGGTAGACGGAGTGACCGAGCATGTCCTCCGCACTCCAGCCGTAGAGCCGCGCGGCGCCTTCGTTCCAGACACGCACGGTGCCGTCGAGCGAGGTACCGATGATCGCGTCCGTGCACCCGTCGGCGAGGCCGGCGAGCAACTCGCGCCCGGTCGCGCCGGGGGCGGGAGCACCCGCACGCCGTGCACCGGCGTCGACGGGCGGAACGGGGCGATCCTGACCTTGCACGCGGCTCCTTCTCCACGCCGCTCGGCGCGGCGCACCATCCTACCGGCCTGCCATCCGGCCCGGGACCCGGCGCACGTGTGCGAATGGGGTGCCGTTCATGATTCGGCGCAGCTACGAAGGGCTGCGCTCCTGGTAGGCCTGCAGCCGCGAGTAGAGGGTGCGGACGCTGATGCCGAGTACTTCGGCCGTAGCGCGCTTGTTGCCCCCGCAGGCGGCGAGCGTCGCCAGCACGAGCCGGCGCTCGGCCTCGGCCACCGTGGTGCCGACAGGGATCGAGAGGACGTCCGCTTCGTCCCCGGCGTCCTCGGCCGCAGATTGCACGAAGCCCTCGGCGCCATCGATGCGGACGTTGTCGGCCGTGATCACGTTGTCGGCCGTGATCACGTCGTCCGCCAGGATCCACGCGCGCTGCATGGCGTTGCGCAGCTCGCGCACGTTGCCACGCCAGACACAGGACTCGAGCCGCGCGACGGCGTCGTCGGCGAGTCGCTTGGGAATGCCCGCCTCGGCGTTGATCTGCTCGAGGAAGTGCCGCGCGATCATCTCCACGTCATCCAGCCGGTCGCGAAGCGGCGGGAGCTGCACGGGGAAGACGTTGAGTCGGTGGAAGAGATCCTCCCGCAGCCGGCCCTCCTCGATCGCGACCAGCGGGTCGCGGTTCGTCGCGGCGAGCACGCGCACGTCGACCGTCAGGGATTCCTGACCCCCGATGCGCGTGAACGTCGACGTCTCGAGCACGCGCAGGAGGCGCACCTGGAGCTCGGCCGGCATCTCCCCGATCTCGTCGAGGAACAGCGTGCCGCCCTCGGCCTGCTCGAACACGCCCCGGTGCCGTCGGTCCGCACCGGTGAACGAGCCCTTCTCGTGGCCGAAGAGCTTGCTCTCGATCAGCGTCGCAGGGATCGCGCCGCAGTTGACCTCGACGAACGGCGCCTCCGCGCGCGGGCTCATGTCGTGGATGGTCCGCGCGACGAGCTCCTTGCCCGTGCCGCTCTCGCCGAGGATGAGCACCGGCACGCCGGTGGGGCTGACACGCGCGAGCAGGTCGTAGACGCCCTGCATGACCGCAGAGCGCCCGACGAGGCGCCCGTAGCGACCGGCCTCGCGCAAGCTCGCTTGGAGCTCGGCCACCTGTGCACGCAGGGGCCGCCCCGCCCGCGCCGCGTGCAGCACGGTGCCGAAGCGCTCGGGCTCGATCGGCTTCGTGAGGTAGTCGGCGGCGCCGCGTCGCAGCGCGGCCTGGCGCGCCGTGTCGCTCGTGTTGCCGGAGACCACGATGAAGGGCGTGTCCGGCGTGAGCGAAGCGTCCAGCTTGAGGTCGAGGCCGTTGCCATCGGGCAGCTCGAGGTCGAGCACCACCAGGTCCGGGGACTCCTGCTCCAGCGCGCGGCGCGCGTCGGCGAGGTCGCTGGCCTCCGCGACCTCCCAGCCGTGCGACCGCGTCAGCGCGGCCAGGCTCGTGCGGAAGACGGCGTCGTCCTCGACGAGCAGGGCCAGCGGCGGTGATGCGTCGTTGGGCGCGGTCACGCGTCGTTCCTCTCCTCCACGGCGGGCAGCTCGACGTGGAGCACGACCTCGCCTTCCGGGCCAACGCCGCCCCACGCGCGGCCGCCGAGCCATCCGGCGAGCGCACCCGCCACCGCGAGCTCGCCGCGGGCACCATTCGACCCGGAATCGCGGGGGGGGAACAGGGCCAACGCCCGCTCGGCCTCGGCCTCCGACCACCTGCGGTCGGCCGCCGTCATCTCGAGGTGCACGCCGGCGCCCGCCCCGCGCTGCAGGCGCAGTGGGCTGCCGCCGAGGCCCTGGACGAGGGCGCGGAGGAGCCGCTCCGCGGCTGCGGGCGGCACGGCGGCCAGGGGCAGCGCGGGCACCTCGGCCTCAGGCATGACGGTGCGGAGCACCTCGGCGAGATCCAGCCCTTCCTGGGGCACGGCCTCCCGGCTCGTCTCCAGCGCGTCGAGCCAGCCCTGGGCGTCCTCGAGCGTGCCCTTGAGGCTTGCCAGTGCGTCGAGGATCCCGGCGCGGGCCTCGCGAGCGTGCTCGCGGGGCAGCAGGTGGGCGTAGTTCGCGATCGCCCCCAGCGGCGACGCGAGCCGGTGCAGGAGCGCGGCGAAAGCCTGCTCGGTGTCGGACGGGTCGGCCGCATCCATGCCGTCAGCCTACGCAGCGGTGGGCGCCGCTGACCAGGGGTGACGCCGGAAGGTCTGAACCGCCGGTACCTTGGCGCGATGCCGCAGGCCATCGACGTCAGGACCCTGAGCGAGCGCCTCGCGAGCGGCGACGGCCTCGTGCTGCTCGACTGCCGCACACCGGAGGAGCTCAGGATCGCGTCGATCCCGGGAGCGCTCCACATCCCGATGCACGAGATTCCCGGGCGACTCGACGACCTCGATCGCGAGGCCGAGTACGCCGTGATGTGCCATCACGGCGTCCGTAGCGCGATGGTCTGCCGCTTCCTGGCCCACCATGGCTTCGCGCGCACGCTCAATGTGAGCGGCGGCATCGACGCCTACGCGCGCGTGGTGGACCCGTCACTGGGCATCTACTGATCGAGGCGACGGCCGGTAGGCTGTCGCGATGCTCAAGACGATCCTGCTCGTGTTGCTCGGTCTCTTCTTCGTCCTCAACGGGATCAACCACTTCGTGAACCGGATCACGCTGGAGCACTACGCGAAGCGGCGTGGCCTCATTGCGCCGACGTGGGCGGTGCGCCTGGCCGGGATCCTGCTGATCGCCGGCGGCGTGGCGCTGGTGATCCCGGAGGTCCGGCTACCCGGCATCGTGGCGCTGTCGTTCTTCCTCCTCGTCGCCACGTTCACGATGCACCGCTTCTGGCTCGAAGAGGACCGCGACCACAAGCTGCTCGAGGGCATGAACTTCGCCAAGAACCTGGCGATCATGACGGAGCTCCTCTACATCGCCGCCGGTTGAGCACCGCCCGGTACGTCGGCAGGCGGTAGAATCGCCACCTCGAGTCACCCCCCAGGAGACCCCGCATGACGACGGCCCCGGAGAGCCCGGTCCGCACCTTCGTCCTGGTTCCCGAACCGGACCTCGGCCACGCGATCGCCAAGCGGCTGCGCCAGGATCCGCGCGTCGAGGTCTGCGGCGTGTCCACGGACCCGGACAAGGATGCGTTCCGCATCTACGAGGCGGACCCGGACGTGATCGTGGCCGACTTCGAGGCGGGCGGCCTGGAGTTCGTCTTCAGCGAGCGCCTTCCGCCGGGCACGCAGCACCGCGTGGTCTTCTTCGCGCCGCGCTCCGCGGCGGGCTGTGACGCGTGCTACGAAGCGCTCGTGCACGGCGCGGACGGCGTCATGTGCCGGCCCGAGACGCACGCCGAGGCCGCGCACTGCGACGATCTCGTCGACTCGATCCGCAAGGGCACGCCGATGCGCCCGGCGGACTGCCCGGCCGTCATCCGGCTGCAGCTGGAGCAAGAGGTGGACGGGGACGCGTAGGGGCGGACTGTTGGTCGCGCTCGCGATCCCGCTCGCGCTCGCTCAACGCGTGCATGCCTGAGGTCCGCCGAGGGTCGAGCGCGCACGCGAGCGAGAGCGCGAGGCGATCCGGAGGTAGCTCGCGCCACCCGTGAGTCGCAAGGGCGGGCATTTCAGCCCGCCCCTACACCGGCTCCACCCGGACCGCGCAGACCTTTGTCTCCGGGATCTTGGCGACCGGATCCCACGCCGCATTCGTGAGCACGTTCGTCGGCGCCTCGTGGAAGTGGAACGTCATGCTGACGGTCCCGGGCGGCGAGACCTCGGTGACCAACGCTCGCGCCACGACTTCGCCGCGCCTCGAGGTCACGCGCACCTCGTCCCCGCTCGCGATGCGCAGCGCTGCCGCATCCCGCGGGTGGATCTCCACGAGCTCCTCCGGACGCAGCTCCTCCAAGCCGTGCACGCGCCGCGTCATCGTCGACGTGTGATAGTGGTACAGGCTCCGCTCCGTCGTGAGCACGAGCGGGTACTCGTCGTCGGGCTCCTCGTCGGGTGCCCGGTACGCGAGCGGGAAGAAGCGCCCCTTGCCGCCCGGCCGCGGGAACTGCTCGCCGTGCAGGAAGCGCGTGCCCGGATGGTCCTGGTCGGGGCACGGCCACTGCAGGCCCACGTCCTCGATGCGCTCGTACGTGATGCCGCCGTACTGGGGCGTCACCGAGGCGATCTCCGCCATGACGTCCGTCGCCGTCTCGAAGTCGAAGCCGACCGCGCCCATGCGCCGCGCGATCTCGCAGGTGATCCACAGATCGCTGCGGCTCTCGCCGACCGGCGGGATGGCCTGGCGCACGCGCTGCACGCGGCGCTCGGTGTTCGTGAACGTCCCGTCCTTCTCGGCGAAGGTCGCCGCGGGCAACACGACGTCGGCGTAGTGCGCGGACTCCGTGAGGAAGATGTCCTGCACCACGAGGAACTCGACGTCCTCCATGGCCTTCCGCGCGTGCGTCGCGTCGGCCTCGCTGAGCGCAGGATTCTCGCCCACGAGGTAGATCGCCTTGATCGTGCCGCCGGAGACGCCGCGCAGGATCTCGAGGTGCGTGAGTCCGGGTGACTCGTCGAGCTGGACGTCCCACGCCTGCTCGAACTTCGCCTTCACGTCGGGCAGGTCCACCTTCTGATAGCCCGGATAGACGTTGGGCAGCGCGCCCATGTCACACGCGCCCTGCACGTTGCTCTGTCCGCGCAGCGGATTCACGCCACCCGACGGCACGCCGACGTTGCCCGTCAACAGCGCCAGATTGCTGATGGCGAGCACGTTGTCGGTGCCGTGCGTGTGCTGCGTGATCCCCATCGCGTAGAGGATGCTGGCCGGCGCGTTCTCGGCGTACATGCGCGCCGCTTCGGCGATCAGCTCGAACGGCACGCCCGTCTTCGCCTCGACGGTGGCGTCGTCGTACTGCGCGAGGGACTCGGCGAACACCTCGAAGTCCTCGCAGCGCGAGGCGATGTACTGCGGGTCGTGCAGATCCTCTTCGAGGATGACGCGCATCATGCCCATGAGCAGGGCGACGTCGCTGCCGGGCTTGTGCTGGATGAAGATGTCGGCGTGCTCCGCCAGCTCGATCTCACGCGGATTGGCGACGATGAGCTTGCCGCCCTGCCGCAGTGAGCGCATGACCTGGAGCGCGAGGATCGGATGTGCCGCCGTGGTGTTCGTGCCGATGGCGAAGGTGCACCGCGCGTCGCCGAGGTCCTTGGACGAGCTGGTCATCGCACCGCTGCCGAAGCTCTGCACGAGGCCCGCGACCGACGGCGCGTGGCACAGCCGCGCGCAGTGGTCCACGTTGTTCGTCCCCTGCACCGCGCGGGCAAGCTTCTGGATGACGTAGTTCTCCTCGTTCGTGAGCTTCGCGGACGCGATGGCTGCGAACGCCCCCTCCCGGTGCTCGCCGAACTTCGCCGCGACGAGGTCGAGCGCCTCGTCCCACGTGGCCTCTTCGAGCTCGCCGTTGCGCCGGATCAGCGGGGTCGTGAGTCGATCCGGCGCGTTGACGAAGTCGAAGCCGAAGCGGCCCTTCACGCAAAGACGCCCTTCGTTGGCCGGGCTCTTCTGCACGCCGCGCGCCGACACGATCTGTCCGTCGCTGACGCCGAGGTGGATCCCGCAGCCGCAACCGCAGTACGTGCACGTCGTCTCGACCTCGCGCTCGGGTGTCTCGAAGTCCTTGAACGAGAGCGAGCTGGTCGGGCAGCGCACCACGCACTCCCCACAGGACACACAAGCGGAGTCGGTCCACTTCGCGTCGGGCGCGCTACCGATCGTGGTGAACACGCCCCGCTTCACGAAGTCGATCGCCGACACGCCCACGATCTCGTCGCACACACGTACGCAGATGCCGCACAGCACGCAGATGTTCGGATCGAACTCGAAGAAGGGATTCGATGTATCAGCGACGAGGTTCTGTTCGGGACGGCGCAGACGCCGCAGCTTCGCCTCGTCCACGCCGATGTGGCGGGCGATCTCGAGCAGGTCGTTCCTCTCGCCCGGCTCGGCTTCGAGCGAGCCGCGGTGGTGGTTCACCAGCAGGAGCTCGACGGCCCCGCGCACCGTCGCCGTCACCTCCTCGGTGTCGCTGCGGATCGTCGCGCCGTCGCGAATGGGCGTGTTGCAGGCCGTCACCATCTGACCGTCGACGTCCACGAGGCACAGGCGGCAGACGCCCGCCGGCACGAGGTCGGGACTGTGGCACAGGTGCGGGATGAAGATGTCGTTGTCCAGGGCGGCCTCGAGCACCGTCGCGGACGCATCGACTTCCAGGGCCTTGCCGTCGAACGAGACCTGCACCTTGCTCGTCGTGATGTCGGTCACAATCGCCTCTATGTCGGGGTTGGCAGGTCCACCTTGTTCACGGTCACCACGGCGCCGAACGTGCAGGAGTTGCTGCACACGCCGCACTTCGTGCACACGGCCTCGTTGATGTGGTGCACGTCCTTGCGCGAGCCCGCGATGCCCTCCACCGGGCACAGCCCGGCGCAGACGGTGCAGCCCGTGCAGAGCTCCTCGTCGATGAGGTAGGCGATGTAGTCGCGGCAGGCGAGCGCCGGGCAGATCTGCGACTCGACGTGCGCGACGTACTCGTCGCGGAAGTAGCGCAGCGTCGTGAGCACCGGGTTCGGCGCGCTCGTACCGAGGCCGCACAGGGAGCCGCGGATGATGTTGTGGCTGAGCTCCTCGAGGAGTTCGATGTCCTCGATCGTGCCCTTGCCCTGCGTGATGTCCTCGAGGATGCGCAGCAGCTGCCACGTGCCGAGGCGGCACGGTCCGCACTTGCCGCACGACTCGTCGACGGCGAAGTCGAGGAAGTAGCGTGCGAAGTCGACCATGCACGTGCGCTCGTCCATCACGACGATGCCGCCCGAGCCCATGATCGTGCCCGCCGCCTGCAGCGACTCGTAGTCGACGGGGATGTCGAGCTGATCCTCGGGCAGGCACCCGCCGGAAGGCCCGCCGGTCTGCACGGCCTTGAAGCGGTGATCGCCCGCCACGCCGCCGCCGATGTCGAAGATCATCTGCCTGAGCGTCGTGCCGAGCGGGACCTCGACGAGTCCGGGGCGCTTCACGTTGCCGACGAGTGCGAACGTCTTCGTGCCCTTGCTCTTCTCCGTGCCGTGCTCCGCGTACCACGCGGCGCCGTGCTGGAAGATGAGCCCGACCGACGCGAGCGTCTCCACGTTGTTGATCACCGTGGGCTTGCCCCACAGACCGCTCACTGCGGGGAACGGCGGACGCGGGCGCGGCATGCCGCGGCGCCCCTCGAGCGAGGCGATGAGCGCGGTCTCCTCGCCGCAGACGAA
>JASJDY010000187.1 GCA_030065025.1 Planctomycetota bacterium
ACTCGATGACCGGCGGCGGGCGCATCAAGGCTCCGATGAAGATCAGCAACGCGAGCACCGCGCACAGCCACGGGAAGGCGTGGCCGAACCGCACGTAGATGGTGGGACTGCGCTCGACCAGCTTCACGTCCCGCACCATCACGCCCTCCTCGAAGAGCCCGAGTCGGTTCTCGGCCTTGATGTCGCCCGTCATGCTCACGAAGGCGCTGATGCCCGTGTTCGTGGCACGGATGAGCGGCACCCGATGCTCGACGGCGCGGAAGCGCGTGAAGTTGAGATGCTGGTACGGCTCCCACGTGTCGCCGAACCAGGAGTCGTTGGTGAGACTGACCAGGAGGTCGGGACGCGTACCGTCCGTGACCGCGCGCACGTGGTCCGGCAGGATGCCCTCGTAGCAGAGGAACGGCGCCATCTTCAGGCCCTTGTACTCCAGCATGCTCGAGTAGCGGCGCGCCTCGCCCTCCATCGAGCCCGGGCGCATCTTGAACTTCTGCGGGAGGTACTTGCGCTCGTCGAGCACACTGTTGAGCGGCGGCGGGATGTGCTCGCCGAACGGGATCAGGTACACCTTGCGGTAGACGGTCCACGGCGCGTCCAGACCACCGGGTTCGCGTAGCGCCGCAACGTTGTAGCGCTCGTCGAACTTCTCACCGGCGGTGATCTTCGCGCGTCCCTGCTTGCGCTCGTAGGCACCGACGAGGAAGGCGTGGTCCTTGCCCAGCTCGGTCAGGAAGCGGTAGCCCATGCGGTTGATGTCGCCGTTCGTCACGTGCGGCCGATGGGTCGGCTCCATCATGCGGATGCTGCTCGCGATGGCGGTCTCGGGCCAGACGATCAGCTCCGCGCCCTCCCGCGCGGCCTGCTCGCTGCCGCGGCGGTAGGCCTCGAGGTTGGCCTGGCGCTGCCGCGGATCGCGTTCCTTGGCGTGGCGGCCCACGTTCGCCTGCACGATGCCCACCGAGATCGACTTCGTAGCGACGTCCTCCTCCGCCTGCACCTGGCCGTAGCGCCACTGCCCCCAGCCGAACAGCACACACCCGATGGCGAAGGTGACGAACGCGGCCTTGGGCCGGGCAGGCGGGCCGAGACGACCGAAAGCCCAGCGGATCCACTCGTGCACCGGCACGACGAGGCAGAGCAGCACGAACGACACGGCCGAGACGCCGCCCCACTCCGCGGCCTGCACGAGCGGCGGGACGTCCACGGCGCCGTGCCCGACCTTCCAGGGGAAGAGCCGGATGGGGAGCTGTTCGGCTCCCACGATCAGGAGCACGGTCGTCAGGGGATGCGGGCGCCGTCCGCGGGCGAGCATCCCGCGGTGAACGATCACGAAGATCCAGCCGTGCAGGATGCCGAGGGCGCCGAAGAGCGCCGTGAGCACCCAGGACGCGACGGGCGGCAAGTTGCCGAAGTCCTGCGTGGTCTGCGCGAGCCAGCGATAGCCGTAGCCGATCGCCAGCGCCCCGAAGAGGAAGGTCCAGCCGAGCGCACCGCGCAGGGTGCGGCAGCGCTCCACGAGCAGCAGCCAGCCGACGATGCCCGGCAGGGTGCAGAGCACCTGCGGCGTAGGCGTGAACGCACCCACCCACGCGAGCATCAGGGCCGCGATGAGGATCGTGCCGGCGCGATACCTGAGCGTGCCGGGGACCGGCGCGTCCGGGGGCGGCGTGTCCGGCTTGCGTTCCACCGGTGCGATCACGTGCGGCTCCTCTTCCTGTTGCTCAGAGCGCGAGCAACGAGGGTTCGAATTCGTCCGGGGCTACGCAGCCCAGCAGGTCGGCGAGCGTCGCCGCGACGTTGGCGAGACCGGCCTCCGGCAGGTCCGTGCGCAGGGCGGGGACGCTGCCGTCGCCGGTCCAGATCCAGAAGCCCACGGGGCTCAGCGTGTGGCTGGTCTTGGGAATGATGTTGCCGCTCTCGTCGCGGCGCGGCGACCCGTCCGCCGCCCGCATGAACATGTCGTCGGCGTTGCCGTGATCGGCGGTCACGACGAGCGTTCCGCCGAGCGTCTTGACTTCCTCGAGGACGCGCCCCAGCTCCCGATCCACGCACTCGACGGCCTGGATGGTGGACGCGAGGCAGCCGGTGTGACCGACCATGTCGCCGTTGGCGTAGTTGCACCGTAGGAACGCGTACTTCCGGCTGCGCATCGCCTCGATCAACGCATCCGTGACGCCCACGGCGCTCATCTCGGGACGATCCTCGAACGGCGGCTCGGGCGAGGGGACCTCGCAGTAGGCCTCGAGCGACTCGTCGAACATGCCCGTGCGGTTGCCGTTCCAGAAGTAGGTGACGTGGCCGTACTTCTGCGTCTCCGAGACGGCGTACTGCGCCGTCCCCCCGGCGACCAGACGCTCGCTGAGCGTGCGCTCGATGTCGGGCGGCGGAACGAGGTAGCGGCCCGGCAGGCCCAGGTCGCCGTCGTACAGCGTCATCCCGGCGAAGAGGACGCTCGGCCGCTTCCCGCGATCGAACGCGTCGAAGGTGTCCCCCTCCTCGAACGCCCGGCAGATCTCCAGGGCGCGGTCGCCACGGAAGTTGAAGAAGATGCACGCATCGCCGTCGCGCATCGCCCCCACGGGGCGCCCCTCCTCGTCGCCCACGACGAAGGGCGGCAGGTGCTGATCGCTCACGCCCGGATCCTCGTCGCGGAACGTCCGCACGGCGTCGAGCGCTGACGGGAACGAGCGGCCTTCGCCGAGCACGTGGGCCCGCCAGCCGCGCTCCACGATGCGCCAATCGGCCTCGTAGCGATCCATGGTCGTGACCATGCGGCCGCCTCCCGAGGCGATGCGGTAGCTGCGCTCCGGCTTGGCGGAGATCTCGGCGAGGCGCGCCTCGAGTCGCTCGATGTAGCGCGTGCAGGAGCGATCCTCGACGTCGCGACCGTCGAGCAGCACATGCACGCGCACGCCGGCGATGCCCTCGTCGTCGGCGCGCTGGATGAGCGCGTGGAGGTGGCGCTCGTGACTGTGCACGTTGCCGTCGGACAGCAACCCGATGAGGTGCAAGGCACCACCGCCGGCGGTGCACTGCTCCACGATGTCGCGCCAGACCTGTCCAGCGAACACGCTGCTGTCCTGCAGCGCCAGCTCGACGAGACTCGCGCCCTGCTGGATCACGCGACCGGCGCCGAGCGCGTTGTGCCCGACCTCCGAGTTGCCCATGTCCTTGTCCGACGGCAGGCCGACGGCCGTGCCGTGGGCACGCAGCGTACGGAACGCAGCGTTCTCCCCGAGCCAATCCAGCGTGGGCGTCTGCGCCAGGTGGACGGCGTCACCGTCGTCGCGCGGACCCTCGCCGACCCCGTCCATGACGACGAACACGACCGGGCCCGGAGCCACGGGCGCAGCACGCTTCTCGAGGGCAAGTCCGGAGCTCACGCGGCCTCCACGCGCCCGGGGGTCACGGAGCCAAGCGCGGAGCCGATTCTACCGATCGGTGCTCGGGTGGTCGCGCCGTTCTCGCGCTGTGGCTATGCCGGTCGCCACGCCGTGATGCCCGTCGGAATGGGCAGGCGCTCGCAGTCCACGAGCCCGGCCTCGGCGGCCCAGCCGGCGACCTCCTCCCACGTGTGGTGGCTCTGGAGCGGCGGCGCGATCCAGTCGTGGATCACCTGGGCGCACTCCGACCACGTGGCGCGACCCAGGCGCGTCCCGCTGTACGAGCGCACGAAGAGCGTGAGTGGCGCTACGGCGAAGCTGAGCCAGCGCACGACGGGGCCAGGCAGGCGGGTCGTCACCGCGCGCGCCGTACCGAAGACGAGCTCGCGGAGGAAGCCCTCGCGGGGGTAGACCCAGACGTAGAGTGCGCCGCCCGGCTTCACGAGGCGCGCGAGCTCGAGGTAGGCGGCATGGGCGTCGGGCGTGTGGTGGATGACGCCGTCCGAGAAGACGAGGTCGAAGCTCTCGTCGCGAAACGGCGCCTCGAGCACGCTGCCCTGGACGACCGCGATGCGCGGATCGTCCAGCGGCACGCCCGCCTCCTCGGGTCCGGTCCCGATGTCGAGGCCCACGACGTGCGCGCCGAGGCTCGCGAAGGCAGCCAGGTAGCGCCCGTGGCCGCAGCCCGCGTCGAGGACCGTCTTGCCCCGGTACCAGCCCGCGTCGATGCGCCCCCCCATGCGGGCGCCGACGAGGTTGGCGGCCATGGCGCGCGGATCCTTGCCGAAGATGCGCCGCAGGCCCCCGTAGCGCCGCCACTGGCGCTCGAAGGCCCGTACGGTCCGGGCTTCGGCCCGCCCAGCGGGATGCGAGCCCACGAACCGCGGGATTCCACCCACTGTGGGCCAGGAACTGCGGAGATTCCCGCGGCATTTCGCACAAGGTCCCCCGGCACAGACGAGACCGCGGCCGTCGGCGGCGGGCTCCAGGCGGGCACCGCAGCCGGGGGCCGCGAGCAGGTTCTCGAGGAGGGGATGCACGTGCTTCGGAACTCGCTTTCCGGGAGCGCTGCGGGCCGCAGCTCTCGGAATTTTTTTTCGGTCGTCCGAGGGCCCGGACGGAGGTGCGCACGGGCGCGTCCGCGGCTCGGTCACCCAACCTTCGTGATTTCAGCAGGTTACGTAAAGGCCGCCGGAAGCCTCCATGAAACGGGGCCGCGACGCCCCGGTTTTTTGTTGGGAACTAGGGTCTTGCGGTGCCCACGAGGTCGCCCGTAAAGTGCCGGGCTAATGTGCTGCTGGAGGCAGCAGCGCGCAACACCCGGGGACGAACGACCGCTCACCCTGCCTCGCGGCGCCGAAAAATGACGGCCCTGCGAGCTCGGGACGCGCTCCACCGTCCCTGGGGCAGACGGGTACGCGGGTTGCTGCATAAGCGCCCTAGGAGACGACACCATGATCACCCCGACGATGTCCCGATCCGACCTGGACCTCCAGGATCGGACGAGCCGCCTGATCCAGACGGGCATCCAGATCGAGCAGAGCGTCGAGGCGCGCTACCTGCGCGTCGGTCGTGCGTTCACGTACGGCCCGATCCGCCGCCTGTTCGAGGAGTACTCGGCCGAGGTTCGCGATCACGCCCGCATCCTCTCGCGGCACCTCCGCGACCGTGACGGTGGCAAGAGCATGGTGAAGCAGAGCGGCCGCCGGCGTCGGCCCCGCGCGGCCGAGGGCCCGCCCATCCTGACGCCCCCGGCCCTCTACGCCGCGTTCGACGAGGCGTTCCGCGCCGCCGAGCGTGCCATCGTCTTCCACCGCCGCTCGATGGAGCAGGTGGACGACCGCTACCTGCGCAAGTTCATGGAGGTCCTGGCGGGCGATCATTCGTTCCATCTGGACATCCTCGGTCATCTGCTCGCGGACATCCGCGACCGTCCGATGCACCTGACGCCGGGCCGCAAGCTGGCTCCGGTCGATGTGCCGTGGGTCGCCGCGATGTTCGAGGGCGTGGTGCCGCCGTGGCGCCGCGAGTCCGAGAGCGAGACCGGCCCCCGCCGCTGGTTCATCAACTACATGTAGAGCCTGCGGACATTCACCGCATCGAGCGGCCGCGAGTCCTTCGGGATTCGCGGCCGTTCTTGTTTTTGGCGCGCGGGAAGGTCAGCTACGCCAGCGTCTCGTCGCGTCCTTCCAGTCGCGGTACTTGGCCGGGAGGTCCTCGCCGGTCAGAGCGCGCAGCGTCTTCCAGACGGCCGTGCGGAAGGAGCCGTCCTTGTCGTTGAGGTGGCGCACGAGATCCGGTGCGACCTTGGCGCGGTTCATGCGCTGCAGCGTGGCAAGCGCCAGCAGCCGCTCGCCCGAGGAGCCGCCATCGACGATGCGCTGCACGAGTGCGACGTGCTTCGCCGAGATGAAGGGATGCTTGCCCATCTCGCGCAGTGCGCGTGCCCGCTCGCCGGGTCGATCGGAGCGCAGTAGGCCGGTCACGCCACTGCCCTTCAGCCAGTCCTTCTCGGCATCGTGCCAGCGCTTCCAGGCCGCGGACGTGGAGCCGGCCGAGGCTCCGGTCAGCTCGCGGAGGGACACCGCGGCGGCTCGCCTCACGGTGCCGTCGTCGTCGTCGAGCATGCCGACGAGTGCCGTGAACGCCGTGTCGCGCCCCAGGCCGCCCATGAGACGCGCCGCCGCTGCACGCACGTTGCGCTGGCGGTGACTGCGGAAGTCGAGCAAGGCCGCCATGATGGGCAGCTCGCTGAGAATCACGGGCGAGGCCTCCTCCAGCACACCGACCAGCTCGGGGATGTGCTCGTCGGCTCGCTTCAGGATCGCGAGTGTGCCGGCCACGTCCGTCTTCGTATCGCCCGCAGCCAGGACACGCGCCGTGGGCACGTGCAGCGCGACGGGCACGTGACGCCATCCGGCCAGCAGTCGCGTTACGGGCGCGCGGTCCTCGAGCAACGTCTCCAGGGCGCGCTCCCAGGCGGCTACGACCGCGGGTGATCCGGCCGCGGTCTTCGGGAAGCCCCCGACGATCTCGATCGCGAGCGAGAGAGCCGAGCGACGTCCGAAGGCTGCGATCGTGTGGAGTGCCTCGATCCGCGCCGTCACACCGCCATCGCGCTGCACCTCCTCCCGGAGATGCCGCTCGAGGACGTCCGCCCGCTGCGACTCGAGCGCCCGCTCGAGTGCGCGCACGGCCTTCGGACTGCCGGCTGAGACGTCGCGGCGTCCGCCCCGCTGACGCCACGCATCGAGAAGCGCGGGCAGGGCGTCCGGACCCAGCCGCACCAGCTCGCGCGTGACAAGATCGAGCGCACCGCCGCGCTCGTCGAGCTTGGCCAGCATCGCGTGCACCTGCGCAGAGGCGTCGACCTCGTCGGCATGGCTGCCGACGGCGCAGGCGAGCACCAGGAAGCTGGTCAGGAGGGCGATGCGCATGCGGGGATCTCGCAACGTGCTCACGGCGCGCCGGGCGAGAGCTCGGCCCACGCCTCGAGCGCCCAGTTGTTCTCGGGTACGTCCGTGGAGATGAGGGGAAGAGTGAGGTCCCCGGTCTGCAGGCGGTCGTCCATGGTCACCGTGAGCTTGGAGTGGGCTTCCCCGTACGTTCGCTCGATCGCAACGTGATTCCCGGCTGTCATGGCGCCGACGACGGTGACGTCCTTCGAGCCGCTGGCGTCGAGGTTCACATCGAGGAAGTCCCGCTCGGCATACATGTAGGCCTGCATGAACTTCAGCGTGCCGCCAGTCGGATCACCGAAGTAGATGTTGCCGCTATCCGGCACGTCCGGGTCCTCGAGGGCGATGAACGCCAAGCCGTCCTTCGTCGGGTCCTCCAACCGCACCGAGTCGCTGAACGTGATGTTCCCGCGTACGACGAAGGTGACCTGGACACCGACGTTCGCCTGGGAGCGAAGCATGAAGCTGAGCGAGGGCCTGTTGTGGATCCAGAGGTTGCCGTCGATGTAGTACACACGACGCGTGACCCCACCCTCGGCATCGATCGAGAAGTAGTAGGGGTCCGATCCATCGTCGGCGCTGTCGACGCCGACGACCTCGTAGGGATCCTCGAGGAAGTAGTCGTTCTTCGTCGTCCCGTTGATCTCCGTCAGGCGGTCGTCCGGATTGCGACGGAAGATATGAGCTGGATTGGTCTCCGGCACCTGATCGGCGATGCCGCCGGCGTCGTCACTGAGGGGCGTGGCCGCGGCTGCGAACTCGGCGGCAACGTCGATCGTGTCAGGCCCCTCCCAGTCAACGCCCCGGAAGTCGAAGCCCGGCTGGGACACGCCGGCCGTACCCGTGACCCCGCTGATCGCGCCTTCGGCCCGCACCTCGCCGGCGAGATTCGCGTCACCCGTAACGCTGATGCCGCCGCCGCTGTAGATGCCGCCCGAGATCTGGTCGGCCTGCGTTCCGGCGCCCCCGAACTCCATCGTGTAGTTCGGATCCTTGGAGGAGTTGCCCGCGAAGATGGCGTGGTGGAACACGGGGTTCGAGCGTCGCACGCGGCCGGTCACGACGCGCACGCCGTTCGCGTACTGCCCCCGCGCCACGACCGTGAAGGTGCCGTCGCCGTGGTCGGTCGTCAGCGTCCAGAACGCGCCCTGGCCGAGGGCCACGGGGGCGTTCGAGCTGCCGAGCGTTCCGGTGCCGCCGGTGCGTAGGTTCGCCATGGCGGCGTCGAGACCGGACTCGGCCAGGAAGAGACGTTTCGTGCGCAGCAGCGAGCTGTTGTGCTCGCCCTTGGCGGTGCGCACCGCACCCACCGAGGAGAAGCCCAGGACCATCACGATCACGATGAGCACGACCGCAAGCAGCAGCAGGTGACCGCGCTCCTCGACGCGTCGTCGCTTGCTGACCTTCTTGTTCTTGCGCGTGTCCATGCTCAGTTCCGCATCCGGATGGCCGTCTCGGCCGTGTGGGTCTGGTATCCACCCTTGGGATCCACGGCCTGCAGGGAGACGCGCACGTGGAGCGCGCCGTCCCGGAGCTCGAAGCTGAGCCCGCGCTCGTCCGTGAGACCGTTCGCGTTGTCGTCGAGCGCGTTCTCCTGTTCACCCGCAAGGAACCCGGCGACGTGACGCGCCAGGAGCGCGCGCCGCTCCCCGGGCAGGCCGGCGTCCGTGACGAGCCAGATCTCGCCGTCGTCGACGAGCCCGTTGCCGTCGTTGTCCACGCCGTCGAGCGCATCGGACGCGGACTGCACGAACTCGATGCGACGGGTGGTGGTCCAGACGACGCCGCCGCCGGTCGTGGCCTCGGCACGCTCGTACGTCAGGACAGACGATCCGTACGGCGCCATGGCATCGGGCGTCAGCGTCTCGGCTCGGGCCTGCAGCAGCTCCTCCGCGATCTGGTCCACGACGCGATGCGCCTGGAGATCGAGCTCCGACGTGGAGACCAGCGAAGCCGTCACGCGGCCGGCGACGAGCGAGGACTGCAAGGCGACCAGGATCACGATCGAGAAGAGCACGATGCTCGCCATGAGCTCGATCATCGTGAAGCCGGCTTGGCGGTGGCTGGCGGCGCGCCCCGTCATTCCTGCCTCCGGGTCAAGAGGCGCACGGCCTGCACCGTGTGGAGGCCGTCGGGGTCGGTCCAGGTCACGCGGATGGCGACCGGCAGGAGCTTGTAGTCCTGACGGCGATCGCCCGCATTGCCGGCGGTGCCGTCGCCGTCGATGTCCCAGCTCTGCGAACCCCAAAGCGGTGCGATCACCTGCTCGCTCAGGACGCCGTTCACGTCCTCGGGGAACCAGAACTCGACGTCGAAGTCGGTGCGCCGGACGTTGCTCTCCGCATCCGAGCTGCCGGGTGAACCGCTCATGTCGAGGAGCGCCCGACGATGGCCCGGGGTCAGCGTGAACTCGCTGCCGAGCGCCGTGTTCGGACCGTCGGGATCGTCGCTCGGGTCGGCGTTGAAGCGCGCGTAGATCTCCTCGAACGGAACGGCCTCGAGCTCCTCGACGAGCTGGCGGAGGACGTTCGTGGCGTCGGCCGCGCTGATGTTCGCCTTGCTCAGGTTCGAGCCGGAGAGGGTCATCGAAGCGCTGCCGAGGGTCGCCACCGCGATGACGAGGATCGCCAGGATGACCTCGAGCAGCAGGATGCCTCGCTCCCCCCGGGGTCGCACATGGCAGACGGGGCGCGGACAGCCGAGCGGCGGCATCGTGGTTGCGTACCTCCCAAGTGGCAGAGGGGCCGGGGGCCCGAGGCCGCTATCGACCGGACGGGAGGACGGGGCGTAGGGCCCAGGCGGGTGGTCGCGGCACAACCGGGACCAAGGGCCCGCTGGGCGCCTGTAGGGGCAGCCTGAATCCTGGGCGAGACGGAGTCCCTGAGCGAGCGCAGCGAGTCGAAGGGCGAAGGGCGTCCCAGGGCGGTTGGCTGCCCGTCGTCCGGGCGGCCAACCGGCCCTGCGGGCCTCAGGCCGCCCCTACCTCCCGCGTGGAGACGTCCATGCGTGTTCGTTGTGCCAGGTGCCCGTAGGGGCGGCCGGAGACGGCGCCGCAAGGCGGCGGCGA
>JASJDY010000030.1 GCA_030065025.1 Planctomycetota bacterium
CCGCCGGAGGAGAAGCAGCAAGCCGCGTGGGCAACCCACCTCGCCGACGCCGCGGACGTCGTGCTCACCTCGATGGACGAGCTCGACGCACCGCGCGCGGCGGTGAACCTCGGCATCATGGCCGACGACGTCGCGTGGCACCTGCGGCACGTGCCGATGCCCCGACACGAGCGGGCTCGCCTCAAGCGCAAGCTCAGGCGGCTGCGCTACGAGCGGCAGGAGCGCGAGCTACAGGGCCGCGTCGAGGCGCGCTTCGGACGCCGCTTCGTGTTCCACGTCGACCGGCTGATCGTGTGGCTCATCTTCTTCGTGCTGGCGGCGCTGCTGGTCGAGACGGTCTTCGACCTCTCGGTCGAGATCCGCGTGGCACTGATGATCGCGGACGCGGTTGCCTGTCTCGTGTTCCTGACGGAGTTCTTCGTCAAGCTCTCGATGGTGCGCGGACGCGCCACGTGGTTCGCGCGCCACTTCATCATCGACTTCCTGCCGTCGATCCCGTTCGGGCTCCTCATGCTGGCAACCGGCATGCTCACTGTGGCCGACCTGCGCGGCGACAAGAGTCGCTCGCTGCGCGTGATCCGCTTGATGCGCGTCTTCCGGCTGACGCGCATCTTCCGGGCCTTCACCTTCCTCGCGCGCGGCTTCGATCGGCTGGCTCGCCGCTACGGCCACCTGCTCAACCACAACATCGTCCTGTATCCGAATCGCCAGGAACGCGCGCTCGCCGAGCGCGAGAAGGAGAGCCTCGCCAACCGGGTGTGGCGCCTCCGGTCGCGCCTCAATGACGAGTGGCGTGAGCTGCTGCGCGTGGCGCCGCGCGACACGCGTGCGGCCGTCGCACGCGTGCGCATCGAAGCGCTGGAGACGGCGCGCGCGCAGGGACTCACCCGCCGGCCGCCGCGCACGGACGGCGTCATTCCTGCCAGCGTGCGCGACATCCCGGCGGAGCAGATGCTGCGGCGCCTCGACGACGTCTCGCCCGCGCAGCTCGAGGCGGATCTCGGCCAGGACTTCGTCTCGCGCTCTGCGCGGGCCGTGCGGATGTTCGCCAGGCCGAGCCTCCGCTGGATCCCCATCCTGCGGAAGTACGTCCCGCGCGTGGCGCCGCACATGTCCGATGCCGAGGTCACGGCCGCCGCGTCGCACACGATCTCGGCGGAGCTCTCGCGGCACCACGGGCGCTGGTTCTGGGTGGCCGATCTCTACGGCACGGTGACGCCGTCCGAGTTCGTCGACCGCGTAGGCACCACGATGATGCGCGGCGCCTTCCGGCCGGCGTACCGCCTCGCGCTCTTCGGATTGGCCTTCCTGGCGGTGGACCTGCTCAACCGCGTCATTCCGAGCGAGCTGCTCGACGACCTCTGGGGGTGGCTGCGCCCCTTCGTCGGGGAGTTGATCATCATCCTCGGCGGCATCTGCCTCCTGATCCTGGGAATCGGGTGGTGGCTGAAGCGTCTCGCCGGACAGGCGACGTTCTTCTACGAGCAGACGGTCAATGCGCAGTTCCTCGCGCTGACCGAGGCGATCAAGGGGCGCCACGTGCGCCGCGACGCGCGCATCCTCGACGCTCGCGTGTTCGCGCCCGAGGAGGTGGCGCTGGAAGAGTCGTATCCCGGTGGCGCACCGGCACGCCAGTCCGCGTTCTGTGACGCGATGCGCGACTGGCTCGTCCGCGCACGGGCAGGGAAGGAACTCGCGGGCGTCAACGAGGCGATGGAGCGCGCGTTGCTGCTCTATCGCGACAGTCTCGACGGTGCCCTCTTCACCGAGTCCGACAACCGCACGACGAATCAGCTCATCGGCAGTCCGGCGCTGCGGCAGATGCGCAGCTTGAGCCAGCGCGTCGACCGGCGCGAGCGCAAGGCACTCCACGCCCTCGACCTGGGCCGTCCGCGCTCGGCGATCCGAGGCCCGTACCTCTGGTTCTCGTTCGTGGCCAAGGCAATCGCGCAGTCCACGGCCCGACTCGTCGTGGAGTACAACCGCTACGCGATCCCGCTGGCGGAGGTGCCGTTCGCCTCGGAAGAGGAACGCCGACGCTACGACGCGTGGGTGGCGACGGGCAAGCCCCCGCCCGGCGAAGAGGCGCGCGAGAAGCTCCATCTTCAAGGACGCGGCTACATCACCACGGCGTTCACGGCGCTGCACTTCCTCGACGACGATCCCGGTCGCGACCAGGACGTCGCCGATCGCTTCGGCGCCGAGGTTCTCGCCAACCTGCGCCGCGACCGGCGCGTGCTGTTCCGCGAGGCGTTCGGCACGTACCCGTTGCACACGCGTTCCAAGGACCAGCGCGTGCTCAACCTCTACCGGCTCTACGACCGCTGGTTCGGAGGGGGACGGGCCTTCCTGATCCCGCTGCGCCTGCTGTGGCGCTGGCTGCGCATGCTCGGGCGCTTCTTCACGTGGCTCGTGCGTGCGGTGGGGGAGATCCGCACACCGCGCATGCGCGGTGACGCGCTCGTCGCGGCCGAGGCCGACTTCGCCACAGCCGCGCGCAAGATCGGGCGCATGCGTGATCCGGCCGTGTGGGCGAGTCTCTGGCTACGCGCCCGGTTCGACGCCGAGTACCTCGGCGTCCGCCTGCCCGGCGCGCGCGAGACCGGCTTCGAGCACGCGAACTGGGAGAGCGATCTGCACTTCCTGGGCGCGCGCGGCTCGCAGTGGCGCCGCGTCGAACGGGAGCAGGCGCGCGCCGAAGCGGACGTGCGGCGCCTGGCTCAGCTCGTCGACGACGGCCTGCTCGACGACATCGCAGAGGTGATCGGCGTCGAGCGCGATCAGCTCGGTCGCGAGCACGTGCGGGCCGCCACGGTGGCGTATCGCGGTGACTTCCGCCGCGTGCGCTCGTTGCTCTCGTGTGAGCGCATCCTCGAGGAAACGGCGGCGGGTGTCTTCGACCGCGCGCCGCTCCCGCCCTCGCTGTGGCCGCGTCCGCGGCTCAAGTCCGCCTTCCGGCGCTGGTGGCTACAGCATGGCCGCGACGACAAGACGGCGCGCAAGTGGATGTGGCGGCACATCGTGCACGGCGCGAACGGCTCGCGCTCCGCCCTGATCGCGTGGCGCAGTCACGGACCCGAGGAAGCGCGTCGCATCGGCACGCGGCATCTCGCCGACCTCCTACGCCATCCGGGGCGTATCAGCGAGCAGATCGTCACGCTGCGCATCGTGCAGACGCTGGCCCTGATGGACCTGCTGAACTACCGCGAGCACGTGCACCGCCTGGGCGGCTACAGGGAGTCAGGCGAAGACGCCGACAAGCTGCTCACGTTCGCTCAGGCGATGGAGCGGCCGCCGTCGACCGCGAGCGTGTAGCCCGTCACATAGCGCGCGCGCAGGAAGAAGAGGCACGCACCGGCGATGTCCTCGGGCGTACCCCAGCGCTTGAGGAGCGTGTCAGCCACCGCCTGCTCACCCTGGCCCGGGGCTTCGCTCGCAGCCGGCAGGATCGGTCCGGGTGCGATGCCGTTCACGCGCACGTCGGGCGCGAGCACCTTGGCGAAGCTGCGCGTCAGGTTGGCCACGGCCGCCTTGCTCGCGTTGTACGGGACGTAGTCGGGATACGGCTTCCAGGCGGAGATGCAGACGAGGTTGACGACGTCGCCACCGCCTTCGGCCTTCATGCGTCGTCCCGCGGCGAGCGTGAGCGCATAGACCGATCGAGCATTGATCTGCGTGTGCCGATCGAAGTCGTGGACCGTGAGGGTCTCGAGTGGGGTGCGCTCGAAGATGGCGGCGTTGTTGATCAGGATGTCCAGTCCGCCGAGTGCGTCGTGCGCGGCAGAGGCGAGGCCCTCGCAGGCCTCCACATCGCCGAGATCCGCCTGCAGCACGGGGGCGCGGCGTTCCATGTCGGAAATGTAAGCTGCGGTCTCGCGCGCTCCCGCTTCGTCCGTGCGGTAGTGCAGGGCGACGTCGGCGCCGGCGCGCGCGAGGGCGAGCGAGAGTGCCCGCCCAATGCGCTGCGAAGCGCCCGTTACGAGGGCTTTGCGGCCTTGTAGCCAGGCGCCTTCGAAAGGGGAGTGAGCCATATCGCGCAGGCCTCCATCGGGGTCGGGCGTTCAAGCACCGACGGGGCGACGGCGCGAGGGGTTCCCACCCAGCGAAGATTGTCGTAGCTTCCGGTAGACCGAGTACAACGATTGTTGACCGGAGACATTGTCAAGGCCGCCACGGGCTACGGCGGCCGCCTGTGGGTGGTAGCCAAGGAGACCGGCGATGGGTGAACCCCGCGCGCACGTCGCATTGCTCGTGGACTTTGCAAACCTACGCCTGCAGCTGTCGGCCGAGGGAACCGACGCTGCCGACGTGCAGAACGATGGACGCGCGATCGCGCGCTCGCTCGTGGACTTCGCCGGAGGCATCGGACGCCTCGGGCTGGCCCGTGCGTACGCGGACTGGTCGCGTGAGCCGCAGCTCGCTAGAGCGCTCAACGGTACGCGCCTCGCGCCCGTCCTCGTCCCAGCGACGGAGGACGGCGAGGACCGCAGCCACATCCGGCTGACCGTCGACGCCATGGAGTCGCTCTACAACGGCGACGAGCCGGATGCGTACGTGCTCGTGTCCAGCGATCCGAGTCTCGTGCCGCTGGTGCAGGCGCTGCGCTCCGACGGCAGCGAGGTCACGGTCGTCGCCGCCGATGCGTCGCAGGCCGACGAGATGGCGACGGAGGCCGATCAGTTCGTGACCTTCGCCGACGTCGTGGGGGGAGAGCGCCCCGAGGCGCTCGTGCTCCGTCCGGAGCGCGGTCGCGCGGCCGCCACGCCGGCGCCCGAGGGGCCGACGCGCGGGCGCGCCAAGCAGGGCGCGCGGCGCGAGGGGCAGTACGCGAGCTTGCCGCTGCTCACGGACTCCGACTTCGGCGACTACGACTGGACGGGCTTCATCCGTCTGATCGACGAGCTCGAGCAGCGCCTGCCGTTCGTCGGTGTCCGCTACCTGGTCAACAAGGTGCTGGGCCCGCACAACTGCGGCATCGACGATCCGCGCATCAAGCGCGACCTCATCAACGAGGCCGTCGACGACGGCCTGATCGAGATGTACACCGTCGGCAATGTGAACGAGCGTACGGATCCCGTCACGGCCTGCCGCCTGGACCGCGAGAACGAGCTCGTGATGGAGATCCTCGGCGGCCTGGACGAAGAGGAGATGGCCGACGGCGACGAGGCCGACGCCGACGTCCACGACGGCGCCGAGGAGCTCTCGACGAGCGCTCACTGAGCCTCGATCGCCCCTTCTGGGGCTGCCTCTCTGCTCCCGACTTGACCGACCCTCGCTTTCTCGGATGAAAGTGAGGGATTGGAGCGGTGGTTCGGCGCAGAGACGCCTGCGTGGCCCCGTCCTCAGGACCCAGGGAGATCGCGGCCATGATCGAGGTACGGAACCTCGTCAAGCACTACGGGCCCGTGAAGGCGCTGCAGGACGTCAGCTTCGAGGTGCGTCCCGGCGAGGTCGTGGGCCTGCTCGGGCCCAACGGCGCGGGCAAGTCCACGGCGATGCGCATCATCACGGGGTTCCTCGCGCCGACGTCCGGCAGCGTGCTCGTGGACGGCGTCGAAGTCATCGACGACCCGATCGCGTGCCAGAGCAAGATCGGCTACCTGCCCGAGGGCAACCCGCTGTACCTCGACATGCGCCTGCGTGAGGCGCTGCGCTTCGTCGCCAGCACGCGCGGTCTGCGCGGCGAGGAGCGCGGGCGGGCCATCGGTGAGGCCGTCAAGGACGCGGGGCTCAAGGGCAAGGAGCACCAGCTCATCGGCTCGCTCTCGCGGGGCTACCGCCAGCGCGTCGGGCTCGCCATGGCGCTGCTCCATCGTCCGCCGATCCTCATCCTCGACGAGCCGAGCTCGGGTCTGGATCCGAACCAGCAGATCGAGATGCGGCGCTTCCTGCGCGCTCTGGGCCACTCGCGGACGGTCATCTTCTCGTCGCACATCCTCCCGGAGGTCGAGGCGGTCTGCGATCGCGTGCTGATCATCCACCAGGGCAAGCTCGTCGCCGACGGCTCGATCGAGGACGTGCGTCGCCAAGGCGCCAAGGACCCGGACGCCGACCTGCCGACGCTCGAGGAGGCCTTCGCCGACCTCACCGGCTACACGGACTTCGACTCGCTCCACGGCGCCGAGGTGGACGAGGTCGCGCCCGCCGAGATGGGAGGTGACCAGGATGTGGTCTGACACCGTCGCCGTCTATCGCAAGGAGATCCGGGCCTACTTCACGAGCCCGATCCCCTACATCTTCACGGCGCTCTTCGCCCTGCTGATGGCGTGGCGCTTCTTCTTCGACGATGAGACGGCCTTCTTCGTGTTCGACAAGGCCGACATGGGGCGCGGCTTCTTCTTCCGCCTTGAGCGCTACCTCATCGTCCTGGTGCCGATCGTCGGCATGGGGCAGTGGAGCAGCGAGGTCGGCCGCGGCACGATCGAGACGCTCATGACGCTGCCCGTGCGCACGAGCTCGCTCGTCCTCGGCAAGTTCCTCAGCGCGTGGACCCTGATCCTCGTCTGCCTCCTCGCCACCCTGACGATCCCGATCACCGTGAGCTCGCTGGGCGACATGGACTGGGGTCCGGTCCACGGAGGCTATCTCGGCGCCTTCCTGTTCTGCGGGGCATTGCTCGCCCTCAGCGTCTGGGTGTCGTCGCTGACGCGCCACCAGATCGTGGCCTTCGTGCTGACGCTCGTCGCCGGCATCGTGTTCGTCGGCATGTACGAGCTCGCCGACAAGGTCGGCAGCTTCTTCGGACCGGTGTTCGAGCAGCTGTCGCTGGCCTCGCACTACCAGTCGATGGGGCGCGGCGTCATCGACCTGCGCGACCTGGCCTACTTCATCAGCTTCATCGCGTTCTTCCTCTACCTCAACGCCCAGAGCGTCGAGAACCGGAGGTACCGCTAGTCATGACCTCACGGAACGCACGTATCCAGTGGCTCTCCGGCCTGAGCTGTCTGCTCCTGCTCGTGGTGCTGCTCTTCGCGAACGCGCTCCTGGCACGTGCCAGCATGCGCATCGACCTCACCGAGGAGGGCATCTACACGCTCTCCGACGGCTCGGAGAAGATCCTCAGCGGCCTCGAGGACCCGGCGCGCATCCGTGTCTTCTGGCACAACGTGCCGCTGCGCTTCGACAACACGAAGCGCTACGTGGCTGCGCTCCTCGAGGAGATGGAGACCGCGTCGGAGGGCAAGGTCCAGACGCAGTGGGTCGACATGTCGGAGGACGCGGGTCTCGAGCAGGCCAGCGAGCTGTCCCTGGAAGAGCACTCGTTCGCCGTGAAGCACGGCGCCGAGCTGCGCCAGGCCCGCGGCTACATGAGCCTCGTCATCGAGATCGGCGACGCCGAGCCCGAGCGGATCAACGAGCTGGCCAACATCACGGACAAGCTCGAGTACCGCATCGTCTCGTCGATCTTCAAGGGCCAGCGGGCCGCGCCGCCCATCATCGGCCTCGTCCACCACATACCGTTCAACCCGATGGCCGGTGGCCGCGGCCAGAGCCGCTTTGCGTACCTCCAGCGCGAGCTGTACCGCGCCTTCGGTTCGGCGCTGCGCGACTACATCACGCTCGATCAGCCCGTCCCCGAGGACATCGACGTGCTGATCGTGGCCGACCCCCGCGACTTCGACGAGAAGAAGGTGTTCCGTTTCGAGCAGTTCCTGCTGCGCGGCGGGCGCGCCATCCTGCTCCTCGATCCGCTGGACATCGGGGCGGTCCTGGGACGCAACGTGCAGGTCGTGCGCGCCAACACCTCGGGCTTCGAGGACTGGCTCGCCAATCTCGGCGTCACGGTCGAGAAGGGCTGCGTCGTCGACTTCAACGAGAGCGCGTCGTGCCTCTATCCCTACGACCGCGTGGATCGCATGGGCCGCCTCGTGGGCCGGGACTGGGTGCGCTATGCGCACTGGCCCAAGGTGCTGCCGGAGTTCGCGGACGAGACGAACCCCGTGATGCGGTATCTGAGCCCCATGGCGATGTACTGGCCGGCAGGCCTCAGCATCGACGCGAAGGCCCAGGGCGACACCGGCCGCACGGTCACGGTGCTCGCCACCACGACGGACGAGGGACACCGGCGCAGCGACGTCACGAACGTCCGCGAGGCGGGCTTCTCACCGGACGGCAAGCTGCTCGAGAAGGTGCCGCTGATCGCCCTCGTGGAGGGTCCGCTGACGTCGTTCTGGGCCGACAAGGACGACCCCACGGCCCCCAAGCCGGTGCCCGAGCCGGAGGCGCCCAAGGACGATGCGCCGAAGGGCGACGAGCCCAAGGACGAGGCGCCCAAGGACGAGGCACCGAAGGACGACGCGCCGAAGGACAACGAAGCCTCGGGCTCGCCCGACGGAGACGCGTCCGACGACGGCCCCGCGCCCGTGCCGCCGCAGGCGGACGAGCCGGAGAAGAAGGCGCCCGAGAAGAAGGCCCCCGAGAAGAAGGCGCCGCCCGCGAAGCAAGAGCCCGGCGGAGACGGCGGCGACGGCGGCGAAGGCGACGGTGCCCAGGGTGACGACGCGGACGGAGCGGACACCGATGCCGACAGCGAGGAGGGCCCTTCGAGGCTCAAGCAGGGCAACGTGCGCTTCGTGGTGCTCGGCGACGCCGACCTGATCTCCAACGCGTTCAACCCGCAGACGTTCCTGACGCAGATCAACGGCGCGGCGGGCTTCGCGTTCCTGCAGAACATGGCGGACTGGCTCAGCGGCAGCGAGGAGCTGATGGCTCTGCGCTCCCGGGCCACGAACCCGCGCAACCTGGAGCAGCTCGATGACGGCGAGCGCGACCTCGTCAAGCACGTCAATCTGCTGCTCGTGCCGCTGCTGGTCTTGCTGGCCGGCATGACCGTCTTCATCGTGCGTAGGTCGTGAGCGGAGGACGAGAACGATGAGCAGTCACCTGCGCAGCCTCGAACGTCGCACGCTGGTCTTCGGCGTGCTCGCCGTGGTGCTCGGCGCCGCGCTCTGGCTCATGCCGGAGGCCAGCACGAGCGTGAAGAAGGAGAGCCTGCCCTTGGCCTTCCCGGACTTCGACCGGGACGTCGTCAAGCGCATCGAGCTCCGGCGTGGCAAGCGGGACCTCGTGATGGAAGAGGGCGCGAACGGTGCCTGGCAGCTCGCCAGCCACTTCCGCTACGCCATGGCGACGCCTCCGGATCGCCTGCTGGACGCGATCGCGTCTGCACGCATCACCTCCGAGATCACCCGCCGCAAGGACACCTTCGACAAGTACGCGGGCGGCGACGGCTGGATCGACGTCGTCACGATCGACAACCGGGGGCAGGAGACCGCACGCTTCGGCATCGGTCGCTACAAGTATCCGGAGACCTTCGTGCGTCTCGGTGAGGGGGACGAGGCCCGCATCGTCAAGGCGACGAGCGTCTCGCGTACGGTCGCCAGTCTCGAGGAGCGCATGTGGATCGAGACGCGCATGTGGCCCGCGCTCTCGGCCAAGAACATGATCCGCATCGACGTCGAGCAGCGCCGCGACAAGCGCACGATCAGCCTGATCCGTCGCGGCGAGTCGCCTGTAGACGTCGAGATGGCGGTGCCCGAGAAGGACGAGAAGGGCGAGAAGGTCTACTGGATGGCCGCGCCGCAGCAGGCGGACGCCAAGACGCTGGCCGTCGAGGATCTCGGGCGCGAGTTCACGGGCATGCTCATCCGGGAGGTCGTGGCCGGTTCGCTCGGCAGCAAGGAGAAGGCGGAGTTCGGCTTCGACGACCCGGAGATCGTGGCGACGCTCTACCACAAGGTGAACGACGTCGTGACGAAGCACGTCCTCACGGTCGGCAAGCGGGTTCCGGGTGCCGATCGGTGGTGGGTGCGTCGCGGCAACGAGTCGTGGGTCTTCCTCGTCGAGGCGGGCAGCGGCGTGAGCCGCATGCGGCAGGGGCCGGAGGAGTTCCTCCCCCAGAAGGAGGAGGAGCCCAAGAAGGACGGGGAGGCGGTCGAGCCTCCCAAGTGATCTTGGGGGTCGGCCGGAATCGAAGGCGAGGCGGCTCGGGCTTCGTCCGGATGCCCTCGGCGGACGTCATGCCTCGCAATCGATTCGAGGTCGAGGCGCCGCGCGATTCGCTACGGTCGACGCGGAGTCCCGCGCGCCTCGCGTTCGAGTCGAGGGCGAGGACGCCTGCGATGCGTCCCGCGGCGTGGCAGTCCAAGGCGCCTCGCCTTCGTGCTCCCTCCGGGCGGCGGCGCATGCGATCCGGGCGGGTAGCTCTAGGACATCGATTCCGCGCTCTCGCGCGGACTGGACGCGCCTTCGGCGCGGCAAGGAGGAGCTACGCGCCCCTCCTTCCAATCCTCCCCGCCATCACAAACGCCCGCGCCCGCTCCACATCAACCGGCGCCGTCGTCACGCCGCCGGCCTTGATGGCCGTGCCCACGATCACGCCGTCGGCGTGCTCGAGCAGATCGCCCATGCTCTCGACGGTCGCACCCGAGCCGACCAGCACCGGGTGCGAGCCGACCGCCGACCGGACAGCCGCGAGTTTGCCCATGTCGACCGGGCGGCCCGTGGCGGAGCCGCTCACGATCACCGCGTCCGCGCCCGCGCGCTCCACGAGCTCGCGTGCCTCGCCCGCCAGCGAGCGCTCGACGAGCGGGCGCGCGTGCTTCACGCGTAGATCCGCGAAGATGCGCACGCTCGGTGCCAGCCGCGCGCGCATGCGCACCACGTCGGCCGCGCGACCCTCGATCACGCCCTGGTCGGTGACCGCAGCGCCGGCCAGCACGTTCACGCGGATGAAGTCCGCGCCGACGGCCGCGGCCACGGCCAGCGCGGCCTCCGCGTCGTTGCGCAGCACGTTGATGCCCAGGGCCGTTCCCGCGGGCAGGCGCTCGCGCACGCGTGCGGCAGCGTGCGTGACCGCAGCCACCGTCTCGGGCGGCACGCGTCCTGCGAAGAACGGCTTGTCGCCGAAGTTCTCGACGAGGACCGCGCCGAAGCCGGCCTCGACGAGCGCCGCGGCGTCTTCGACGGCGCGATCGAGCCAGCCGGTCGTGCCGTCGTGAGCCGGCGCGCCCGGCGTCGGGCCGAGGTGCACCATGCCGATGAGCAGCGGCGACTGCTGCAGGACGTCAGTGGCTGAGTAGGCGTCGTCGGACACGGCAGGCGGGATCGTAACCGCGTGCACTGCGCGCGCGTCTTCGCAATCCACGCAGGCGCGGACGGCCCATGCGTCAGGGCAGGCGGTACACCGCGCCGCGACGCTTGCCCTCGCGAAGCAGCAGGCCGCGCTGCATGAGGTCCTGCAGGTCGCGCAGGCCCGTGCGGGGAGACGTGCCCGTCATCTCGTAGTACTCGCGGTTCGTGCAGCGGCCGTGGCGCGCGAGGTAGTCGAGCAGCTTGCGCTGGCGCGGGTTGAGGTCGTCGCGCGGGGCGCCGCGGGGCGCGAGGAACGCACCCTCTGCCGAGCCCGCGTCGAGCTGCAGGTGCTCCGGTCCGACCTCGTCGGCCTCGCACAGCACGGCACAGCGCTCGATCACGTTCTTCAGCTCGCGCACGTTGCCCGGCCACGGGTGCCGGTACAGGACGTCCATGGCTGCCGTCGTCAGGCCGCGCGGCCCGCTGCCTGCACGCCGTACGGCATCGCGGAGGAACTGGTCGACCAGCGGCGGGATCTCCTCGCGACGCTCGCGCAGCGGCGGGATCTCGAGGCGGATGACGTTCAGCCGGTAGTAGAGGTCCTCACGGAACTCGCCCTGCGCGACCGCCTGCTCGAGGTCCTTGTTGGTCGCGGCGAGGATGCGCACGTCCACGGTGATGGTGCGCGTGCCGCCGAGCCGCGTGAACTGACGCTCCTGCAGCACGCGTAGCAGCTTCACCTGCGCGCTGGGCGTCATCTCGGCGACCTCGTCGAGGAAGAGCGTGCCGCCGTCCGCCAGCTCGAAGCGACCCTCGCGTCGTCGCTCGGCGCCGGTGAACGCGCCGCGCTCGTGTCCGAAGAGCTCGCTCTCCAGCAGCGTCTCGGGGAACGCGGCGCAGTTGACGGTGACGAAGGGCCTGCTCGCGCGCGCGCTGCGCCGGTGGATGAGCTGTGCGATGACCTCCTTGCCGGTGCCCGTCTCGCCGGTGATCAGCACGGAGGCGTCCGAGCGCGCGGCGCGCCGCGCCGACTCGACCACGCGCACCATGCGCTCGTTACGGAAGATGGCGCCCTGCTCGAACGGCGGGACGTCCACGGCACCCGCGTCGAGGCGCGCTACGTCCTCGACCTGGTCTCCGCCTTCCCGCTGCGCGGCAGCGAGCGCGCGGCCCGCGGCATCCAGCAGGAACTCGAGACTGCGCGCGTCGCCGGGGCAGCGTGCGACGCCGATGGAGACCGTGGTGGTGACCGACTCGCCGCCGCCCTCGGGCGAGATCTCGACGGACGCGAGGCGTCGTCGCACGAGCTCCGCCAGGCCGCGGACCTCGTCGGCGCTCGCGCCCGGCCAGCGCACGGCGAGCTGCTCGCCGCGCAGGCGCCCGAGCCGCGCCCGGTCGCCGACCACGCCCACGAGGGCGTTCGCGCATGCGCGCATGAGCTCGCGCGAGAGCTCCACGTCGCGCCGCAGCGCGACGTGCTCCAGGTGGTCGAGTCCGATGCGCAGCAGCACGGCCTCCGGGCCGCCTGCGACGGCCCGCTCGACATCCGTGCGCAGCGCGGCCTCGAACGCCGTCGCGCCGGGCAGCCGGGTCACGTCGTCCAGCGAGGCCAGGCGGTACAGGCGTGCGTTGTTCAGCGCGCTCGCGCTGATGCCCGCCAGAGGCTCGAGCAGGCGTCGTGCCTCGGCGCGCGGCACGGCGTCCGGCTCGCTCCACCCGAGCAGCGCCAGTCCCTGCAGCTCACGTCCCGAGCGCAGCGGCAGGGCAAGCCACGCGCGGCTGTCCGCCAGGAGACGTCGTCCGACGGGACCCTCGCCGTCACCGGCTTCGCCTGCGTTCACGTCGAGGGGGCGCGTGCCGCGAAGTGCGTCCTCGAGCCAGCCGCCGGGTGCGGGGGTGAACGGGCGATCGGCGAAGCGCGCCGTCGTCGCCGCTTCCGCGACGACCGTCACCGGCCCGCGCGGCGAGCGCGCGTCGAGCAGCATCACCTCGTCGGCCGCGAAGCGCCCCTTCAGCAGCTGCACGACGACGCGCGCACGGCGTCCGTAGTCGAGCGACGCAGCGAGGGCCTCCTGCGCGTTGCGCAGGAAGTCGAGGTCCTCGACGCGGTGCTTGAGGTCGCGCCGCATCTGATCGAATGCGATGGCGAGGCGGCCGACCTCGTCGCCGCCCGCGTCGGGTACCTGCACGTCGAACGAGCCCTGGCGCACGGCGTCCGTCGCGTGCACGAGACCTCGCACCGGATCGGCGACGCGCCGCGCCACCAGGGTCGCGACCGCGACCACGAGCACGAGGCCGAACAACGCGAGCCAGAGCAGCGGCTGGCGCTGGGTGGTCAGCGTGCGCTCGATGGCGCTGCGACGGAGCCCGAGCGCGAGCCAGGCGCCGCGCGTCTCGGCCGGTGCCGTCGCGCCGAAGCGCCGCGCGGCGACGAGGTGCGCGCCGTCGCCGGTGCCGACCTGCGGCAGGATGACGCCGCTGCCCGCGCCGCCGGCCGGGAGCTCCCCGAGCCGGACGGCCAACGCGCGCCGAAGCGCCTCGGCGCCGCCCCCCGTCTGCGTGAGCTTCCGCCCGCGGTCGTCGATGAGCGTCGCCGAGGCGCCGTCGTCGGTCAGGCCTTCGTGCAGCGCTGCCGCGAGGAACGCGTCGTCGACGCGCACACCGAGCGTGACGCGAACCCAGTCGTCGGCTCGCCCGTAGCGGGCAGACCCCACGAGGAGGAGCCCGTCCCACGGGCTCACGTGCACGCCCGGCCGCTCGCCCGCGCCCTGGAGGAAGCGCGGGCCGCCGAGACCCGTGCCCTCGCCGCCGAGCGGGATGTTCAGCACGGGCAGGGCGGCTCCCGAGATCGCCACCGTGCCGACCAGGCCCTCGTCGAGCGCCGCGGCTCCGTAGAGGCGAGCGACACGGTGGATCTCGGCGTTCTGACCCGGCTCCGCTTCCTGTACCAGGTGGCGGGCGAGCCGGCGGGCGGCGTCGCGCACCCGCACCAGCGCCGCGTCGAGTCGCCCTTCCACCTGTTGGGCGCCGCTGCGGACGCGCTCCGCGTGCTCCGCCTCGATGCGCCGCGACGTGTCGCGGTCGACGAGCAGCAACGTGACCGCCAGGGGCACCAGGGCGGCGGCCAGCACGCCGGTGCCGAGGCGCCACGTCAGGAAGCGCAGGCGGCCTGCGGCGTCCACCACCAGAAGCACCGTGAGGAACAGCACCAGACCTAGGCAGACGAACAGCGCGACCTCCGCACGTGTGCGCTTGCTGGCGACGCTCGGCGGCCGCGGCGCAGAGAAGGTGACGCGCGCCGGGGCGGCCGCGCCCAGCAGTCGCGTGCGCCGCAGGCTGTCGCCGTCCGAGCGGGCCGCGCCCGCGAGGTAGCGGGAGAAGTCCGGGAGTCCTTCCGCGAGCAGGAGTCCGTCGCGGCCGCTCTCGTCCGTGACGACGCGCACCGTCTGGTCGTCCTCGGCTCGGCGCGTCCGGGTCACGGTCGCGGCCACGAGCCGAAGGGTGCCGCCCGGTCCCAGGTTCTCCAGCTCGAGACCCGTGGCGACCCGCTGCGGATCAAGCGGGATGGCGAGTGCTTGCTCGACGTGCGTGATGCCCATGGCGTCGCGCCAGCGGAACGCCTCGAGGCTGCCGACGCCCTGCGGGCGACGGATGCCCGGCAGGCGCCGCCCGGCCGTGAGGTGCTCGCCGTTGCGGATCTCTCGCGCCGGAGGCGCGTCACCCGTGGCGTAGCGCACCTGCACGCGGGCGAGCAGGTGATCGCCCAGCAGTCGGGGGAACGCGCGCTCGGCCCTGAGCAGCAGCCACACCCGGTCCGCCTCGGCCAGCACGGGCAGGTCCACGCGTAGGCGCTCGTCGGGGGCGACATCGCGGCCCTGGTTCGGCCCCGCACTGTGTGCGAGCACGGGCACGCGCTGTCGGGTGGTGCCCGTGAGGAGCAGCGGGACGGCCCTATCAGCTGCCAGTGCGTCGAGACCGCGCAGGCGGGCCGGCGGTGCTGCCGGATCGGGTGTCCACGTGACCTCGCGCCAGGCCGTCGTCAGGCCGACGGCCACGTCCACGCGCTTCGCGGCGGCAGGCAGCACGACCCGTGCAGTGGCCTTCTCGCCGTCGATGCCTACGAAGCCCAGCGTGCCCAGCTCGGCCGACGCCGAGCCCCGCATCTGGGGCGGCGCGGCGAGCCTCATGCGGACGCGGTTCGCGCTTACCGGCTGGGGGAACAGGAACGAGCGCTCGGTCCGCAGATCGAGTCCGTAGGCGGGTACGCCCTGCGGCGGCGCGAACGCGCCGTCGGGATGCAGGGCCACCAACCGCGCGCCCACGACCCCGGGGGCCGCCGCGACGCGGCCGCCACGCAGGAGGGCGGTCAGGGTGCGCGCATCCGTGCCGCCGTCGTCGGGCAGGTAGGCGGCGGCGTCCGTCGCCACGGTCGCTGCGCGATCCGCGAGGGCGTCGAGCTCGACGCGAACCGCGTGCTCGTCGGCATCCGCGGCGAGCGTGGCCTCGAGGACGACCGCGCCACCGAGCACGACGATGGCGCCGAGGGCCAGGAGCTTGGTCCGTGCGCCGATGCCGGCCAGCAGTCGGGCCGCGGGGCCGGCCAGCAGGACCGCCGCGATCAGGCCGATGGCGAGCAGCAGGGGCCACGTGGTGCCGCCGTGTCCCTTCGGGTCCGGCGGGGGCTCGAACGCCTGGCGGGCAGGGATGGTCAGCTCGCCGAAGTGGTCGGGATGCAGGTAGAGGTCGAACCCGCGGTTCCAGGAGAGATAGGTGTCCGACGGCGCGCCGGGGTCGTCCGCGTCGTTCAGTGCCAACGCGAAGCCAAGGCGGGCCTCGCGACGGTCGGTGATGCCGAAGTTGACGAGCGGGATGCGCGCTTCGGCGTCGTAGCCACCCTCGCGCTCGGGTCCGCGCACCACCTCCACGCCGCGGAGGCCACCGTCGCCGAACACCTGGCGCAGCCCGCGGTAGACGACGCCCCACGGCAGGTCGGCATTGGCCGGCATCAGGAAGATCTGCCGGCAGTCGGGCGTGAAGCGGTGGGGCGGCCGCTCACCCGGCACGAGGTCTGGGTTCACGAAGAGCTCGAGCGAGTCCCCGTGCCACCAGGCGCGCTCGGGCTCGTGCACGACGACGTCGTCGGTGAAGCTGAGCCCCAGGTAGAGGTCGTCGCCGTGGACCGCCACCGCGACGCGCACCGAGCCGTCCTCCGGGCCGCTCCACGCTTCTCCGAGCCGCGGATGGAGCTGCTCGCGCCGCGCCAGCACCGCCTCAGCCTCCGCGGGCAGGCCCTGCCACTCGTCGAGGATGCCGTCCATGCGTGGCGCCGCATCGAGGACCTGGGCCCTGACTCCGAGGGGTTCGGGGGGCGCCAGCGGGCTGCGGGCCTCGTCCGGCGCGGCCTGCGCCCGGGTGGCCAGGAGGAGGAGCACGGCGGCGAAAGCGGCCAGCGCGCGCAGGGTGGCGGCGGATTCACGGGGCCGATTCCAGCGCTGCCTGCGTCGCATGCGAGCCCCTTCGAATGGGCCTTCCGGGGCGTGAGCGGCCCCTCGGGTGCCTCCCGCGGGCAATCCGCCGTCGAATTCCGCCATCGAGAAGGCGATTCTATCGGGGCGCCGCCTCCGCGCCAGCCGGTCAGGCGGCACCCAACACGAACGGAACACGGACGAAGGGGCCGGAAAGCCCAGCGTTTGGGGCTGCGGGCCGGCCCGAATCCGACCGATTGCCTGAGGAAGACGGGGAGGTCACTCCGCCGTCGGTCCCGAGCGCTACCGTCCAGGCGGAGATTTCGCCTCGGAAGGGGGCGCGTTCGCGCCATGCGGGACCGGTCCGGCTTCCGCGCCCCGCGCCATCAGGGAGGCTCCATGAGCGCACGTGCCGGCCGTCGCATCCTGCTCTTGCTGATGTTCTTCGCGAGCGTCGCGCTCTTCGCGGTGCCCGCCTCCGAGGCGATGGCCAAGGAGCGCAGCACGGTGACCGTCGTCAGTGGCCCCGCCATGCCGCGCACGGTGCCGGTCTCGACGACGCGCGCGATCATCCGTCCGGCAAGCCGGCCGATGACCGCTTCGCAGCTGGCCGCGACCCACGGCCTCACCTACCGCGACGCAGGCACCTACGCGCTGCTCGAGCGCGGGACGCTCCGCGTTCGCATCTACCCCAACATGAGCACCGTCGTGATCGCGGGTCGCGAGTACCGCGTGAAGGACCCTGCCCTGCGGAGTCAGCGGGCGATCGTGCTCAGCCGTCGCGTGGCCGGCTTCCTCAACCACAAGATCGCCGCGTACCGCGCCGACGAGCGTATGCGCAAGCGCATCCAGAAGACCCCGCGCCCGCGCTACGCGCCGCTGCCCCCGCTGCCGCCGAAGCCCGTGCGACGCAAGCCCATCGTGAAGCCGGTGCTGAAGCCGAAGCCGATCGAGATGCAGCCCGCGTCCGATGCGCCGCCCGTCGCCGGGCGTGGCTGGGTGCCGCCGGTGACCCCGCGCAACTGGAAGTGGATCGTGCTCCACCACTCCGACGACCTGCGCGGCAACATGCAGAAGTACGACGACTACCACCGCAACGAGAAGCGCTGGGAGCACGGCTGCGGCTACCACTTCGTGATCGGCAACGGCACGCTGTCCGGCGACGGTGAGGTCGAGATCGGTCCGCGCTGGACGCGTCAGCTCCACGGCGCGCATGCGAAGACGCCGGACAACCGCTTCAACGATTATGGCGTCGGCATCTGTCTCGTCGGCAAGTTCAACGAGGGTCGTCCGACGAAGGCCCAGATGGACTCGCTCGTGAACCTCGTTCGCTGGCTCAAGGCGCGCTACGACATCGACATCGGCAACGTCAAGGGCCACTGCCACTGCTGCGTGACGGACTGCCCGGGCAAGAACTTCCCGTGGGCGGAGCTTCGGCGGCGGCTCAGGTAGAAGCGCTACGCGCTTCCACTTGCACTTGCACTTGCACTTGCACCCGAGCGATCAAGGGGTGAACGAGCGCGGCTGATCCGCGTGCCACGGGCACGGCCCCTCTCCGGTCGCGCTCTCGCTCGCGCACGCGCTCGACCCACGGGCGCACCTCGAGGAGTCGTTCGAGGGTCGAGCGCGCACGAGAGCGCGAGCGCGAGGTCGCCAGACCACGGACGTCGCGCTGGAGCATGCGTTCCGGGCGGGTATTCCGGTCGGCCTTCCAGGCCGACCTCAACCCGCCCCTACAGCCCGATGCGCGTTCAGAGTCGCTGGATAAGCGGGGTACCTCTGCCACGGGCACGGGCACGGGCACGGGCACGGGCACGGCCCACGGCCCACGGGCAAGACCGGGCAGAGGCACCGGCACGGGCAGAGGC
>JASJDY010000199.1 GCA_030065025.1 Planctomycetota bacterium
TCCGCGCCGCCCGCCATCCAGGACGCGCATGCGGCGTCGGTGACCGAGGCCGGCATGCACCGGTAGCGCATGTGGATCCCCGCCGCCATGCGCGGGAACTCGCGATGGTCCCGCTCCTGGGAGGTCACGACCTCGAGACGAAGGCGGCCGTCCTGCCAGGTGCCCGTACGAGCGCGCACGATCGGTAGATCCTGGCTTGCGAGGTCGAGCACGACGTCCACGCCCGGCTCGACCGCATCTTCGGGCGCCTCCACCTCGTAGCTCGAGCCGTCGAAGCGGCGGATCGTGACGGGCACGACGCGCACCGGAGCCGTCGAGGTGCAGACGAGCGATGCGGGAAGCTCGAGGGGCTCGCCCCGGGGTAGTTCCGTCATGCCTCGTCTCCTTTCAGGCCTGCGAGCGTACCCCGGCGGACCTGATCCCCCCGAACGCATCGGTCAGCGTGGTTCAGGGGTCCTGGAAGCGTCCATCCACGAGCTTCAGGTGCCGGGCGTTCGTGCGCAGCCACAACGCGAGGCGGCCGCGGGGGAGCGGATGCCGATCCACCCGCTCAGTGCGCTCGTCCGGGAGCAGCGCGCGCAGGGCTTCGAAGGCGCGGCGGCGAACGTCCTTGTCGGGATGCTGCAGCGCGCGCACGAGGGGCAGCAGCGTCGTAGGCCCGGCCAGGCGGCAGCGGCGCGCCAGCTCGCCGAGAGGCAGCGCCTCCTGCAGCCAGTCATCGACCCATCCCGGGCCCAGCGGACCGGGTCCGGGCGGGAGCGGGCGCCTCTCGGGTGCGGGCTTCGGCGGCTCACTCGGTCCGGGCGTCACGGTCGGGCCCGTGCCCTTCGCTACGGGCCGCGACGGCGGCGTGAAAGCGCGCGGACGATCCGCGGCGCGCGTGAGGAAGAGCAGCGCGAAGCACGTGGCGTAGAGCGGGTGCTCACCGCGCCAGGAGCCGTCGTCCTTCTGCGTCCCGATCAGATGACGCGCACCCGCGGCGTACCAGTCCAGGTCCCCGAGCTTCGTCTGGCCTGCCAGGACCATCGCGCGCTCGACGGTCCAGAGGTAGTAGTGCAGCCAGCCCCGGCCGGCCTTGCGCTGCCGCTGCTGCTTGCGATCGATGGTCGGTCCGTGATTCCGCGTCACGGAGAAGACCTCGGCGAGGAATGCCAACGCGCGGGTCCGTGTGGCCCGGCTACGCACCGGGTCGTGCATCGCGCCGGCCGCGTCCGTGATGGCGAGGCACGCGATGCCGGCAGCTGTCATCGACCCCGTCGCGGCCGACCTGGGCGAGCCGCCCGAGGCGTAGCCGAAACCGCCGCGCGTGCCGGCCGACGTGCTCCACCAGCGGTCGGCCTTCGCGAGCACGCGCTTGGGGACGTCGAGGCCCTCCCCGACGGCGACGCCCAGGGCGAGCATCGCGAACTGCGTGTTGCTGTTGTCGCCGCCGCTGCGACGCCGCGCGCCCTCACCGTCGTACCACCACTGGCCGTTGTCGATCTGGGTCGACGCCAGCACGTCGGCGAGGCGCTGCATCCGCGGGCGATCCTCGTCGCGTCCCCGTGCTCGCAGGAGCATGAGGAGCAGCGAGGCCTCGTAGGTGCGCGTGTCGCGCTCGCGTCGCTTCGCGCGTCCCGCGCCGTGCTTGTCGAGCCACGCGAGTGCACGGCCCAGACGCCGGGCCTGCTTGGTGTCCTGGTCCTCGGCGAGCCCGCAGTGCAGCAGCGCATAGACGGCGAGCGCTGTCTTGCCGACGGCGTGCTTGCCCGAGCCCCAGGTGCCGGCGGGCTTCTGCTCGTCCAGCAGCCAGTTGACGCCCTTCTCGATGGCGGCGTCGATGGCGTCTCGGGCGGGGAGCGACGGCTCGGCATCGCCCGTTGCGGCGAATCCGCAGAGGATGCAGAGCACGCAGAGGGGGAGCCCGAGGATGCGCATGCGGGTACGAGGATAGGAACGTCGGTCATGGCCGTACGAACAGATGACGTTCGGCCCCCTGCGCATTTCGCGGTCGTAGGAGGCGAAGGCGAGGCGTCCTGGAGAATCCGAGTGACACAGGCGTGGTCCCAGGCCCTTCGCGCTCGACTCGAACGCGAGGGTGCCGCCTATCGGAATGAGGCGTGGCTTGGCCCCATTGACTCGCCGTCGAGTCGAGGGCGAGGCAACTCTCGATCCGCAGGGGACCACCTATCAGAAATGGACCTCGCCTTCGACTCCTCTGCTCCGCTTGCGCCCCAAACGGGGCTTCACCAGACGGGTAGAATCGCGCCCCAGTTCCTTGGAGCTCCCATGCCCCGACGCCCGCACTTCGCCCTCGCCGTCCTCGCGCTGGGTGCCCTCCTCCTGGTCCCCGCCGGCCTCCTGCGCCCGGCTCACGCCGACGAGACCGAGCTGACGCCCGAGGAAGAAGAACGGCTCGAGGCCGTCGAGCGCCACACCGAGAAGGGCTGGAAGGCCTTCCGCACGGGCAACCACGAAGAGGTGCTGGCGCGGATGAAGCGGCTGGGCCGCTACGACCCCAAGAGCCACCTGCCGGCCTACCTCAGCGGTCGGGTGTACGAGCGGACCGGCGAGTACCAGAAGGCCCTCGACGCCGCGACGGCTGCCTCGACCGCCCGCCCCGAGGACCGGCGTGCCACGGCGCTGCGCTTCAAGACGATGTTCGCGACCGGGCGCCACGAGACGGCCGCCACGGCCGCCCGCGCAGCGCTCGCCGAGCGCGGCAACGACCTCGTGGCGCGCTGCGCGCTCGGGATGACCTACGAGGAGCGAGGGCGTCGCAAGGAGGCCCTCGCGGAGTACGACAAGGTCGTCGCCTACTACAACGACAACGACGTGGATCCGGCCGAGGTGCCGTGGGTCGCCGAGGCCGCCGTGCGCGCCACGTGGCTCTCGCCCAACCCGGCCGACGACATGTTCCAGGCCGCGATCGGCCTCCTGCAGCGACACCTCAAGGAGAACCCCGAGGACACGGACGCGAAGCTCGTCCTCGCCGAGATCTTCCGCCAGAACCGCGGCAGCAACGGCCAGGCCCTGGCGGGCAAGAACTTCGCCCAGATCCTGAAGCAGAACTCCGAGGTTCCCGAGGCTCGCGTCGGACAGGCGCGCAAGGCGCTGATGTTCTATCGGCAGAGCCAGGCGCTCAAGGAGCTCGATCGCGCCCTGGAGACGAACCCCAACCTCGTCTCCGCCCTGTCGACCAAGGCTGCGATCCACATTGGCAACGGCGACTACAAGCGCGGACTGGATGCCCTCGAGCGCGCGCTCAAGATCAACCCGCGCGACAAGGAGTCACGCGCGATCCGCGCGGCGCTGCACTACATCCGCGGCGAGACCGAGGCGTTCGAGACGTTGCGCAACGAGATCCTGAAGTACGACCCCAAGTACGGCGAGCTCTACCTCATCTGTGCGGAGCTGGTGGGGGAGCGGCAGCGACGCTACGACATCGCCGCCGACCTTGCACGCAAGGCCATCGAGGTCGATCCCGACCATCGCAACGCCTACGTCGTGCTGGGCGAGGCGCTGATGAACCGCGGCCAGACCGACGAGGCGCTCGAGAACTTCAAGCTCGGCGTCGTCAAGTCGAAGCGCTGGGGCGACGTCCGCCGCGACAACTGGATCGAGGTCCTCTCGGAGTGGATGCCGAAGTTCAAGACGGTCGAGACCGAGAACTTCCGCATCCGCATGCCGCTACAGGAGTGGCATGTGATGCAGCACTACCTGCCGGACCTCCTCGAGGAGTCCCACGAGGTCCTCACGCGCAAGTACGGCATCGAGGTCGAGAAGCCGACCTACGCCGACTCGTTCCATCGCTCGGATGACTTCTCCGTCCGCAGCGTCGGCTCGCCGGGCCTGCCCGCGCTCGGCGTGTGCTTCGGCAACACGATCACCTTGCTCGGGCCGACCTCGAAGCCGGTGGGGCAGTTCTCCTGGTCCCGCACCGCGTGGCACGAGTTTGCCCACGTCGTCACGTTGCAGCAGAGCAAGGGGCAGGTGCCGCGCTGGCTCACGGAGGGCCTGTCCGTCTTCGAGGAGAAGCAGCGCCGCGAGCGCTGGGGTCGCGACATGGAGCGTCAGCTCTACGATCGCTGGCGCAACGGCCGCTTGCTGAAGATGTCGCGCATCAACCAGGCCTTCCGCGGTCCCGACATTCTGTTCGCCTACTACCAGGGCGGTCTGATCGCCGACCACCTCACGCGCGAGCGGGGCTTCGACGTCATTCCGCAGATGCTGAAGGCGTTCGCCAAGGACAAGTCGACGGCGCAGGTGTTCCAGGAGGTGCTGGAGCTCGACCTCGACCGCTACGACGAGATGTTCTCCGAGTACGTCAAGACGATCGTGGGGGAGTACAAGCTCGTGCCCCGCTGGGACCGCGCCAGCATGGCCGCCTTCGCCAAGCGCATCGAGAAGAACCCCAAGGACGCCGAGGCGCTGGTTCGCATGGCCTGGGGCCACCTGCAGCGCAGGCAGGAGATCGACGCCGGCGGCAAGCTCGCGAAGGCCAAGGCACTGAAGCCCGACCACCCCGAGGTGATCCTGCTCGAGGGGCGCCTCGCCCAGATGAACCGCCGAACCGATCTCGCGATCCAGCACTACGAGCGGTTCTTGCGCACCGGCTACGACGACCTCGGGGTGCGCCTCTTCCTCGCCCAGCGCGAGCTGCAGGCCGGCTCGGACAGCGAGAAGGCCGTCCAGCACCTGGAGGCCGCCAAGGCCTGCTTCCCGCGCTACGTCGGGCGCGACAGCCCGTACCTGCAGCTGGCGAAGCTGTACCGCGGTGCCGGACAGATGGACAAGGCGATGGCCGAGCTCGAGGCCTACGCCGCCATCGCGGCCGAGGACTACGGTGTCCGCAAGGAGCTGAAGGCCTGGCACAAGGCCAAGAGCGACCACGCGGCCGTCGCGCGCATCTGCCACGAGATGATCGACATCACGCCCTACGGCGCCAACGTGGCTCGCGGCGAGGCGCCGGACATGGAGCTGCACCGCGACTATGCGGCCGCGCTCGTCGAGCTGGGCCGCACGGACGAGGCGCTGCGCGAGCGCAAGGTCCAGGTCGCCCTCGCACGCCTCCTGCCGGAGGACAAGCGGGTGGATGCCGGCGCGGTCAAGGATCTCGTTGACCTCGGCAACGCCCTGTTGGATGCCGGTGACGCAGCCGAAGCCCTGAGCCAGGCAATTGCCGCCCTCCGTCTGGCCCCGCGCGATGCAAGTGCGCTTATGCTGAAGCGCAGGGCACAGGAGGCTGGCGGCGCACGGTGAACAGCGTCTACCGCGAGATCAACGACGGGCTGCGCGAAGAGCTGCTGCAGGCGCTCGGCCGTCACCGTTTCCGGCTCTGGTTCCGAGACACCAGTGTCGTAGACGTCGACGAGCACGCGCTCACGCTCGCCGTGCCGACGGACGTGCACCGAACGTGGCTCGAGTTCACGTACGGCGACGTGCTGCGTGATGCCTGCGAGCGCGTCCTGGGCGAGGGTGTCGACGTGCGCCTGCGCGTGTCGGCCCAGCAGGAGGCGCGCCGTTCGCTGCGCGAGAAACTGCCGCAGCGGCCCGCGGAGTGGGACGAGCTGCTCGAGCGCCGTGGCCTGCCGGCCTCGCTGGACACGTTCGTCGCCGGCTCGAGCGGCCGCTTCGCCGTGATGATCTTGAGGCAGCTCCGCGACGGCGGCGCGGTGCGCGGCGCGACGACCTTCTACCTGCACGGTGCGTGCGGGGCCGGGAAGTCCCATCTGCTCGAGGGCCTGCACGGCGACGTGACGCGCCGCCGCCCGGGCGACGCCGTCTACATGACGGCCCGTCGCTTCACGCAGCGCTACGTGACGGCCCTGCGTGCCAAGGAGGTGGACGCGCTGCGGGCGTTCGAGCTCGACCTCAGCAGCCGGCGCCTGATCCTGATCGACGACGTGGACGAGCTGGCCGCCCGCAAGGCGACCCAGGCCGCGCTCGTGCGGCTGCAGGAGCGTTGCTGCGGAACGGACACGCGCCTCGTCCTCGCAGGACGTGCCCATCCCGCGGAGATCGCCGGCTTCTCGCCCAGCCTGCGCTCGCGCCTGCTCGGCGGCATCGTGCTCGGCGTGACGCTGCCCGATCGCACACGGCTCGGCGACATCCTCGCGGATCGCGCGATGCGACGCGGCACCGAGCTGACGCAGGACGTGCGCACCGCGATCCTCGATCGCACGGCATCCGTGCGCGGCGCCGTGGGCATCCTCGATCGCTGGGCCGTGGCGTCGGCCGAGGTCGGCAGGCCGCTCGAGGTGGACTGGCTCGAGGAGCTGGCGCCGAGCGTGGCGGCGACGGCGCGCGAGGAGGTCATCCGACGCGCGAAGGAGGTCGTAGCGCAGCACTTCGGCATCTCGCGTGCGCTGCTCGATCAGCCCACGAAGATCCGGACCGCGGCCTTCCCGCGGCGCATGGCGATGTACCTGGTCTACCGCGCCTGCGCCCTCCCGCTCACGGAGCTGGGCTCGGCGTTCGGCCTGCGAAGCCACAGCAGCGTGAGCCGTGCGATCCACGAGATGCGCGACCTGCGCCGCACCGATGCGGGCGTGGAGCAGCTGGTGGACGGGTTGCTCGCGCGGATCTAGTCCTTCTCTGCCCCGTATCCGTTTCCGTGCGCGTTTCCGTTTCCGGCGTACACCGGGCCCGTTTCGGGACCCGCCCCGCCGCTCCGTCTCCGCTCTCCGCTGCGAGGCACAAGATCGCGCTCTCGCTCGCACACGCGCTCGACCTCGACCGCCACAGGAGACGGACGAATCTCGAGCGCGAGCGGGATCGCGAGCGGGACCGATGAGCGTAAGGGGGGTGCGCTATGCTCCTCCCCATGCCCGCACTCCCCGGCATCTTCCTCGTTCTCGACGGCATCGACGGCTGCGGCAAGAGCACCCAGGCGCGTCGGCTCGCCAGCCACCTGCAGCGCCTCGGCCGCACCGTGCTCGCGACACGCGAGCCGGGTGGGACCGTCCTCGGCGAGCGTGTCCGCGCCCTCCTGCTCGACCGCGACCTGGGGGACACGGCGCCCATGGCCGAGGTGTTCCTCTACCAGGCGTCCCGCGCCCAGCTGGTCGAGGAGGTCATCCGGCCGGCGCTCGCGCGCGGCGAAGTCGTCGTCTGCGATCGCTGGCACTACGCCACGACGGCGTACCAGGGGGCGTACGAGGGCGTCGGCCGGCGCGCCAGTGAGGAGGCCCTGCGCGCGAGCTCCGCGCTTGCGACGGGTGGCACGGAGCCCGACCGCGCGATCCTGATCGACATGCCTCCAGACGACGCCGACGTGCGCGTCGGCGACAGCCGGGATCGGCTGGAGGTGCGCGGCGGCGCCTACCGCCGGCGTGTCGCAGAGCGCTTCCGCTCTCTGTTCGCGGAGGATCCGGAGCAGCGCCGCGTCGTCTCGGGCGAAGGCACCAAGGACGCAGTGGAGACGCGCGTCTGGGAGGCGGTCCGTGACCTCTTCGACTGAGCATCCGCTCGAGCGCTATGGGGATGCGGGCGCGCTGCTGTTGCGCACGCTTGCCGCCGAGCGCCTCTCGCCGTCCTACCTGTTCGAGGGTTCGGACCGCGAGGCGCTGCACGAAGCGGCGCGATCGTTCGCGGCGGGCATCCTCGCCGCCTCCCCGCCGGCCGAGCCGAACGAGCGCGTGTTCCGTCTCGCGCTCGACGGCTCGCATCCGGATCTGCACGAGCTGTCTCAGGACAAGGCGACGGTGATCTCCGTGGCGGCGCTCGCCCCGGTGCTCGAGCGCGCGCACATGACGCCGCTGGAGTCCGAGCACCAGGTCTTCCTGATCGATCCCGCCGAGGCGATGGAGGCGGAGGGCATCGCGCGTTATCTGAAGTCGCTCGAGGAGCCTCCGGAAGGCACCGTCTTCGTGCTCGTCACGACGCGGCCCGAGCGCCTGCCCGAGACGGTGCTGAGTCGATGCCGTCGCGTGCGGTTCCCGCCGCTCGGTCGCGACGCGATCGCCGAGCGCCTGCGAGAAGAGGGCGCCGACGCGCCGACCGCCGACGAGGCCGCGTTGGCAGCAGGTGGTTCGCTCGCGCGTGCGCGCCGCGTGGTGGAGGCGGATGTCATCGCAGCGGCTCGCGCGATCGTCGAAGCCGGCGAAGCCGACGTGCCGCGCGTGGGGGAGACGAGCGAGCGCGTGCTCTCACAGCTTCAACAAGGCGCAGCCGACCTCGCAGCGCGCGATCCGCGAGAGACGGACACGAAGCGTCAGTACCTGCGCGTGTTGCTGCGCGATGTCCTACGCGTGTTGTGCGTGTCGGCACGGGAGCGAGCCGCGGGTCGTGGGGGCGGACCACTGCCCGCGATCGATCCCGAGCGCGCCCTGGATCTCATCACGGCGTGGGGCGAGCTCGAGGCCGCGGTCGCGTCGAACGTCACGCCGGCCGCCGTACTGATCGAGGCCATCGCGCTGCTTCGCCGACCGGCCACACCGCCCGCCGTTCGGTAACTGTTTCAGCGTTTGCCCTTCCTTCGTACGCGTCGATGTAGCGCTTGGGCTACGCGGGACGCGCGGCCGATAGAACCGATGCCGAACACGGTGTGCAGTGCACTGTGGCGGGACATTTTGATTTCCGACGCGACACGCGAATCCGGTAGCCTGATCGCCCCAGCCAAGACGAGCGTCGAGGCGGGGGTTGGCACCCGAGTTCGAGTGCCGGGGGAGTGACGCGAGGCCGCATGCTCGACAAGGACGCGATCATCCTCGACCTGACGCGGCGCGATCCGCGTTATCGCCCCGAGGCATATCACTTCGTGTTCGAGGCGCTCGACTACACGCTCAGCGTTCGCGGTGCGACGCGCCGTCACGTGAGCGGTCCCGAGATCATGGAAGGCGTACGCCGCCTCGCGCTGGAGCAGTTCGGCTTCATGGCGCGTCCGGTGCTGCGCCACTGGGGCGTCACGCGCACGGACGACTTCGGCGAGATCGTCTTCAATCTCATCCGCGCTGACCTGCTGCAGAAGACAGCCGACGATCGCAAGGAAGACTTCTTCGGTCTGTACGACTTCTCGGCCGCGTTCGACGAGGCGTTCGAAGAGACGCTGGAGTCGGTCGAGATCTAACGACCGTCGCCTGTAGCTGCGACTCGGCTTCGCCAATCTGCGCGTATGCATGCACGCCATTCGTGCATGCTTCACGGCCACGGCCACGGCCACGGCCACGGCCACGGCGACTGTCGGCTTGACGGATACGGCCCGGCGGGTCGGGTTCGTGACCCGGGTCCGGCCCACGCCGGAAACGGAAACGGAGACGGAAACGGATACGGAGTAGAGGCGGCGTTGCCGCCTCTACATCCACCCCGCCACCAACGCGTGCCGTCCCGTGATCCCTTGGTCGCGCCGGTGACTGAAGAAGCGCGCGTCGTCGTACGTGCACGCCGGGTGGCGCTCGATCGCATCACGCGGAACACCGGCCGTCGCAAGCTGCGCCTCGATCGCGGCCTTCAGGTCCGCGTGCGCGTGCCCCGGTCGCCCGGACCGTAGGACCACGTCCCGCGCGTCCGCGCTCACCGCCAGGGCGATGCGCTCGCCCACCTCGGCCGAGACCTCGTAACGCGGCGCTGAGATCCCCGGGCCGATGCCGGCGAGGAGCTCGGCGGGGCTCACGCCGTGCCGGGCCTCGAGCTCGGCCACGGCACGCGGCACGATGCCCGCCTCGATCCCGCGCCAGCCCGCGTGGACGACGGCCAGGACCCGCCGGGCCGGCGCCACCAGGAGGACGCCCGGGCAGTCGGCGCCGAGCACGCCGACCAGTCTGCCGGGGACAGTCGTGATGAGGGCGTCACAGCCGGTATCGGGGGGCTCCGCGGCGGCGTCCACCTCGACCACGTCGCAGCCGTGGACCTGGCGGGGCGTCGTCAACGAGGAGGCCCCCAGCTCAGCGGCTACCCGTGCCCGGTTCGCACGGACGTCCGCGAGGCGATCACCGCAGCCGCGACCCAGGTTCAGCGACGCGAAGGCACCACGACTGCTCCCGCCGGAGCGGGTCGTCACGGCATGGACCAGGCCCGGGATGCCCGTGAGGCTCCCGAACCGCTCGAGCGGGAGGCCGGCGGCTACTTCTTGAGCTCCGAGAGGCAGCTCAGGTCCGGGATGCTGGTC
>JASJDY010000200.1 GCA_030065025.1 Planctomycetota bacterium
CAGATCCCCTCGCGGCTCATCAGCCGAGGCGTGCGGAACGCTGTCGGGGGTGCCCAGCAGGAGCGCGATCACGAGGAGCGCATACGGGCGCAGCGCCACCCCGCGTTCGCGCCGTCGCATGTGATCCTCCCGCGCACCGCCCCGTTCACCGGTACACGGCGGATGATACCGGCAGCCCTCCGGACTCCGAGAAGCCGTTCGGCGTGGGCAGCACCTCGTTAGGGTCCGCTACGTGCGAACGTCTGCCTTGGAGGCGGCCTACGCGGGGGGCTCCCACGGCGGCGGCACGAGGCGGCGCCGGCCGTCGGGCGAGCGAGCGATCGAGGCGTCGTCCGGATCGAAGTCCTTGTCCCACAGCTTGCAGGTCACCTGCTTGTGCATCTGGTCCAGGCCTTCGCAGTAGTTGGTGAACACGCAGCGCCGGACGGCGTCGCCCTGCCCCAGGCGCGCCTTGCGGAACCAGTCGGGATCCGCCAGGGATTGGCGCGCGCTCGCGACGATGTCGGCCTCGCCGCGCGCGAGGATGCCCTCGGCCTGCTCGAAGGTGCAAATGCCGCCGGCCGTCACGACCGGCGTCTCATGCCCATCGGCGCGCACGGCCCTGCGGATCTCGGCGGCAAGTGCGACGTTGCGGGCAAAGGGGCCGGTCTCGTCGATGCGCACCGTCGGCATGCACTCGTGACCGCTCGGCCCGGTGTAGGGGTAGACGGCGTGCCCGACGCGCGGCTGCTTCGCGTCGTCGAACTTGCCGCCCTTGGAGATCGACAGGAAGTCCAGTCCCGCACGCGCGAACTGCAAGCCGTACCAAGACGCGTCGTCGATGCGTGAGCCGCCGTCGATCACCTCGTCACCGAGGAAGCGTGTCCCGACGCAGTAGTCGGTGCCGACACGCTCGCGCACGGCCGCGATCACCTCCAGGGCAAGCCGCACGCGGCCCTCGCGCGATCCGCCGTAGCCGTCCGTGCGCTGGTTCGTGCGGCTGAGGAACGACGCCATGGTGTAGGCGTGTGCGTAGTGAAGCTCCACGCCGTCGAAGCCGGCCCGGCGCGCGCGCTCGGCCGCATCGGCGAACAGCCCCGGCAGTACGGTGGGTAGCTCGGCGACGTGGGGGAGGTGGGTGTCGCCCACCTCCTCGCGGTAGCCGTACTCGAGGTCTCGCAGCTCGCGGTGGGTGAGGACGGCGGCTTGCGTATCGCCGTCTGCACCGAGCAACGCCGTACGCACGTCCTCCTCCGACGCGTGAAGCCAGCGTTCCTCGCCCACGTGCTCGGCGAGGCGCCTCCGGTGGTCGGCGTCGATCTTCAGGTAGCGCGCGAAGAACTTTCGGGGCTCGGGGCGCCGACGCACGGTGAGGAAGTCGATGAGCTGGATGAAGAAGCGCGTGCGTTCCTCCGACGCCTGGCGCACGCGCTCCACGAGCGTGCGCAGGCCGGGGAGGAAGCGGTCGTCGCTGATGCGCATCAGGGGACCGCTGCGGATGTCGCGGATGCCGGTGGCCTCGGCGACGAGTACGCCCGGCTTGCCGCGGGCGAAGCGTCCGTACCAGTCGAGGTTCTCCGGCGTGACCGTGCCGTCTTCCGTCGCGCGCCACGGCACCATCGCGGGCACCCAGGTGCGCTCGCGCGCCTCGATCGGCCCGAGGCGCACGGGCTGGAACAGACGGGCGCCGGCCGCCTCCTCGCGCGAGGGCCAACGGGCCTCGGGCAGCGGGACCGGTTTGCGGCGAGGGGCGCTCATCGCCGAGAGCCTACTCGGCCCGCCGCCGATCTGCGTGGCCGCCATCCTGGGGTAGGGTGCGGCGGCCGACCCCGGGAGTGCGCCCCATGCCCCGTCTGCTCTTCACGACCTTGTTCCTGCTCGCGTGTGCCGTGCCCGCTCCTGCGGAGGACAGCGTCCGTCCCGTCTATCCGGAGACCCCGGCCCAGAACACGCACCTGCGCATGCACGGCCAGAGCATCCCGGATCCCTATCGTTGGCTCGAGAAGGACGACGACGAGAAGGTCGTGGCCTGGGATCAGGCGCAGATGGCTCTCGTTCGGACACGGCTGGACGCCCATCCGGAGCGCAAGGAGCTGAAGCGCCGGCTCGACGCCGAGTTCGCCCTGGGCGGCATGAAGTCGCTGCCCAGGTTCCGCGGCGGGTACCGCTGGTACACGTACCGGCCGAAAAACGCGAACCAGCCCGTGCTCTATCGGACGGACGCGAAGGCCCAGCAGACACCGCAGGTCGTGCTCGATCCCAACCGCTGGGCGCGCAGCGGCACGGCGGCGATTCGCGGCTGGGATGTGTCGCCCAACGGCCGGTACGTCGCCTATCGGCGGGACGCGGAGGGCTCCGAGGACACCACGCTCTACGTCTACGACGTGAGCGAGGGACGCCACCTCTCCGACCGCATCACCCGCACCAAGTTTGCCTCCGTCGTGTGGACCCCTGACAGCAAGGGCTTCCTGTACTCGCGCATGCCCGATCCGGACTCGGTGCCTTCCGGTGAAGCGCAGTACCACCGGCGCATCTACCACCACACCCTGGGCGGCCTCGTGCAAGACGACCCCATGGTGTACGGCCGCGGGCGTCCGATGCTCGAGTCGTGCTGGCTGAGCCGCAGCTCGGACCAGCAGCACCTGTTCCTCGTCCGCGGGCAGCCGTACCAGGCCACCGAGACGTTCGAGTGCACGTGGGAGAAGGGCGAGCTGAAGCTCACGCCGCTCATCACGGACAAGGACGAGCGCACGTGGATCGACCGCGCCGGCGACGTGTACGTGCTCAACACGGACCGCAACACGGGCAACCGCGAGGTGTTCACGGCGCCCCGTACGCCGGAAGGCGGCCTGGGCGACTGGACGCTCGTCGAGGTGCCGCGCGGCGAGCGCGACGTCGTGAAGGACGTGCGGGTCGTCGGCGGCAAGTTCCTGGTCGTCCACATGAAGGTGAACGTCGTTTCGCGCCTGTACGTCCGTGCGCTGGCCGGCGGTCCCTTCCGCGAGCTGACGCTGCCGGGGCCGGGTACGGTCGGTCGCTTCGCGACGCGGCCGGACGACACCCGGATCTGGCTCACGTTTCAGTCGTACGCGCGACCGACCACGATCTATAGGTGTGACCTCTCCGAGGCGAAGCCCGTGCTCGAGGCGGAGACCACGCTGGGGACCACGATCGACGTGGGCCAGCTGGTCTCCACGCAGACCACGTACAAGTCGAAGGACGGGACGGCGATCCCGATCTTCCTGCTGCACCGCAAGGACGTGAAGCTGGACGGCTCGGCGCCGACGATTCTCACGGGGTACGGCGGCTTCCGCGTGGGGATCTACCCGCGCTTCGACCGCAGGCGGGCGCTCTGGGCCGAGCACGGCGGCGTGCTCGCCGTGGCGTGTCTGCGCGGAGGTGACGAGTTCGGCGAGGCATGGCACGAGGCCGGCTCGCTCGCGAACAAGCAGAACGTCTTCGACGACTTCATCGCCGCGGCGGATTGGCTCGTCGAGAGCGGCAAGGCGTCGCGTGAGCGGCTCGCGATCCAGGGTGGCAGCAACGGCGGTCTGCTGGTGGCCGTCTGCGTGAACCAGCGTCCCGATCTGTGCGCAGCGGCGGTCTGCGCGGTGCCGCTCACGGACATGCTGCGCTTTCACCGCTTCCAGTACGCGCGCATGTGGACGAAGGAGTACGGGGATCCCGACGACGCCAAGGCGTTCGCGTGGATCCGGCGCTACTCGCCGTACCACAACGTGCGCCCTGCCACGGCCTACCCGGCCGTGCTGTTGACGGCGGGCCTACGGGACGGGCGCGTGAACGCGTTCCACGCCCGCAAGATGGCGGCGGCATGGCAGGCGGCGTCGATCTCGGACCTGCCGATCCTGCTGCGCGTCGACCGCAAGGGCGGTCACGGCGCGGCCGGGCTCGCGCGCCGCAAGCAGCTCATCCTCGATCAGTGGTGCTTCCTTTTAGGCGAGCTGGAGTAGGGGCGGCACGGCTCGAATTGGCACGAGCGGTTCGCCGTAGGGGCGGCCGGAGGCACGCCGGAGGCGTGCCGAACGCCCGCCCGAACCAATCTTCGCCGTGCGTGGCGCCGGCGTACGTGGTCCCGGAGGGGTTCGATGGGCGGCGCCCCACGTCCGGCGATCGTGGGTGCGGGCGGGCGTTCGGCGCCGCGCTGCGGCGCCTCCGGCTGCCCCTACAACTCCAACGTCGGCAGCCCCGTGTCGTCCACGTCCGGACGCTCGCTCGGGCACGAGCGCCGTAGGAAGTCGTACGAGTAGATGCCCGAGGCGTGCGCGTCGCTCAGCGTGAGCTTGAGCGCGTACGAGCCCACGGCCGCCACGTGCGTCACCCGTACGCCCTCGACCTGCTTCCAGGACGGCGGCTCGCGCTCACCGGGCGCGTGCCCGACGCACGCTGCGCAAGGGCAGATCTTGCGCAGGTACGAGCCGGCGTAGCGGGAGACGTGGCCGTCCTGCCACGTGACCTCGAGGAGGTTCGCGTCGAGCTGCAGCTTGATCGCGGCGGGAGCGGCCGACGCCACCGGGGATCGACCCTAGCCGGTCAGCGACGGCGAGGCGCCGAGCGCGACGCCCGCCGAGGTGCCGTCGAAGCGGATGTAGTCCCACTCGAACGGGTTGCCGTTGATGCCCTTCTTGGGCGGCGCGATCCACGAGGCGATCTTGCCGTGCTCCAAGCAGGGCTTCATGAGGCTCTTGACGTACGTGAGGTCGTCCTCGGAGGGCAGCCACTGATCGTGCTTGGCTTCCCACTCGGCGTCCGTGATGGGGTTGCCCTTCACGTCGTAGTGGCCGCTGGCGTAGATGCCGATCTCGCGGTTGAAGCGGCGGTGGGGGAGGTACATGCGCTCGGAGCGCTCGGCCTTCTCGAGGATGCGGTTCCAGCGGCCGACGACGAACTCGCAGTCGCCGGTGTACCCGTCGCGCAGGACCTCGTTCATCGCGTTGCGCAGCGGGATCTCCTCGGTGGTGATGCCGCCGTTGCCCGGCACGTCCATCGGGTAGATCGCGTCGAGGGCGACGTGATCCTCGTACTTGTCCTCCTTGTAGCGACCCTTCAGGCCGGAGGCGAAGTAGGTGGCCGCGTTGCTGGACTGCTCGCCGCCGAAGAGGTTGACCGACGAGCTGTACCAGCGGTTCAGCCAGCGCTGGATGGTCGGCAGGTCGATCGCGCCGTGGGCGCGGATCTTGTCGACGTCCTCGGTGCCGAGCTCGTTCATCACCTGCGCCGTGCGCTCGATGACGCGACCGATGCCCGTCTCGCCGACGAACATGTGGTGCGCCTCTTCCGTGAGCATGAAGCGCGTGGTGCGGCTCAGCGGATCGAAGCCCGACTCGGCCAGCGCCAGCAGCTGGAACTTGCCGTCGCGGTCGGTGAACGTCGTGAACATGAAGAAGCTGAGCCAGTCCTCGACGGGCTCGTTGAACGTGCCGAGGATGCGCGGCGAGTCGACGTTGCCGGAGCGCCTACGGAGCAGGTCTTCGGCCTCTTCACGTCCGTCACGGCCGAAGAAGGTGTGGAGCAGATACACCATCGCCCAGAGGTGACGGCCTTCCTCGACGTTGACCTGGAAGAGGTTGCGCATGTCGTACTGGCTCGGCGCGGTGCGGCCCAGCAGACGCTGCTGCTCGACGCTTGCCGGCTCGGTGTCCGCCTGCGTCACGATGATGCGGCGCAGCATGTTGCGGTACTCGCCCGGCACCTGCTGCCAGGCCGGATCGCCGAAGTGGTCGCCGCAGGGGACGACGCGCTCGAGCTCGGCGGGCGACAGGAAGATGCCCCAGCGATACTCGGGCATCTTGACGTGGTCGAAGTGGGCCCAGCCGTCACGGCCGACGTCGACGGCGGTGCGGAGGTAGATCTCGTCGGCCTGGAAGCCGTCGGGTCCCATCTCCATCCACCAGTCGATGTACTTGGGTTGCCAGGCCTCGAGGGCGCGCTGCAGGCGGCGGTCCTCCTTGAGGTTGACGTTGTTCGGGATACGTGCGTTGAGATCGACGTTGCCCATCTTAGGTCCTGCTCCAGTCGTAAACGGGGCGCTCCGGCCGACCGTAGAGAGTGAGCGCGCCCTGCTCACCTACGGCGTTGGGCCTCTGGAAGATCCAGTTCTGCCATGCAGAGAGGCGCCCGAAGATCTTGGTCTCCAGCGTCTCGGGTCCGGCGAAGCGGATGTTGGCTTCCATCCCGGTCAGGGCGTCCGGGCTGAGGGAGGCGCGCTCTTCGATGGCGATGCGCACCTCGTCCTCCCAATCGATGTCATCCGGCGAGATCGTGACCACGCCGGCGTCTTCGGCATCGCGAGCATCCCACGGCCCCTCGTGGGCCAGGGCCGCCGCGAGGGTGTCCGGCGCGCCCAGGAAGCGCGTCTCGAGACGGGTGAGCCCGTTGCTCATCGGCAGCGGGCCGCGGTTGAGTGCCGAGAGCTCGATCGACACGGGGTGATCCGGGTCGTCGAGCATGTAGCTGCGGTCGCACGCGAGCGTGAGGTCGAAGAGCGTGCCGGCGAAGCACGAGCCCGGCTCGATCAGCGCGAACAGGCTGCGCGCGCTCAGGTCGACGCGCTTCAGGACGCGCTTCCACGTTGCGAGGATCTCGAAGACGAACCAATCGTCCTCTGCGTGCTCGGCCAGGAACGCGTCCCAGGCCAGCACCTGGGCGGCGTCGCCCTCCGTCTTGAGGATGAGCGTGCCCACGTCGGGACGGTTGAAGCGTAGATCGAGCAGGACGTCGTCGAGCTCGCGGGCCGTGCGCAGTGTCCAGAGGTCATTGGCGTTCGCCCGTGCGGCGGCGGGGTCGGCCGGCGGGGGGGCGTCGGGTCCCTTGATCGTGATCGTGCCGACGCGGCCGTCGATGGCGAGCGTGACGTTGCGGTGGGTCACGCCGCCTTGCTCGTACGTGCCGCCCAGCGGCTCGAGCACGACGCCCTCGGCGTTCGCCGTGCGCCCGCGCGGCCCGTCGCCCTGGGCGAGCTCCTGGGCGCGCTCGGTGACGAACTCGGCGAAGCGGCTGCTCGGGACCACCTTGTCGACGAGGTTCCACTGCTCCGCGCGGCGGCCCTTGATGCCCTCCGCGACGGTCGAGAAGACGTCGGCGAGGTCGCGGCGGACCTTGCGCTTGTCGACGAGGCGCGTGAGGCCGCCGGTGCCGGGCAGCACGCCCAGCAGCGGCACCTCCGGCAGGCTGACGGCGGTGTTGCCGTCGTCCTGGAGGACGATCTCGTCGCACGCCAGCGCCAGCTCGTAGCCGCCGCCCGCGCACGTGCCGTTCAGGGCGGCGAGCGTGCGGATGCCGCACTCGGCGGCCATGTCCTCGAGGTAGAGGCGCGTCTCGTTGGTGAACTTGCAGAAGTTCACCTTGAAGCCGTGCGTGGAGCTACCCAGCATGTGGATGTTGGCGCCGGCGCAGAAGATGCGCGGCACGCTGCTCTCCACCACGAGGGTGCGCACCCCAGGGTGCTCGAAGCGCAGGCGCCGGGTGACGTCGGCCAGCTCGATGTCGACGCTGAGGTCGTAGCTGTTGAGCTTCAGCTCGTAGTCGGAGCGCAGCCCCTCGTGCTCGGAGACCTGCATCCCCAGGCGGGCGACGGGCCCCTCGACCTGGAAGCTCCAGTGGCGGTAGGCCTCGGGACGGGTCTCGAAGCGGACCGGGGCCGCGGAGGCCGCTTCGGAAGACGGGGCGGTGGTCGTACTCACTGTCCCCGCAGGGTATCCGCTCGGGGGGGCCGCGCCGAGTCGTAGCCGGACTGCGGCCGGGCGGCTACTTCGCGGGCGCGGGCTTGCGCGGGCCCGGGATCACGCCGAGGCGGCCCTTGCCGTACGGCAGCGCGACGCGATTCCCCGGCAGGAGCGCCGGCGGGAACAGTGCCGTCGCCGGGGTGCTCATGTTGACGAGCAGCGTGCCGGACGTGGCGTCCACGGTCCAGAGCGAGCCGTCCGCGCGCACCAGCAGCAGGCTGCTCCCGACGCCGAGCAGACCGCCGCGCGGCCGCCCCACGCCCTCGTAGCGGCGCACTGTACGGCCCGTGCCGGCCTCGTAGAGCGTCACCACGCCGTCGCGAGCGGCGACGCCGACGCGGTCGCTCGCGTACGCCGGGGCGCCGACGAGGTCCCCGATCTTGTCGTGCCGCCAACGCTCACCGCCGCCTGCGTCGAGCGCGACGACCGAGCCGTGCGCGGTGTTCACGCACACGCCCCGGGGATCCGCGCCGATGCCGGCGATGGCGGCCCGGTTGTTCGTGACGCGCATCTCGCGGCGCACCTGCGTGCTCGCGTCGATCCGGACGACCGAGCCGTCGATCAGCCCGATCCAGAACGCGCCGTGCGCGGCGACGACTCCGGCTGAGGGCGTCGCGCTAAGCTGGATGCGCGCGATCTCCGAGCGCCCCTCCAGGAGGATGCAGCGGCCGTCGGAGGTGACGACGGCTGTCCGGCCGCCGATCGAGGCGGCGTCGCCCTTCAGGCGCGGCAGTGTCAGCTCGCCGAGCTTCGTGCCGTCGTCCGCGGAGATGAACAGCAGATGGCCGTCCACGTGGGGGACGTACAGCATGCCCCGGGAGAGCGAGGGCCGGCCGCGGACGCCTTCGAGGCTGCCGTGGTCCTTGGCCCAGCGCAGGTCGCCGGTCGCGCCGTCATACATCGTGATCTGCCCGCGGCGCTCCATCACGAGCACGTGCTCGCCGACCGCCAACGGCCGGACGCGTACTTTCGTGCTCACCGGGGAGGTCCACAGCGACGCGGGCGCAAGAGCGAGCATCACCTGGTGCGCGGGTGTCCCACCTCGCGCGGTCAGATCATGTTCGCGGGCTTCGTAGCCGGGGGCCTCCAGCTTGATCTTGCCGGTGCTGCCCCACGGGTAGCGCACGATCACGGGCGTGCGTCCGAGCACCTCGCCGCCGTGGGTCACGCGCGCGCCGGCCGGCACGCTCTCGACCTTGAGCGGGAGGGTGAAGACGTTCTCGAAGCGGATGAGCCAGTACGTCGAGACCATGTCCGCGTACAGGCGGATCGCCTCCTCGAGATCGCCCGCGGTCTCGGCCGCCTGGGCCTGCTTCATGCGCTGGCGGATGTCCTTGATCTGATCGCGGCGATCCGAGATCAGCCGCTGGAGCTGCCGCCGGCTGACGCGCTCGATCAGCGGTGCGTAGATCGGATCCGTTGCGTACTCCTGGAGCAGCGTCTCCAGGTGCGCATAGATCGCGTCGGCGCGATCGATCTGCCCCGCGACCATCAGGGCGGGGGCCTCCTCGCGGCAGCGTCGGTCGGCTTCTTCCACCTGCAGCGAGGCGAAGGCCAGCCGCACGGCGGGCATCGAGCGATCGTGGTACTGCGCGGCCTTGTCCAGCGCGTCCACAGCACGGATGAGCTCGGTCGTCGTCGCGCGGAAGTTCTCGTCACGGTGCAGTCGCCCGAGGCGGTGCATGAGCTTCGCGGTGCTGCGCGTCTCGTCGAGCCACTCGGTGTCGCGAGCGCCCTCGGCCTCCTTCAGGAAGGCGCGCATGCCGTCCGGGTCCTGGCCCAGGCGCTCGTGCGCGTCGCCGGTCTGCGCGAGCACGTCCACGCGGGCCATGGCCTCGGTGAGCAGCTCCTGCACAGCGGTGCGCAGGGCGGCGGTCTGGGGCTTGAGGATGCCGGTGCGAAGCGGCTTGGCTGCCGAGACACCCAGCAGGTCTACCACCTCGCCCACGGCGGACTGCGCTGTTGGTGCGGGCAGCTGCTGGAGGGCCTCGAGGAATCCGGGCATCCGGGCTTCGAGCGTCTGCTTCAGCTCCTGGGCGGCCTTCGCCAGCTTCGGCGACGTGCGCTGCGGGGCGAAGAGCCGGCGCTGCATCAGGATGGCCTGCTCCGCTTCGGGCGAGTCGGGGAAGTCCTCGACGAGGCGGCTGATCAGCTCGCGGGCCTTCTCGGTCTCGCCGTCGTTGGCGGCCTCCTGGGCCTGCATCAGCAGCTTCTCGGCGGACGGCGGCCACAGGACGAAGCCGATGCTGGCCAGTACGACGAGCAAGGCACCGACGATCGCGGACTTGCGGCGGCGGCTGCGGCGCGGGTCGTAGATGGCGCGGAACCGCTCGAG
>JASJDY010000201.1 GCA_030065025.1 Planctomycetota bacterium
CCGCTCTACCTGCTGCCGGATGTCAGCGAGAGCGCGTGGATGGAAACGCCGCCGCGTGCGCGCGCGGGCCTGCGCGCGTCGCTTGCGCTGGCGGCGATCAGCCTGAATCAGCACGACCGCGTCGGCATCTTCCCGTTCGCCGACGACGTGCGCATCGCCGTGCGTCCGCGCGCCGGCAAGCGCCGCGTGCTGCAGTTCGCCGACGAGCTGGCGCGCCTCGAGCCGGGCGGCCGCACCGACTTCCAGCGGAGCTTGCGCACCTTCGGCCACCTCAAGCTGCGCGAGGGTCTCGTCGCGATCGTGTCCGACTTCTTCGATCCGCAGGGGATCGAAGCCGTCGTCGACGCCCTGAGGCACATGCGCCACAAGCTCGTGCTCGTGCAGCTCGTGCGGCCGAGCGACGCCGATCCGGATCTCCAGGGGGACGTGCGCCTGCTCGACTGTGAGACGGGCGAAGGCGAGGACGTGAGCGTCACGCCCGCCGTCAAGGAGGGCTACCGCCGCGCCTACGCCGCCTTCAACGAGGGGCTCATGAAGTTCGCCTCGTCGCGCCGCGTCGGTCTACTGCGCCTGGACGTCGAACAGCCCGTCGTGCCGCAGCTGGCGCACCTCTTCGAGGGAGGACGCCTGGCCGTATGAGCTTCGCGCTGGCCCCCCTCGGCATCCTGCTCGGCCTCGCCGGCATCGCGGGCGCGCTGTACCTGCTGCAGCGGCTGCGCGTGCGCCACCGCGAGGTGCCGGTCGTCACGACGCTCTTCTGGAAGCAGGCCGTCGAGGAGACGCGCGCGCGCGTCTTCGTGCGCCGCTTCCGACACTGGCCCGCCTACGTGCTCTTCTGCGCCATCGGCGCGCTGCTGTGGCTGGGCTTCGCGCAGCCGCGCGCGGGCGGTGGGGGTGAGGGCCGCACCGTGGTGCTGCTCGACGGCTCGGCCGGCATGGCGTGGCAGAGCCGCTTCAAGGAAGCCAGGCAGGCGCTCCTCGACGACAGCTCCTCCTTCGATCCCGACCGCACGCACGTGCTGTTCTGCGGCGGCACGGTGCGCACGCTGCTCGCTCCTGGCGAGAACCCGCTGCTGCTCGCCAAGCGCCTCGAGGGCCTCGCGCCGGAGGCGGCCCCCGCGAGCGTGGAGCGTGTCGTGCGCGCCATGCTCGACGAGGTCGCGGGCGAGACGACGTTCATCGTCTACGGCGATGCGCCGCTCGAGCTGCACGCGCTCGACCTGCAGCGCACGCGCGTCGCCGTCGAACTGCCCGCCCCGCCGGCCGTGGAGCGTCGCTCGTTCGCGCCCGCACGCGCCGGCAACCGGGGCATCGCCGCGCTGGGCATCGCAGAAGCGGCGTCCGGTCGGTGGGACCGCGTGGACGTCTACGTCGAGGTGCGCGGCGGCGAGGGTCCGGTGCCGCGCATGACCGTCGACGGCCTCGACCTGCCCGAGCCGGCGGAGGGCGAGGGCACGCGGCTGGTGTGGACCGACATCGCGGCCGCCGGCGGACTGCTCCAGGCGCGCCTGCCGGAGGACGGCCTCGCGCTCGACGACGCTGCCGGCGTGCGTCTGCCGAACCGGATGCCGATTCGCGTAGCCGTCTCTCCGACGTTCGCTCCGTTCGAGCGCGTGCAAGAGATCCTGCGGCTCGATCCCGGCATCGAGGTCGTGGAGGGAGGGCCCGACCTCGCCTACGACGTCGAGCTGAACATGGCCGACGCGGCGCCGCGGTCCGGCGACCGTCCGATGCTCAGCTTCCCCTCGCGCGGCACCAGAGAGCACACGATCGAGGTGGTCGAGCCGACGGAGGACGCGCGGGCCACGCTCGGCAAGCTCCAGGCGACGCTGGCCCTCGCAGAGATCGACGGTGCCGCGCTCGCGGAGATGCTCGGGCGCCCCGTCAGCGTTGGAGTGCAGGATGGCCCTGCGCGCGCGATCCGCGCGGCGCCCGAGCTTCTCGGCCCCGACCGCACGTTCGTCGAGTCGCGCGCTTTCCCGCTCTTCCTCGCGGGCGCCATCCGTCACCTCGCCGGCCGCGAGACCTTCCGCCGCTTCGCCGCCGCCGGCGAGCCCGTCGCGGACGCGGATGCCGCGTACCGCCATGCGGATACGACGCTGGACGCCGTCGGCACGGACTTCGTGCCTCCGGTCGCCGGCGACTACGTCGCTGATGGCGACATGTTCACCGCGTCGCTGCTCACCGGCGCGCTGACCGCAAGCGCCGGCGCGACCGGCGCCGCCGAGTCCGAGGCCGGGGGCGCCTTCGACGTCGCGCTGCTCGTCATGCTGCTCGCGTTCGCACTGCTACTCGTGGAGTGGACGCTCTTCCGCGCGGGGAGGGTGCCGTGACGCTGCTCCACCCCGGTTGGCTGCTGCTCGCCCTCGCGATCCCCGCGATCTGGTTCTTGCCGCGCCGTCTGCGCGACGTGCGCCTGGGACTCCTCCGCTCGCTCGTGCTCCTGCTCGTGGCACTGGGCGCCGCGCGCCCCGTCGCGTACACGGACAGCGACGACGCCTGGCACGTGGTCGTCCTCGACGCCCACGGCTCGACGCTCGATGCGGCTCAGGGGCAAGCCGAGTCCTTGGCGCGCCGCATCCAGGATGACGTCGCCGCCGGGCAGCGCACCGTGTTCGTTCGCGTCGGTCAGCCGATGCCGAGTGCCGTCGATCAAGGCACCCGGGTGGGTCGCGACGGCGACGTCGAGGTCGTGAGTGCGCAGAGCCCTTCGTCGCTTGCACGCGGTCTGGGCGTCGCCGCTCGGGCCATTCCCGCGGGCGCGCGCGGCAGCGTCACGCTGCTGACGGATGGGCTCGCGACGGACCGCCAGTGGTCGAAGCCTCTGCAGGACCTGCAGGCGCGGGGCATCCCTGTGCACACGATCCAGCTGCCGCGTGAGCGTCCGCCCTTCCGCCTCATCGGGGTAGATCAGCCGGCGACGCTCCGCGTCGGGCACCTGGCGCGCATGGGCGTGCGCATCGAAGGGGATGGCGCGGCGGTCGACGTGCGCCTGCTCGTCGCTGCCGACGACGGCGCGAGCGAGCTCGCAGCCGTCCGCAGCGTGCGTGCCGACGGCGTGGTCACCGCGACGCTCGAGTGGGAGCCGGCCGAGGCGGGCGTCCACGCGCGCGTCGTCGTCGTGCATCCGGCCGGCGAGCCGTTCGACGTGCAGGCCCATCCGTGGGCGCCGCAGTTCCTCGCCGTGCAGGAGCCCCTGCGCGTGCTGTACCTCGGCCAGCGCATGGTCGAGGGCGGTCCGAACCTCTCCGGCCTCTTGGGCGCGGGCTTCCAGCTCGACGACGTCACGGCGGACGAGGCATCGCTGGCGCGACGCGTCGCGCAGTCCGACCTCGTGATGCTCGACGATCGGCCCGCCGACTCGGTGCCCTCCGCAGTCCAGGACGCCATTCGCGCGGGCGTCGAGCGCGGGACCACCGGACTTGCGATGGCCGGTGGTCGTGCGTCCTTCGGGGCCGGCGGCTGGCAGCGCACCGCACTGAGCGAGGTCCTACCCGTCGAGCTGGTGCAGAAGGAAGAGAAGCGGGATCCTTCGACCACCCTCGTCGTCATCATCGACACGTCGGGCTCGATGGGCGGCAACCGCGTGCAGCTGGCCAAGGAGGTCGCGCGTCTCGCGATCCGGCGCCTACTGCCTCACGACAAGGTCGGCATCGTCGAGTTCTACGGCGCGAAGCGCTGGGCCGCGCCCATCCAGCCGGCGAGCAACGCCATCGAGATCCAGCGTGCGCTGAACCGGCTCAACGCCGGCGGCGGCACGGTGATCATGCCGGCGATCGAGGAAGCGTTCTACGGCCTGCAAAACGTGCAGACGCGCTACAAGCACGTGCTCGTGCTGACGGACGGCGGCGTCGAGACGGGCGCGTTCGAGCCGCTGCTGCGGCGCATGGCCGAGAAGGGCATCACGGTCTCCACCGTGCTGATCGGCGGCCAGACGCACAGCGAGTTCCTCGTGAACCTGGCCAACTGGGGCAAGGGCCGTTTCTACGGCGTGCCCAACCGCTTCAACCTGCCCGAGATCCTGCTCAAGCAGCCGGCGAGCGCGCACCTGCCCGCGTGGCGTCCCGGACGGCATGCGCTGACGACGAAGGGCGGCGCAGGCTGGTGGGACGACGCGGCCGAGACCTTGCCGCCGCTCGCGGGCTACGTCGAGACGCGGGCCAAGCGCGGCGCGACGACGTTGCTCGAGGTGAGCACGACGAAGCACCCCGTCCTCACGACGTGGCGGTACGGCCTCGGCCGCGTGACCGCGTTGATGACCGAGCCGACCGGTCCGGGCACCGAGACGTGGCGCGACTGGCAGGGCTACGGCGCGTGGATCGGCCGCGTGCTCGCGCGGACGGCTGCGGATCTGCGTCACCCGTACGCGTTCGACGCCGTCTGGCGCCAAGACCACGAGGTCGTGCTCACGGCGCGCAAGCTGCGCGGCGATGCGCCGCCGCCTCGCGCCGAGCTCGTCGGCCCCCGCGAGCAGCGCAGCCCGCTCACGTTCGTGCGTCGCGCACCCGACCTCTGGGTGGCTCGCTACGTCCCGGAGCCCGCCACACAGCGGGACATCCAGGCGTGGGCCGGTGAGGACCGGAGCGACGCGCTCTGGGTCGCGCCTCGCGTCGAGGCGAGCCTCGAGCACCAGGTCGATCCGGCGCTCACGCTCGATCTCGTGCGTCTCGCCGAGTCGACGGGGGGCACGTGGCAGGAGCTCGACAACGCCGGCGGCTTCACGCCGACCGCCGGCGGCGGCGACGCTCCCGTGGACGTCGTCGCCCTGTGGCCGTGGGCGCTCCTGCTCGCCCTGCTCGTCTGGCTCGGTGAGCTCGTCTACCGCCGTATGCCGCGCACCGGAGGTGCCTCGTGAAGCGTGCGCTGATCGCCGTCGTCCTTGTGGTCCTCACGGGCGTCGCCTTCGGCGGCCCGGACAAGGACGTGGAGCCCGTCACCCTCAAGAACGACGTGTCGACGCTCCTGGAGCGTGCTGTCGCCGACGGCTTCGAGCGGACGGACTACGAGGACCTGTGGCGCGCCTGCGTGCTCGCGCACGGCAGCGTCGAACCGCTCCTCACCGAGCTTGCGAAGAACAAGGCCGACGAGGCGCGCTGGGTCGAGGCGCACCTTCTGCAGCGCACCGGACGCTGGCGCGACGCGCGCCAGCAGTACGAAACGCTGGCGAAGAAGGACATCCTGCCGGCGAAGCTCGCGTTCGGCCGCGCGCAGGACGCCCTCGGCGACATCCGCGGCGCGTGGAACACGTGGAAGGAAGCGGTCAAGCAGGTGAAGGATCCGGCCGTGATCCTCGAGACACGCGTGCGCATGGCGCTGCTCGGCCGCCAGGGCGGCGCGAGCGTGAAGGACGCGCTCGACGAGATCGCACGCCAGGACGGACTCGACCCCGCGCTGCGCAACCGCGCCGCGATCGTGCTCGCGCTCAAGGGCCACCCGAAGGAGGCCCTGGCGCTCTTCGTGTCGAAGGGCGAGGGCAAGGCGCGCTTCCGCGAGCAGATCCGGCTCGCCGACTGGGCGCTCGCCGCCGAGGACACGAAGGCCGCGCAGGGCTACGCGTGGAACGCGTATGAGGCCGCGACGCTCAAGCGCGACCGGCGCTACGCGCTCACGGTCGTCGTCGAGGCGCACCGCGCGGACGAGTCGCTGCAGACGCTGATCGACCGCTTTGCCGGTGCGCAGGACCTGGACGACGTCGCGCGCACGGTCTGGATCGACCTGCTGCGCGAGACCGGCCAGGTCGACGAGGCGATGCGGCTGTTCCGTGCGAGCGCCGATGGCCGCTTCACGGCAGCGATGCGGCGTGAGCTGCTCGAGATGTGCCGCGAGACGGGCGAGGAAGAGCGACTCGTCGAGGCCTACCGCGAGCTGATCCGAACGGAGCCCGCGATCATCGAGTGGCGCGAAGGTCTGAGCCGTCACTTCCTCGAGCGCGGCAAGCGTGCCGAGGCCGAGGCGGTCTGGTCTTCGTACCTCGACGACGAAGAGCTCACGAAGTACCTCCTCGCGGCCGGCGCCGCGCTGCAGGCCATCGGCCTCGACGCGCAGGCGCAGCAGTTCGCGATGGCGTCGATGGAGCGCGGTCGGCCCAAGGGCCCGGCCTACCTGTTCCTGTTCGGGCTCCACCGGGCCCGTGGCCGCATGGACCTCGCCGAAGAGCAGCTCCAGAAGCTCGACGAGGTCGCCGCGCCGGACGCGCCTGAGCGTATGCAGCTCGCGGAGGCGTACGAGCAGATCGGCAAGAAGCGCGAGTCCGTTGCGATCCTCGAGAAGCTCGCCGAGGCCCGCGGCGCCCAGAAGGCAGGCGAAGACCTCGAGATGCACCTCGCGTGGCTGCTCTCCGAAATCGGCGAGGAAGACAAGGCCATGGAGCGCTGGCATGCGCTGTGGCAGCGCGTGCAGTCGGTGCCTAGGCGGCGCTACGTCGAAGACCGCCTCATGGCCGTCGCCTCGCGTCTCGGCAAGCTCGCGGACATCGCGATCGAGCTCGAAGAGAAGCTGACCGACGGCACGGCGGACAAGCGTGATAGCGGCCTGCTCGCACGCCTCTACACGAAGGCGAACGACCCCGTCTCGGCGACGGAGGTGATCGAGGAGTACATGCAGAGCGCGGGCGCCGCGCCCGTGAAGGTGCTCGTCGAGAAGAGCCGCGTGTTCCTCGCGTGCACCGACTACCACAACTACGAGAAGACGATCCGCGAGCTCATCCGCGTCGACCCCGACGGCGAGGGCGACTACCTGCGCCAGCTCGCGATGAGCCAGCTCGAGCGCGGCAAGCCGGACGAGGCGAAGGTCGTGCTCGCGCGTCTCAAGGACCTCGAGGACGGCTCGGACAGCGCGGAGTTCGAGGCCGGCGTGCTGGGCCTCGCGGGCCTGCGCGAGGAAGCCGTCACCGCCTATCGTCGCGGCATCGCGCGCTTCCCCGACCGCATCGAGAGCCTGCTGCTGATGGCCAACCAGATGGCGCAGATCGGCAAGCAGGGCGAGGCGATCGGGATGTTCCAGCACATCGCCGCCACCGCGCAGAAGGACGACCTCTTCACGATCGCCATCGACGGGCTGCTCAACCTCGACGCGGCCGCACCGGTCCTGCGCTGGGCGCGCCGGCAGACGCTCGGGCGTCTCGCGCAGCGCCACGACAAGATGTACCTCTATCAGCTGATCTCCGACCTGAGCGAGGAGATCGGCGAGCGCGACGTCATGGTGCGTTCGCTCGAGAGCGCCCTGCCCATCATCGGCGAGCGCCGCTCGTCGCTTCTCCGCGAGCTGATGGACAACACGAAGGGCGCTCGCTTCGGTCGCGTGCAGGGCAACCGCGAGCGCCACCTCGCGTACGGCCGGCGTCTGATCGGCCTCGGCGAGGTCGCGCCGCCCCAGGTCTACCTGGATCTCGGCAAGGCCTTCCTCGAGGCCGGCGAGGTGTCGAACGCCGCGAAGACGTTCTCGCTCGCGACCGACGTGCCCGACTTCGCCTCCTTCCAGCAGCAGATCGCCACGGCGTTCGAGACCGCCGGCTATCGCGACGAGGCCCTGCGCACGTACCAGCGCCTGCTCGTGAGCACGCCCGGCGACATCGCGCTGATGCTCAAGGTGGGGGAGCTGCAGGAGCAGGTCGGCCGCGACGACCTGGCGCGCGAGCTCTACGTCGAGGCGCTCGACCTGATGATCGCCCGGCGTCCGCTCTCGACGGTCATCAAGGAGGAGAAGAAGCCGCAGAGCCGCTGGACCTGGTGGTCCGCCAATCGCAACGTCGACGACTTCGACCAGTTCTACGACAAGGTGCGCATCGGTCTGCTGACGACGATGGAGCCCGGCACGCAAGCAACGCGCTGGATCGCGGAGCGGACGGCGGCGCTCGAGGCGGACCTCGCGGAGATGGGCCGCCTGCGCGACGCGAAGGACGAGAAGCAGGCGCCGCTGCGCGCCTGGCCGCGCATCGAGAGCCGCGTGAAGCTGCTGCGACGGGCGAGCATCGCGTTCGGCCTCGCAGATCGCGCGGACGAGCTGGACGTCCGGCTGCTCCGTGCGTTCCCCGACGACAAGGACATGCTCAAGGAGCTCGTGCGCTCCAGGCTGTCGTGGGGCCTCGTCGCCTCGGCGCGGAAGCTGATCGCGGAGAGCAGGCGTCCGGAGGAGGAGCGCACGAAGCTCGGCTACCTCGTCGGCGGCAACGGCGCGTCGAGTCCCGGCCTCGTGTCGCTGCTCGAGGCCAACCGTCTCTTCCTGCCCCTGCTGGTCGACGGCAAGCAGGACGAGGTGCGTGCGCTGCTTCGGCGCCTCGACTTCACGAAGCTCTCCAAGGAGGACCAGGAGCTGCTCCCGGTGCTGCAGTCCTGCGCCCTGGAGCTTGCCGACGGGCGACTCGCGCTCGCATTGGGCAGGCACTGGATCAAGATCCTGATCAAGAAGGACAAGGCGCCCGACGCGCCCTACCGCTTCCGCCCGGTGTTGCAGAAGATCCAGGTGCTGCTCGACGAGGATCAGTACCGCAGCCTCTGCGAGTACGTCGTCTCGTTGATCCTCGACGACCCGAAGCAGGCCGGCATGTGGCTGCAGCTGATTCCCGAGCTGCAGAAGTCCTTCGAGAAGCCGCTGCTGGACGACGAGCAGCGCAAGACGCTGCTGGAGAAGCTCGACGGCAACCGCTGGTACTGGATCGGCAGCTTCTTCGCGCTCGTGCCCGAGGCCGAGCGGGCCTCCGTGCTGCGCACCTTCCTGCCGAAGGTGCCGGCCTCGCGCCGCATGCAGTTCCTGCTCGCGCTCGTCGACCAGATCGAAGGCGACATCCAGGACGAGTTCGCCGACCTCGTCGTCGGCTCGTTCGGTGAGGCCGTGAAGAGCCTGAACCGGAGCGATCAGTTCGCGTGGTACGGCTTCCTCAACCTCGCGCGCGGTGCTGCGAACCAGCCGCTCAGGCTCCGGCTCTGCGCCGAGGGCCTCGAGATCGCCGGCACGAACGTCCTCGTGCGCGCCGCACACGCGGTACTGCTCAAGAAGAACGGCCAGGACGAGCAGGGCCTGGAGAAGGCGCTCGCGGCGCTCGACGAGCTCTTCGGCGCGGGCACGCACTACACGATCAACACGGCGAAGAGCCTGCTGCTGGACGAGTTCCTGCCCAAGCACACGGCGGCGTTCGTCGCGGCCGTCGACAAGCGTGCATCCGGTGGGGGCAGCATCGCGCTCACGCGCTTCCGGTTGGACCTCGTGCGTCGCAAGGCCGATCCGCTCGAGCTGCTGGAGGCCTACCGCAAGGCGGTGAAGGAGCACCCGAAGGACGCTACGTTCCAGAACAGTCTCTACAACCAGCTCAACGGGCTGGGCTACTACCGCGAGGCGCTCGAGCATCTCGAGCGCATGGCCGCGGAGAAGCCCGACGACAAGAACCTGCAGCAGCGCTTGGTCTTCGCGTGGAAGCGCGTGCACCACCCGGCCAAGGCCCTCGCCATCAAGGAGGCGGCCCGCAAGAAGCTCGACGACAAGGGCGAGAAGGCGCCGCCGAAGCAGTCGACCTGGGTCTCCATTCGCGACGTGCAGAAGCCGCTCGAAGAGGGCGACCTGAAGACGGCCAGCCGGAACCTGCGTCGCATGTGGCGCCGCTTCCAGACTGGCATGGCGACGGGGCGGCGCTTCTTCGTCAGCTACGCCTCGCCGGCGCGCATGATCTGGCCCTTGACGCCCGCACAGCGCAAGCCCGATCCGCAGCGGCTGCGCGGCGGTCTCGCGAGCTTCGTCGACGAGGAGCCCGAGCGGACGGAGCCCGTCAACGCGTACGCGAAGCTGGCGGAGCACGAGTTCGGCCGGGACGAGATGGCGCGCCAGATGCGCACGTGGGAGAGCGGTCAGTTCGCTACCTCCGGGCAGATCCTCGACGGCGTCGCCCAGGGGCTCGCGCTGGAGGCCGGGGGCGAAGCCGCCGCGGTGCGATCCCTGCTCGAGGCCGCGCGCGTGGGGCGCGCCGGCAAGCGCGAGTACGGGCTGCTGCTCTCGCTGTTCGAGTCGGCGCCCGACGAGGTCGTGAAGGACGCCGCGCCGATCCTGC
>JASJDY010000031.1 GCA_030065025.1 Planctomycetota bacterium
CGTGCGCACGAAGTCGCTCTGCATCACCTCGAGCATGCCGGAGCGGGCCTGCCGCGAGATGAAGGCGAGCGATCCGTACGTGTAGCAGAAGAGCGGGAGCCAGAGGTGCTTCAGCACGTCCAGGAACTGCTCCCACGTGTTCATCTTGTGGGCGTCCACGCTCTCCCATCGAGCGACGGGGAACAACCCGAGATCAACGGCCAGTGCCTTCTGCAGCACCGTCGCCATGAGGAAGCTCGGGATGCTGTAGAGCATGAACAGGACGACAGCCGAGCCCTGGTCGAGCGGCTTGTTGTGGTTGGCCGCCCCCATCACGCCAAGCAGCACGGCGAGCATCCAGGCGATGAGGAACGAGGGCACGGCAAGCGAGAGGCTGTACTTGAGCTTGCTCCAGATGATGGCCGTGACGGGTTCGTTGCCCTTGAAGCTGTTGCCGAGGTTCAGCGAGAGCAGATTCGCCCAGTACTTGCCGAACTGCGTGTCGAGCATGCGCAGCTTGAATGATGTCCAGCCGTCCTCGAGGTACTCCCAGCGGGGATCGTCCCGATTCTCCTCCCACCAGCTCGTCCAGGCTGCGAGCACGCGGCGGCGATCCTCCGCGCCGGCACCGGGCGGCCACGACAACTCATCGCTGTCGAGGCGCTTGTTCTCGGCGTTGATCCGCCGGTCCCGCTCGACCTCCTCGTCGGTGCGCTGCTGTCCCTTGCGCCGATCGGGTGGGTACTGGAACGCGCTGGCCCGCAGCCAGCCGAGAACGGCATCCTGCTCGGCGCCCTGCGTGTCCTTCAACAGCTGGAGCAGGGGCGGCACCGCATAGAGGTCGTAGTCCTCCAGGGTCTCGGAGGCTTCGGTGAGCGCCTTGATGTCGACGCTGACGTCGACCTCTTCGCCCCGGGCCTTCTGCCGCTTCGCCTCTTCCTGCTTCCGACGCTCCTCGAGGATCACCCGGATGTGGCCCAGCACTTCGGCCTTGTCCAGTCCGACCCACGTGTTGAGGAAACGGGGCCGGTTGAGACCGAACTGATGCCGGAAGATCCGCTCGCTGATGTTGCGCCCTTCGCGGCCTTCCATCTTGGCCCCGGGCTCACCCTGCCCGGGCCCCTGCTGGCCCGACGACGGACGGCCGGGCGCCAGCGTCATGACGAGCCACAACGCCAGCGAGACCCCGAAGAAGGTCGGGATCATGATCAGGACGCGTTTGATGACGTAGGAGAACAAGGCGATCTACTTGGCGGGCACGTAGATGGGCCACATACGCAGGAAGGGCCGCGTGGCCCACTGGTTGCCCGCCTCCATGTCGGAGAGCTGATCCTTCCACCAGGCGATCTTGACCTGGAACGTGAACAGGAACGTGTACGGCTGCAGCTCGTGGATGCGCCGGTGCACGGCACTCTGCACCTCGATGCGGTCCTTCTCATCGAAGGTCTTGCGCGCCTTCTCGATGAGGCGATCGACCTCGGCATCCGAGAACTCGATGTGGTTGCTGGACTTGGGCTCGGCGATCTGGCTGGAGTGCCAGATCTGCGTGAAGTCGTTGTCCCACCCACCGGTGTTCCAGCCGAGCGAGCAGATCTCGAAGTTGCGGTCGTCCGTGACCTCCTTGAGGTACTGCGACCACTGGAGCGTCTTCACCTCGATCTTGACGCCGATCTTCAGCAGATCCTCGCGGAAGACCTTGAAGATCGTGAGGACGGCGGGGCTCCCCGAGGGGACCTTGGCGTCCACCTCGAAGGAGCGGCGCGTGCCGTCGATCTCCTTGTCCAGCACGCCGTCGCCGTCGGTGTCCTCCCAGCCTGCCTCCTTCAGGAGTGCCGCTGCCTTCTGGAGGTCGAACGCCAGGGGCTCGATGTCCTTCGGCGCCGTGGGCGCGCGCCAGTACGAGGGCCCCGTGAGGATCTTCCCGCGCCCCTCGTTGAGCAGGTCCAGGATCTTCACCCGGTTGCACGCGTGCGTCATGGCGCGGCGGACCTTGGGGTCACGGAAGATCGGGTGCGAGTTCTTGTAGCCGATGTAGTTGAAGGACGAGCGCCACTCCCAGGCCGAGGCGATCTTGCCGTCCTTGTAGGCCTGCAGCGTCTCCACCTTCTTCTTGAAGTCCGGCAGGCGGTAGCGCTGATAGGCGAACTCACCCGCCTCGAACTTCGTCTGGGCCGCCGGCGTGCCGCTGAAGATCTGCATGACGCGGCGCTGGATGGCCGGCGGCGTTCCCCAGTAGTCCGGGAAGCGCTCACAGATGACGACGTCGTCCTTGCGGAACTCGCGCACGAAGTACGGTCCCGTACCGACGAACTTGAACTCCTTGCCGAACCAGTGCTCGTTGATCTGCTGCCCGCGTGAAGCCTCTTCGATCTCGTTGCCGCTCTCGTCGTAGCCGTAGACGAACTTGGGCGCGGGACGCGTCAGATTGAGGTTGGAGCCGATCGCCGTCCACGTCGGATCGTTCCAGTGCATGATGTAGCACAGGTCATCGACGACCTCGACGCGGTCGAAGCCCTTGAAGTACGAGCGATGGTGCGCCGCGTTGACGGTCGGATCCATCACCGCGTCCATGGTGAACTTCCAGTCGTGCGCGGTGAAGAAGTGCTCGCCCTTGAGGTGCGGATACTTCGTGAGGTCGACCTGCGGTACGTGCCACTTGACGCCGGGACGCAGCCAGAACACCCAGGTCTTGTAGTCCTCGGAGTGCTCGACCCGATAGGCGAGCTGGGGCTTGAAGCGGTAGCCGTTCTTGGTGTGCGGGGCCGCGATGAACTCGCTGCAGTAGTTGCGGATCTGCGTGTTGAAGTCACTCTCGTTGAGCGTGATCAGATTCGTGTCCGGCGGGTTCGAGCCGTACCAGAACGTGGCCGTGCCCTCGGCGTTGACCCGGGGGTCATCGACGGATGCCGACGCGGGCTCGTCGGGATCGGGCGACAGGAAGTTCGACCCGTTCGCGCCCCAGAGCTCGCGCGCGCGGCCCTTGACCCACGGCGGCGGCTCGTCACCCCAGGCGTAGTCTTCGGGCTTCTTCTCCTCGGCAGCCAGCGAGATGCCGCCGCCGCCGCCCTGGATCTTCTTCGTCAGACGCTCCACGGCGCCGGCACTTCGTTGGGTGGCCTGCTCCAGCGCACTCGTCTTCGTCACGAGCCGCTCGATCTTGTCCTCGAGCTCCGTGCGCTGCCAGAACACCAGCAAGACGAAGAAGGCCAGCACGGCGAAGGCCGCGATCTTGAGAACCGAGAGGAAGGGGTTTTCGCCCACGCGAGCCTCCAGCTTGCGCCCCGGTGAGGTCGGTGGGCCCGGGGCAAGGGCGAGGATCGTACCGGTGCCCGCGGAGGACGGTCAAGGCGGACCGGGGTAGGCTCGCGCCATGCGTCGCGCCGGGCCGTTCTGCCTGCTCCTCGTCCTGGTCGCGTGCGCCCACCACCCAGCGGCGACCACGCCCCGGGCGCCGCCCGGGCCCGACGTCCCGGGCCCGAGCTACTACACCGTTCCGGGCCCCGTTCCCGCACCCCAGCGGGCCGAGCGCGTCTGGCGCGAGGCGGGGTGCGAGATGTGGGAGATCGACCTGCCCCCGCGCGTCGCGCCGGACACGGCGATGGTGCCGCGCTCCGAGGATCCGATCGACATCCGCCTGTTCCTGCCGCGGCCCACGAATGTCGTGCAGCGCCCCCTGGTCGTCGTCTTCCCCATCCTGGGCAACCGGATGCTGCTGATGCGGGAGCTGGCGACGGGCTTCGTCCGCCAGGGCTACGTGGCGGCGGTCGTGATGCGCAAGGAGGTCGACTTCGACGTCGATCGCTCGCTCCAGCTCGCCGAGCAGGAGCTCAGGATCCTCATGATGCGGGCCCGGCAGGCGATCGACTGGCTCGCCCTCCAGCCCCAGGTCGACCCCGAGCGCATCGGCGCCTGCGGGGTGAGCGCCGGCGGGGTCATGGCGCTCACGCTGATGGCGGCGGATCCTCGCGTCGATGCGGCGGTGGCCGTGTTCGCCGGCGGCCCCACGGCCGACGTCCTGGTCGACACGTCCGAGGATCGCTTCGTGGAACGGACCGAGCTCATGCGTGTCGAGCGCGGGTGGAGCAAGGAGCGCGTGCGCTCGACCCTTCGCTCCGTGATCCGCACGGATCCGGTCCTCCTCGCCCCGCGCATCCGGCGTGAGGACGTGCTGCTGTTCATCGCGCGTGACGACGACTCGGTGCCGACTCGCTACCAGCGGCGACTGTGGGAGGCGCTGGACCGACCCGAGATGATCGAACTGGGCGGCGGGCACTACGCCGGCATCGCGCTGCATCTGCCGTACATCCTGCAACGATCCCAGGCGTTCCTCGGGAAGCGGCTGGGTAGACCGTAGGCCCGTATCCGTTTCCGTTCGCGTTTCCGTATCCGACGTGCCCGGGGCCCTTCTCTGCACCCGCCCCGCCACTCCGTTCCCGGCCACACCAAGACGCCACCCCCACCGCGATGTGCCCCCGTCACCCCCGCCCCGGTAGAGTGACCTCCACGACCCGGCCCTTCGGGAGCCCACAGCCGCCTCGATGCTGACCCTCGCGCTCTACGTCCTCGGCAACCTGGCCGGCTCCTTCTTCTGCTCGCTCAGCGAAGCCGCGTTGCTGGCCTGCAGCGAAGCCCGCATCCTCGCGCGGATCGAGCACGGCGATCGGCGCGCCGTACGGCTTCTGGAGCTCAAGCGCGATCCCGGGCGCACACTCGCCGCGATCGTCTTCCTCAACAACATCTTCGCCATCGGCGGGACGGCGGCGATCACCGCCGTCGCGACGAACGTGATCCCCGAGGCCGTCAGCGGCACGGGCATCACGCCCGCGATGGGCATGGGCATCTTCATCGTCATCCAGACGCTCCTGATCATCGCGTTCGGCGAGATCACGCCCAAGGTGCTTGGTGAGGCACAGCCCGAGCTCATCGCCGGCCGCGTGACGCCGGCCGTCGTCGTCGTACGCCGCGTGCTGAGGCCGCTGGTCTGGCTCGTGGAGCGCATCGTGGCGTGGGCGCGACCTGCCCAACGCGTTCTCGCAGGCGAGGAGGCCGAGATCCGCGAGCTGGCACGCCTGGGCGAGGAGGGCGGTCACATCGATCCCGAGGAGGCCGAGCTCATCCGCCGCGTGTTCCGCCTCGACGACATCACCGCCGAGGACGTCATGACGCCGCGGCCGCTGATCCACGCCTTCAGCGCCTCCAGCCGGCTGGAGGACATCCGCGAGGATCTACTCTCGGCCAGTCACTACCAGTTCCCGGTCTGCGAGGAGGACCTCGACAAGGTCACCGGTGTCCTGGTGCTGCGCAAGGCGCTCATCGCGCTCGCCCGCGGCGAAGGCGACCGCACCGTCGGCGAGCTCCAGACACCGGCACTCTTCCTGCCCACGTCGCGCAAGGTCGACGACGTCCTGCGCGACCTGCAGGCACAGCACGGGGGACTCGCGGTGGTCATCGACGAGTACGGCGTCACCGAAGGAATCATCACGATGGACGACCTCGTCGAGGAGCTCGTCGGCGAGGCCATCGACGACGCGGACCTGCGCGAGGGTCTCGTGAAGCGGCTGTCACGCGACGTCGCGCTGGTGCATGGCCTCACGCGCGTCCGCGACATCGCACGCTTCCTCAACTGCCCGGTCGTGTACCAAAGCATGGAAGAGGAGAACACGACGATCACCGGCCTGATCCAGGAGCGTCTGCAGCGCATCCCCCAGACGGGCGACCGGATCGAGGTCGACGAGTCCCTCTCGTTCGAGGTGAAGGAAGCCGACGAGCGCACGGCGCTGCGCGTGCTCGCACGCCACCACCGCGCCCCCGTCGGCTGAGCGACTGCCTCAGAGCCAGCCGGCCAGGAGAAGACCGCCGACGAGCGCGGCGACGGCCAGGCGGTACCAGCCGAAGACGTGCAGACCGTGACGCTGCAGGTAGCTGACCATCCAGCGCACCGCGAGCAGGGCGCTCGCGAACGCGACGCACAGGCCGACGATGAGGGACGCGGAGCTGTACGCGTCGGTCAGCGCGGAACCGTGCTGCAGCGCGTCGTACGCCGTCGCCGCCGTGAGCGTGACGACGCCGAGCAGGAAGCTGAACTCGACCGCCGCGGCCAGCGACAGCCCCACCAGGACACCGCCCACGATGGTGATGAGTGAGCGGCTCACGCCGGGCCACATGGCGATGCACTGGGCCAGGCCGATCAAGAGGGCCAGCTTCCAGGTGAGCTCCCCCAGTCCCAGGCCGCTGCGCCCCTCGGGCGTCTCTTCGTGCTTGACGCGGGCCACGACGAGGATCGCAGCGCCGCCGACGGCCCACGCAGCGACGATGGGCCACGGCGCGAAGAGATGCTCCTTGATGCGGTCGCCGACCAGCAACCCGATGATCGCCGCCGGCACGAAGCCCGCGATCAGGTTGACGCCGAGACGCGCACCGGCGGCGTCCCGACCGAGCAGCCCGCGGCCCACCTGGCGCACGCGACCAGCGTAGAGGCCCAGCACCGCGAGGATCGCGCCCAGCTGGATGCAGATCGCGAAGGCGTCGGCCGCCTCCTTGGCCGCTGCGTCGGCAGTGCCGATGCCGAGCGCACGCTGCACGACGAGCAGGTGTCCGGTCGAGCTGACGGGCAGGTATTCGGTCAGCCCCTCGACGGCGCCGAGCACGGCCGCCTCGAGCACGGACATGCCCTCCGGCCCAGTCGCCGGCGCGAGCAGCGCCGCAATCACGGCGACGACGCACGCCAGGAGGACGAGGGCGGTGGTCGCGCGGGTGCTCATGCGGCGTCATCGTGGCACGGGGTCGCACTCGTTCCCACGTTGCCGTCGCAGGTGTCTCCGCGTGGACCGCCTGCGTGCGATCGTCAGCGCTCGTCCTCGTCCTCGACCGCCGCCTCCTGCAGGACGATCTTCTTGCGCCCTTCGCGCACCTCGACGAAGCGGTTCACCGGCACCTGCTCGAACACCTGAACGGTGCGCTTGGCATTCGGCCAGCGGATCTCGAGGCGCTCCACGACCTCGGCCTTGCCCAGGCCGAAGCACGCCTCGGGCGGGTCCTGGTGGTTCGCCAGGCCGCTCCCGCCGCGCAGCTCGCGCATCTGGGTGCGGCCACCCGCCGTCACGATGACGCGAGCACCGAGACCGCTGCGGTTCGCGCCGCCCGCGCCCTTGCCGCGCAGGCGCACGTTGAGCCAGCGGTTCCCGTTGCGGTTCGCCACGTCGTTGCGGAACACGCCGACGGCATTCACCTTCAGGCCGCCCATGTACTGGTCGCGGTGCTTCTGGTTGAGGCGCATGAAGGACCGCCCCGCCACGATGTCGACGTCGCCGTCGCGGTCGATGTCGCCGATGGAGATCCCGCCGCAGCCCTCCCAGTCGAAGCCGGCGATCTCTGTCACCTCCTCGAACTCCCCGTCTTCCAGCTGACGGTAGAGGCGCAGGAACTGACCGTCGGGGTAGTCGCCCGAGCCGATCAGCACGTCGAGGCGGCCGTCGTTGTCGACATCGAGGAAGGCCGTGTGCAGGTCGCCGTAGTTCCAGTTCTTCGAGCGGAACTGACGCAGCGGGAACACCTCACGCACCGTGAGGCGCTCGAAGGCGAAGCCCTCTTCCGCCCCCTTGTTGAGCAGGAGCGACGGCATGTCGCTCGCGTCTCCGGCCCAGAAGTGGGCGATCTCGCCGAGCAGGCAGTCGAGGTCGCCGTCGCCGTCGAGATCCCCCACGGCGCAGTCGAACGTGTTGCCGTTGCTGCGGAAGGGACGCTCCGGCGGGCGACGAACGAAGGGCGGGTAGCGGCCGTGCGTCACGTCGTCCCCGGCGAACCCGGTGGCAAGCCCGACGTCGGTGAAGGTGCCGTCGCCGTTGTTCTTCCAGAGGTAGTTCCACTGCCGCCCATAGGAGAGCTGCAGCAGGTCCTGGTAGCCGTCGTTGTTCCAGTCCGCGTGCGTGACGCCGTACGTCGGCCGCGAGAAGCGCAGCTGCGTTGCGTCCGCCGCCGGCATCCCGCCCTGGTACGGCACGGGCGAGGTCCAGAGGCCGGCGGCATTCGTGACGTCGACGAAGCCGCCCTTGCCGTCGCCCTTCCAGAGGCGGTCGATGCCGCACGCGGCCAGGTTCCCGTACTGCCGGTACTCGCGGCCCTCGAAGAGGTCGAGCTTGCCGTCATTGTCATGGTCCAGGATCGCCAGAGCCATCGCAGGCCCGGCCGCGTCGTCCGCGCTGATCCCCGATGCCGGCGCAGGCTTGAAGCGGCCCTTGCCGTCACCCAGGTACACCTTGGTGCGCAGGCCCGGATCCACGGCGGCGACGTTGGACCACGCCGTGCCGCGCACGTGCTGCCACCACGCCTTCACGCCCCACACCGCATCCTGGTCGCCGTCGTTGTCGAGGTCGGCGAAGTACAGGTAGTGCGGCACATACGTGATGTCCTTCGCCTTCGTCTCGTCCGGAGCTCCTTCACGCGTGAGCGGCACGCGACGGATCTCGGGGAAGGCGAGCCCGGTCTTGGCATGCAGCTCGAAGCGCCGTCCCGCACGACTCAGATGCACGTGGCGCCGGTCGATGCACAGGTCCCAGAAGCCATCCCCGTTCAGGTCGGTGAGCGCCACGCCCTTCGCCTTGACGCCGTCGAGCCCGGCCTCCGCGGCGATGTTCGTGAACCAGGCCCGCGGTTCCTCCTCTTCCGCGTGCACGACCGCGGAGGATGAACCGGCGAGCAGGAACAGACACAGGAGAGCCAGGGTGCGCATGGCCCAAGGCTACGGCCGGGGCTCCACGCCGTGCAAAGTGCGTGGAACCGCTGTGGAGATGGCGGCCTAAGTCCAACCACAGAAGAGCGTTACATCTCCGAGGTCGACTGTCCCCCCCCACCCCTAGCCTGCACGTGCCCTTGGGAGGGGTGCCATGTCGACCAAGACGCTGTCCATCGCCCGCGAGTGCGGCGAGTACCTGACGGCGGGGATGATCCTGCTGGGGATTGTCATCGCACTCGTGATCTGACCGAAGCGCGCCCGCCTAGGTTGCGCGCGTAGGATCCGACCGAGGGATCCAGCGACATGGCGTTCTCCCCCATCCGCACCTTCCGCCGGACCACGCAACGGCTGCGTCGCTCGCGGATCCCCGAGCGCCTGGCGGTCGAGGCGCTCATCGCGGTGGTGAAGGTGCTGCGCGCCCTGCCCTCGCGCTGGGTCCTGCGCTTCGCGGATGCCATCGGTGTCCTACACAGCGTGCTCGACCGACGCGGCCGCAAGGCCGCGCTGCAGAACCTCGTGGTCGCGTTCGGCGGCACGATGTCGCGCGCGGAGCGTCTCCGCATCCACCGTGAGAGCTACAAGCTGCAGATCCGTGCGATCGCACTGCTGCTGCACCTGCAGCCCCTCACCCGTGAGCGCTTCGACCGCTGGGTCGATGTCGCGGAGCTGGTCGACGCGGAGACGGAACGACGCATCCGCGAGCGCGGCGCGGTCCTGGTGTCGGGGCACATCGGCAACTGGGAGATGTTGCTCGGACTCCGCATCGCGTTCCCCGACTTCCCTCCCGCGGTGTTCCTCGCCGAGGAGGTGCCTTACGGCGCGATCAACGCCTTCCTCAAGAAACTGCGGAGTCACGGCGACATCCTGAGTGCGTTCCGCAAGGGCGGAGCCCGGCCGGTCATCAAGGTGGTCGCCGAGGGCGGGATCGCCGGACTCCTCGTGGATCGCAACGTGCGTCGTGATCACGGCGGCGTGTTCGTGCCCTTCCTCGGACTCGAGGCCCGAACCACGCCGCTGCCGGCGTGGATCGCCCTGCGGCACGACGTACCCGTGCATCCCGTCTTCTGCGTTCCCCAGGAGGGCGACCGCTACCGGATCTGGCTCGGTCCGGATCTGACGCAGGATCTGCCCCCGGGCGACCACCACGAGCGCATGCGGGAGCTGCTGACGCGCATCAACCACAGCCTCGAGACGGTGATCCGTGCGCGTCCCGAGCTGTGGAACTGGACACTGAAGCGCTTCAAGAGCCGTCCGGAGGTGGAACTGGGCGACTACCCGGCCTACAGCCTGCACGACCCGGAGTGAGGCCAGCGCCAGATCGGATCAAACCGCAGAGAACGCAGAGGTCGCAGAGTCTTGGCGACCGAGAGCACCCGAGCCGCACACGCAAGCCTGCCTCTGCGTTCTCTGCGGCCTCTGCGGTTGAAATCAAGACCGCTCTGACGCCAGCGCATCCGCCCGGTCCGCAAGCTGGTTCAAGCGCTGCTCGAGGTCTGCGCGTAGCGCCTCCAGCCCCTCGCGATCCAGGTCCTGCGGGACGTGGATCGGACCGTCCGTCAGGCTGACGCCGCGCGCGAACGGAATCGGGATGTGGAAGCGGGCCCAGGTCTTCTCGAGCACCTTGGTGTGGCTGTAGGACGTCCGGACGAGGTAGATCGGCCGCCCGGAGCTCTGCGCGAGGTGCAGGACGCCCGGCTTGAGCAGGCGCGCCGGCGGACGCGGGCCGTCGCACACGATGACCACCGAGGCGCGTGCATCGCGCTGCAGCAAGCGCGTGAGCGCGAGCAGGGCCTTGGGGCCGCCACGCGCCGAGGAGCCGCGGATGGCGCGCCGGTAGCCCATGCCCTCGGCGGCGGCGGCGGCGAGCCCCCCGTCGCGACTCGCGCTCGCCAGCGGGTAGGTGCGGCGACGCGGGTTCCAGCGGGAGAGGTAACCGAGCGTGTAGACGAAGTCCTGGTGCCAGACGGCGAGGATGGCGGGCTCACGCGAGCGCATGAGCCGCTGGAGGCGCGGGTCGTGCCGGAGCAGGAAGGTGCCGAAGACGAACCAGCGGTAGAGCCTGAGGATGAGCTGGACGACGACGTGCGTCGCGCGCTGTTCCCAGAGCTTCTTGGGCCGACCCATGAACAGAAGATAGCGAAAGGTGCTCGGATTCAGATGAACCGCAGAGGTCGCAGAGACCGCAGAGGTGTCTCGTGTGAGCAATCACCGTAGGTTCGGCTGCAACCGATGCGGAGGCACCCTGCGGCCGCAGTTCGGCACACCGGAGGTCTCAGCCTCTGCGTCCTCTGCGACCTCTGCGGTTCCTTCCTTCTGGAGCGCTAGTCGTTCACCCGCTCCTGGAACTCGCCCGTGACGGTGCTCACCCGGATCTTGTCGCCCGTGCGGATGTGCGCCGGCACCTTGACGACCAGCCCGGTCTCGAGCGTCGCGGGCTTGAGCACGCTGTTCACGGTGTCGCCCTTCACGGCCGGCTCGGTGTCGGTGATCACGAGCTCGACCTTCGCCGGCAGGCGCAGGCCGATGGCCGACCCCTCGTGGAACGTGACCTCGACCTCGTCGTTCTCCTTCACGTAGCTCATCGCGTCGCCGAGGATGTCGCGGTCGAGGCTGAACTGCTCGTACGACTCGGTGTCCATGAACACAGGACCCGTGTTGGCGTCGTCGTACAGGTACTGGCAGTTGCGCGCATCCAGCCAAGCGGTCTCCACGTTCTCGTTCGAAGCGAAGCGCTCCGTGATGTGGGTACCGTTCTTCATGTTGCGGATCTTCATCTGCACGAAGCCGCGCTTGTTGCCGGGCGTGCGGTGCGTCACGTCGACGACCTGCCAGAGGTCGCCCTTGTGCATGATGAAGCTGCCCTTGCGAATGCTGGTTGCGTCCATGGAGCTTTCCCGTGGGAATCGAAGTGCGTTCGGGGCGAGTGTAACGCTGCCGGCAGGCGGATGCGCCCTTTCGGCGCGTCCGCCTGCCGGCCCCGTGCCGGTGCCTCTGCCGGTGCCTGTGCCCGGCCCGTCGTGGCATGGCCCTCAACGCAGAACGAGCCGGCGGACTCCCATCCGCCGGCTCGTCCGGTTCGCAGGTATGGCCGCAGGGCCTACCTCACAGCCGCCCTATGGCGCACTTCCGTCCGGCTGAAGTAGTTCACGCTGAACGACCGCAGCCAGGGCGTCTGCTTCCAGGTGTTCGACAGGATCGGGTCATCCGTGAACCCGCTCCCCTGCCGCGCCGCGTCGACGGACTCGAAGGCGTTGGGCTTGTACATGAAGTACACGCGGAACTCGGCCGTGTCGGCCTCCACGTCCAGACGGTTGCCCTTCATCCGGCCGCCGATCGTGGCGTCGCCGATGTCGTCGAACACGAAGAGGTGCGAGTTGAGCTGTCGGCTCAGGTCGGGCTTCTGACCGAAGCCGGCCTCGCTGCGCAGATCCACGACGTTGTTCGTCTCCCAGGAGACGTTCGGGTTGAAGCGCGCTACGACCACGATGTCCAGGAAGCCGGAGTCCGCGGTCGAGCCGTCCTCGGAGCCGATGGTGCCGCCGCTGAGGCGCCCCATCAGGTTCTCGGACCACGTGAAGCCGCGCCAGAGACCGGAGCGGGCCCGCGTGCCGATCTCGAGGAACGACGACTCGGGATGGTCGTGGATACCTCCGAAGCTGTCCTCGTCCTCGCCGCGGCGCGGGGTGTACCGATCCCAGTAGCGGAACGGCTGGAAGAAGACGATCTCGTCGGTGTCGTGATCCGTGGCGTCCGTGCCGAAGCGTCCGCGGAACAGGCCGCGGTCACGCGTGCGCTCGTCGGCGTCGAGGGACTTGGGCATCAGCGCCTCGCCCTCGGCCAGCCGTGTGTAGTGCATCAGCTCGGCCGTGTCCTCACGGACGACGCGCGCGAGACCCTCGCGCGGCCAGCCGCGCGTACGTGCCAGGCTGATCGACGCCGCGTCGGAGGTCATGCCGGCTTCGAGGTACGAGACCGGGAGGTCGGGCAGGAAGCGCACCTCCACGCCGATCGGGTGGAAGCGCGGCTTCGTGCCGAGCTGCCCACGCGCGCAGCGCTCGAGGATGAGCGTGTCCTCGCCCTCCATGCGGCTGCCGCGGTAGACGATCAGCTCGCCCTCCACCAGCACCAGGCCGCAGTCCTCGTCGTAGCCGTCCAGGGACATGAGATCCTGGTCCGTGAGCACGTTCGCGAGGCGGATCTCGTCGTCCGTCTCGAGCAGGCCCTCGGTGTTGTTGATCACGATGGTCGTGTCGAGGCCCTGGCGCCAGACGAACAGCTCGTCGAGGAACGCCGTCACGAGGCCGGAGCCGGCCAGACTGCTCTGGCCCCACTCGATGTCCTCGCTCATCTCGTCGGGCAGCTCGCCGGAGGGGAACTTCAGCACGCGGGCGTACCCACGCTGATCGTTCCTCCGCACGACCTCACCCTCCTCGGGAGCGCGAACGCGCGTCTCGATCCAGTCGTCGAGCGCGACCCACTCGCTGGTGGGGTCGCCCCAGCGAACGCCCATCTCCTGGCGTACGGGATCCTCGCCGCCCTCCGTCAACGTGAGGACGTCGTAGAGGCCGACACGCGAGATCGGACGCAGCCGGTGCGTCTCCCAGACGCGGAAGCACGGCAGGTACTTGGAGTTCTCGTCGCTCGTACCGGCACCGCCCAGATGGTCGACACCGCCGTCGGCCTGCTGGCCGCCGGTGTACGTGCCGCGGAAGTCCATGTCCCGCGCGGCCTCGCTGTACTCGTACAGGTCGTCGTCGCCCTGATACGGATCGAGCGGCTCGCCTGCGTCGCCTTCACCGTCGTCGGCCGGCTCCTCTTCGGGATCCGTGGGCTCGCGTGCGCCAGGCGCGGGGACGTTGGGGATCTTGGCGTCGCCGCCCTCTTCTTCCCCGTCCTCACCGAAGTCGCCGCCGCCGCCCGAGTCATCGGGCGCGGGCTCTTCCTCCGGAGGCGGATCGCCGCCGGTGTCGCCGGAGCCGTCGCCCTCCTCGCCGCCGGGACGCGCACCGGGCTCGACGCCGCCGCCGGGCGTGGCGTCCCCGCCCTCTTCCTCGCTGCCGTCGTCCTGCTCCGGGGGCGGCTCGAACTCGCCACTGCCGTCGTCGAGCGGGTCCTCGCCCGTGGGCTCCTCGCCCTCGTCGCCGCCGTCGACGTCACCGCCGGGGCCGGGGCTCGGCGTCGGACCGTCACCCGGCTCGCCGGGGTCGGTGCCCGGATCGGTGCCGGGATCGCCGCCACCCGGATCGGTCGGGTCACCGGGATCGGTGCCCGGCGGGTCCTGCGGGTCGCGCAGCCCCGGAGGCACGCCGCCACCGGGCGTCGGATCCTGCGGCTCGTCCGGATCACCGCCGTCCCCGGGCGGGGGCGGGAAGTCACCGGGATCGGGGTTCGGATCCGGCGGCACGGGCGGGTCCGTGTCCGGCGGCACCGGCGGATCGGTGTCGTCCGGAGGATTGGCCGTCCCGCCGGGGATGCCGCGCGGCTGGTTGAAGAAGCCGGCCGTAATCGAGCTGAGGCTCCGGTCGCGCACGAACAGGATGTCCGGCGACGCCAGGTTCCGCTCGATCGAGTCGTACTTGATGATCTCGTACGCGTCCTCGGGCGTGTCCGTGCCCAGGAAGACGCGGGCCTGCTGTCCGGCCGGCCACTGCTCGTCACCGTGGCGCGTCAGGATCTCGCGGTGCTGCTCGTCCGAGGGATCGAGGTAGTCGTCCCCGGGCGTGCCCTGGCCGGTGCCCATCACGCTGATCGGCACGAGGTAGGCGGGCCACTCGGCGTTGCCCTGCACGATCTCGGTGATCAGGAAGTAGGGCGACGCCTCGCCCTGCCACGCGGTCTGCTGGTAGCGCTGGATCGTGAACTCGCTGCCGCTGCGCTCGTAGTACACGACCTCCCAGCCGCCCCACTTGACGTCCGCGCCGGCCTGCGTGCCGCCGGTGCCGCCGCCGGTGTCGCCGCCGCCCGAGTCGCCCGGACCCGGGACGTCGGGCGTGCCGCCGTCGCTGCCGCCCGAATCGGGCAGCTCACGGCCCGGGGGCACCCCCCCACCGGGATTCGTGTGGTTGCCGCCGCTGTCGTCCTCCTGGGCCGGAGGCTCGTCCTGCGGTCCGGGACCGGCCGGACCGCCGGATCCGCCGCCGCCGCCCGCGTTGGGATCACCGGGCGCCGGGCAGCCGAGGAGCGCAAGACCCTTCGTGTTGAAGGCCTCCTGCGACTCGCTGATGTTCTGCCCCCAGATGCCGACCGTGCTCACCGTGATGCTGCGCGTGTCGGGGCCGAAGCCGCGGAACGTGACGAAGTCGTTGTAGGGCAGCTCGTCCGTCGCCGGCTGGCCTTGGACCGTGCTGACGCGCACCGCCGTCCACTTGCGGAGCGACTCCTGCAGGCGACGACCGCCCGTCATGATGTCGGTCTTGAGCGGCATCGAGTAGCCGACGTTGTGGACCGGCGTGTTGGCCGGCCACTCCTGCGCCTGCGTGCCGCGCGCACCGCGGATGCAATCGCGGAACGCGCCGTCGGACCGCGAGTCGTACTCGATGATCTCGGTGCCGATACGGATGGCGCCGCGCACGGGGAAGCCGTCCGTGCTCTCCACGGGCACGTCGTTCGCGTCCGCCACGACCGAGCCGCTCAGTGCGGTGAGACCGCGGCGCTTGCCGACGTCCACGCCGTCCACGAGCAGCTGCATCGTGGAGGGGTCCTCGCCACGGCAGGAGACGTGGATGTGGTACCAGTTGCCGGGCTCGTAGTCGAGCTGCTCGAGCGGCACGTAGACGTCCGCGCCCGCCTTCCACATCGTGCCGGCGCAGCAGCGGAACGTGAGCTCCTGGCCCTCATCGCCTTCCTGCACGAAGAGGGCGAAGCGGTTCATGAACTGCTCCTTGCCCGCGTCGAAGGCCGTCCAGTTGGCGTCGGAGTACGGACGCCACCAGAAGGACATCGAGAACGGCCGCACCTTCGTGTCGGTGCGGCCCATGAGCGTGCCCTTGGTGCGGCGGGTGTAGGCGCCGTCGAAGCCCGTGTACCAGCCGTCGGTGTACCAGTTGGTGTCGAAGTGGTTCTCGACCTGGGCACCGGGCAGCAGCAGGCGTGCGGGCTCGAGGCGTACGTCGCCGATGTCCTCGCCGCGCGTGTCGCTCGGGTACACGTGGTTGATGATCGACTTGGGGCCGCGCATCGCCGGCTGCACGTGGTGCGCGCCCGGGCGCAGCTTCGTGCCGACGCCGAACGGGTAGGTGGTGATCCACTTGCCGCCGCTGCCCATCGCGAGCGGGCGCTCGAACTCATCCTGCGAGTCCAGCGTCCAGGTCGCCGTGGTGTCGGAGCCGATCTCCACGACCTCGCGGACGCTCGCCTCGGCGATCTGCTCGCCGGCGCGGTTGTTGAGCGCGACGCGGGCCTCGATGTGATAGACGTCCAGCGTGCGGAAGCACCACGGCGCGGTACCGAAGCGCAGCTGCGAGCTGTTCGGGTTGATCGCGTTCATGTACAGCGCGGCGTGCTGTGCGCGGGTGATCTCGCTCGCCTTGACCTTGTCCTCGAGCCAGCGGCCGAAGTCCTCCGCGTGGCGGAAGGGACCGCTCTCGCGGCGACCGGTCTCCTTGTCGCTCTGCACCGCGCCCTTGCGCGCGCGCACGATCTCGCCGGCCAGACTCCAGGCGAGCTCGGGCGTGACGACCTGCTCCTTGCCCTCGGCACGCCAGAGCTGGACGTTCGCCATCACGGCGTACAGGACGGTGCGGGACGCGGTGTTGATGTTGATCGGGTAGGGCGCGAAGGCTGCGATCTTCGTCTCGCCGCCCTTGAACTGCAGGTCCTCGTTGGTCGCGTTCACGCGCCCGGCGAGCGTCGCGTACATGCCGCGGCGGCGACCGGCGCCGTCGCCGATCTTGTCGACCATGCCGTAGACGCCCTCGATGCCGTCCGTGACGCGCACGAGCGTGCCGGCGTTCAGGTAGTGCGTCGTGCCCGACGGGTTGTTGCGGAAGTCGCGCAGCTGCACCTCGTCGGGGTCTTCGCCCTCGACCGACACCGGCAGCTCGTTCATGACGAGCTGGTCGGCAAGCCAGCTGCCCGAACCCTCACGGCCGCTCCACACGGTCAGGTGCGGCAGCAGGCGCTCGAGGCGCTCGGCCTTCAGGACGCCGTCTTCGCCCCAGCTCGCGATGTCGCGCAGCGCCTCGAGGTTCTCGAACGGCGAGAGCTGACCCGGGCGGCGCGCGATCATGTGCGTCGCCAGCTTGTAGGCCGTGTAGTCGATGACCGGCACGCCCTTCTCGTGGCTGTCGGCGTTGCCGTTGTCCCGCAGCGGGACCTCCTGCAGCATCCCGCGCTCGCAGCCCTTGAACGCCTGGCCGTCGAACTCCTCGTACTTGATGACCTCGCGGCCGATGCGGATGTAGCCGCCGTCACGCGGGAAGCCCCGCAGGCCGCCGAAGCGGCCGGTCACCACGTGCTCGACGGAGATGTCGCCGCCGCCCGTGTCGAGGTCGTCGGCGAGGATCGCGGAGCCCATGAGGTTGGCGAGGAGGAACGGGCTGCCGCCGTTCACGTTGACGAGCGCCTGCGCGTCCTGCACGAGGACGGTCCAGATCGAGCCGCGGTCGTCGTTCATCGGACCGAGGCCGCGCGACTTGAGGTAGCGAGCGCGCTCGGCCTTCGCAGGGTCCTTCTCCCACTGCGCGATGATCTCGGCCTCGATCGTCTTGCGGAAGCTGTCGTCCGGCGTGAGCTCCTCGAGCGTGTCCACGAAGGGCAGCGCGTCCGCGCTGCGCTCGCCGCGGTCGTAGCGCATCTGCTCCTGGTGCGGATGGCCCTTGACGAGGAACAGCTTGACGAGGTCGGCCAGCAGGTCGGCCTCGTACTTCGCGCGGCCGCGGGCGATGTTGGCCTGCGTGCGCTCCTGACCCTGGCGCATGGACAGCGCGAAGGGCACGGCGACGAGCACCATCGACACGAGGATCGTGATGACGATGAGCATCGCGACGCCGCGCTCGACTGTGCTGCGAATCGGATGGCTGTTGGACATGGCTGCCTCCGTGGTGCCGCGCCGCATGCGCCGCGGGACCTCGTGAATCTTGTCGATCCTATCCCCCTGCAGGTGCTCCCGGGACGCTCTTCGCCTGCGGCGTGGAGACGCCCCCCAGCACGAGGGAGATGCCGTCGAACCACGCGCGCACCGACTTGCGGCGACGCGTGGTCGTGGTGGTGGTGGTGGGCTCGGCGGCGCCGGCCGGCACGGTCAGCCTGAGCTCGAGCCGGCCCTCGGGCAGGCGCTCGAACCAGCCGCCCTCGAGGGGCAGCTCGACGACCGCGACACCCGGCTCGCTCGTGCCGCCGGCGCGCTCGACCGTGGCGCGCGGCTCGGCGCCGTCTCGCTGAGCCAGGGCGACGGTCGTGCCCACGGGCGCGCGGAGCGCGACACGCAGGACCCGCGCGTCGGCGAGCGCCAGCGGGGGGCGCCACGCGAGGCGCGCGGCCGTGTCCTTGCCGTCGGCGGCGGCGA
>JASJDY010000202.1 GCA_030065025.1 Planctomycetota bacterium
CGCAGCTTGCTGACCAGCGGCGAGAAGTCGCTGTCGCCCGAGACGATCGCCACGGTGTCCACGTGCGTCTTCGTGTAGCAGAGGTCGAGCGCGTCCACGACGAGCCGGATGTCGGCGGAGTTCTTGCCGGAGTACGACGTCTTCGGGATCTCGACCAGCTCGAAAGCGGCCTCGTGCATCGGCTTCTTCGCCGAGGTGTAGCTGGCCCAGTCGGCGTAGGCCTTCTTGACGATGATCTGGCCCTTCTCGAGCAGGCGCTCGAGGACCAGGTGCACGTCGAAGTTGCCGTAGCGCGCGTCCTTCGCGCCGATGGCGACATTGTCGTAGTCGACGAAGACGGCGAGGTTCGGTGTGGGGTCGCTCATGAGGGCAGCCTACCGGCACGGCCTGCGGCCGACGCCGCCTCCGTCACCGTGACCGCGCTTCGCGCGAGATCAGCTCAGGCGAAGCAGCCGCGCCAGGCCCGAGCGGGCCGAGAGCGTGATCCGGAAGAGGGTCGGCACGAGGAAGAGCGTGAAGATCGTCGAGACGATCAGGCCCCCTACCAGCACCGCGCCCAGACCGCGGTAGAGCTCGCTGCCCGCGCCCGGACGCAGCACCATCGGCAGCAGGCTGCAGACGGTGGTCGTCACGGTCATGAAGATCGGACGCATACGCGAACGCACGCTGCGCAGCACCGCCGCGTTGACTTCCTCGTCTTCCTCGCGGATATGCACGAGGCTCTGGTGCACGATCAGGATCGCGTTGTTCACGACCGTACCGATCAGGATGACGAAGCCGATCAGCGTGAGCATGTCGAGCGGCTGATAGACGTAGTTGTTCAGTAGCGCCCAGCCCGCGACCCCACCCGCCGCCCCGAGTGGCACGCTCAGGATGATCACGAACGGGTAGAGCCACGACTCGAACAGCGCAGCCATCAGCAAGTACGTGATCACGACGGCGAGGATCAGGTTCCAGAACAGCGCGTCCCACGTGGCGTCGAGCTTGTCCGCAGTACCCGCCAGGGTGATGCGGTACTCGCCACCGACGGCTCCCTGCTCTTCGAGGGGCTTCACGACCTTCTCGCGGATGCGGTCGATCGCATCCTCGAGCGCCATCTCCTCGTCCGGTCGCACGCGGATCGTGATGGCGCGCTCCCGCTCCCGGCGGTTGATCTGCTCCGGGCCGCTCGACAGCCGGACGTCGGCCAGCGCACGGAGCGGCACGAGGGCCCCGCTATCCGTGGCTACGGTCAGGTCCTCGAGCTGCTGCAGGCGCTCGGCGAAGCGCTGCTGCCCCTTGATCGTGAGATCGATCTTCTCGCCGCCGAGGAAGTAGTCCCCGGCGTACGCGCCGTCGACCAGGCTGTTGACGGTGTAGCCCAGGTCGTCGGCCGAAACGCCGAGGTCCGCCGCACGCGACCAGCGCGGCACGACGTGCACCTCCGGATTCGACAGATCCAGGCTGGGTAGCGGCCGGGGCTGCGACGTCGGCAGGACACCCGGGCTCTTCACCATGCCCATGATGCGGCCCCCGAGGCCGATGAGCTGCTCGAGCTGAGGTCCGCTGATCTCGACGTCGATGGTGCGGCCTTCGGTCAGACCGCTCTCGAAGAGACTCGTCTGATTGGCGAACACGAACGTGCCGGGGAGCTTGCCCGCGACCGACATCACGAGCGGTGCCAGCTTCTTCGCCGCGAGCGGATCCTGCGCCCGCAGCCCCAAGAAGATCGTGCGACCGAAGGCCACGTAGAAGAAGTGGCGCACCGGCGTGTGACCGAGCTTCTCGGCTTCCGGCGTGCCGGGCTCAACCTCCCAGTAGGGCGCGATCGTCTCCTCGAAGCGCTCGCCGAGGGCCATCATCTCGTCGAGGTTGTAGCCCGGCGGCGGTAGCACGAAGCCGAAGACGAGGTTGCGGTTGCCCTCGGGGAGGTACTCGAGCTTGGGCCACAAGCTGAACGCGACGAAGCCCGCGGCAGCCACCAGCCCGACGACCAGGCCGAGCTGTCGGAGGACGCCGCGCTGCAGCCAGCGGTGCGTGGCCAGCACGCCGGCGATGAAGCCCTGGGCCACCTTGTCGACGGGAGCCAGCAGGACGTTGAGCGGATGGCGCTTGGCCTTGGCCTCGCGCTCCTTGCCTTCGCGCTTGGAGAGGATGCGCGCCGAGAAGGTCGGAATGAGCGTGACGGAGATGATCAGCGAGAGCCCGACGGAGCACGAGATCGCCAGTGCGATGTCGCGGAAGAGCTGCCCGGCCTGCTCCTCGACGAAGAGGATCGGCAGGAAGACGGCCAGCGTGGTCAGCGTCGAGGCGACGACGGCGCCCCAGACCTCCTTGGTGCCGTTGACAGCAGCCTCGAAGCGACGCGCGCCCTGCTGGTAGTGCCGGAAGACGTTCTCCAGCACGACGACGGCGTTGTCGACAAGCATGCCCACGGCGAAGGCGAGGCCGGCCAGGCTGATGACGTTGAGGGAGCGCCCCATGACGCCGAGCAGGAGGAACGTGCCGATGATGCTGGTCGGGATCGCGAGCCCGATCACCACGGTGCTGCGCGCGCTGCGCAGGAACACGAGCAGCACGAGGAACGAGAGGATGCCTGCGAGGAAGATGTTCGAGCGCAGCAGGCCGACGGAGGAGTGGATGTACTCGGTCTCGTCGTAGACCTGGTCGAGTTGGAGACCCTCACGCTTGAGCTCACCCTCGTTGAGCTGGCGGCGGACCTCGTAGAGGCCTTCCATCGTCGTGAGCACGTTCGCACCGCGGTCACGGATCACGTTGAGGGCGAGGACGGTCGTGCCCATGTTGCGCACGACGCCCGAGGGCTTCTTGAAGCCGAGCTTCACCTCCGCGACGTCGCGCACGTAGACGCGCGTTCCGCCCTCCTCCTTGACGATGACCTCGAGGATCTCGCGCTCGGACTTGAACTGGCCGAGCGTGCGCACCACGTAGCGGCGCTTGCCCTCCCAGAACTCGCCGCCGGAGGTGTCGCGGTTGCGCGTGGCCAGGGCCCGGCGCACGTCCTGGATCGTCACGCCGCGCGCGGCCAGACGCTGCGGGTCGACGATGACCTGCATCTCGTCTTCGCGCCCGCCGTAGACATTGCTGCTCGAGACGCCCAGCACGCGCTCGAAGCGGGCCTCGACGACATTCTCCGCGTAGCGGAGGAGCTTCTGCATGTCGATGTCGGCCGGCAGCAGCTCCTGCGCCTCCGGGTGCTTGGCGGCGAGCGTCTTGAGCCGCTCGAGCAGCTGCCCGGTCGTCGTTGCACGGCGCAGGGGCACCAGCGCGTCCTTGAGCTCCGGGTGCTTCGTGGCGAACGCGTCGATCTCGGGTGCGCCGGGAAGCCGCGGCCGCAGGATGAACCACGCGATCGCCTGGTCGCTCGAGTTCGACGTTGCGAGCACGGGCTGATCGGCGTCCTCCGGATACTCGGGCACCTGCTGCAGGCGCGTGTTGACGCGCAGCAAGGCCGCCGCCATGTCCGTACCGGCGCCGAACTCGAGGATGATCTTGCCGAGGGAGTCGGAGCTCTCGGAGGACATCTTCAGGACGCCCTCGACGCCCTTCAGCTGGTCCTCCTGCTCCTGGACGATCTCGCGCTCGACCTCCTGCGGGCTCGCCCCGGGCCAGCGCGTCTCGATGCTGATCGTCGGGGTCTGCACCTCGGGGACCAGCTGCATGGGCATCTGGAAGTACGCGATGCCGCCGAACAGCACCAGCAGGATGACGCCCACCGTCACCTTGACGGGGTTGTTGACGAACGAGCTGACGAGGTTCATCGCTGCCCGATCGGCCGGACCTTCGTGCCCGGGAAGATGCGCTCGTTGCCCTTCGTCACCACCTGGGCGCCGGCCTTCAGCGGTCCAACGACCTCGATGAGGTCATCCACCGCCACGCCGAGCTCCACGGGCACCGGGGCGGCGGTGTCCTTCCCGTCGAACACGAACACGACCGGGGAACGACCACCGAGCACGATGGCGTCCTTGGGTACGAGCAGCGTCTTGCGCGGCTTGCCGACGGCCAGCCAGCAGCGCGCGAACATGCCCGCCTTGATGAGCGGCTGCTTGTCCTTGATGACGTTCTTCACGCGCACCTTCACGGGCACCGTGCGCGTGCGGCGGTCGGCCACCGGCACGATCCGGAAGATCTCACCGGTGATGTAGGGCTCGGGCAGCGCGTCGATCGCGACGTTGACCTTCATCCCGCGCTTGAGGTGCGAGACGGCGTCCTCGAGCACGGGCACGACGACGTCGACCTCGTCCAGAGCGACCAGCTGGACCACGGGCTCGCCCGTGTCGACCCACGAGCCGACCTCGGTGTTCTTCGTGACGACGTATCCGGTGAACGGCGCCTTGATCGTGTGGCGCTTCTTCTCGTCGTCGAGGCGGTCGACCTCGGCCTGCTGCACGGCGACGCTCGCCTTGGCCTGGGCGATGCGCTCGGCGCGCGGACCGGCTTCGACGAGCGCGAGCGCCGACTCGAGCGCCTGACGCCGGGCCAGCGCCGTGGCGACGGCGCGCTGGGCGTCGCGCAGCTCCTCTTCACTGGCACGCTTGTCCTTGCGCAGCTTCTCGACGGCCTGGAGCTTCCACTCGGCGGTCTGCTCGTCGGCCTTGGCCTCGCGCAGGCGTGCGCGGGCGCGTTCCTTGTCCTCGGGGCGGCTGCCGTTCTCGAGCTCGAGCAGCGCCTTCTTCCGCAGCTCGAGCTCGGCCTGGGCGGCCTCGATGCGGATGTCGAGGGTCTTCGTGCGCAGCGTGGCAATCGTGTCGTCGAAGTCCACGTGGTCGCCGACCTCGACCGTGAGCGTCTCGACGAAGCCGCTCGCCTGCACGTCAACGTGGCCGGTGCGTACCGGCTCGACGGTGCCGACGAAGGAGCGGCTCTGCTTGACCTCCTTCTCGACGATCTCACCGAGCACGACGGGGCTCGGCGGCATGCCGCCGCCGCGCGCCAGCGCGGGAGCCGCGCCGGCGAGCAGGACCATCGCCAGGAGCGAGGCTGTGAGGGCAGGGACCATCAGCCAGGTACGCATCGGATCTCCTCTGAGCCGCGCAGTGTAGGCGCAGGCTCAGCCCGGCCGTTGTGGGTACCGACGGGTCCTGGGGAGTTGGGGTTTCGACCCCGGTCAGAGCTCGATCTCGCAGCTCAGGTAGAAGCTGCGGCCGGGGGCGTCCATGCGCGCGTGCGCCGCCCGGTAGAGCTTGTCGAAGATGTTGTCGCACCCCAACACGAGCGTCACGTTGTGGACCGGCTTGAAGCCGCAGCGGAAGTCGAACACGCTGTAGCCCGGCAGCCTGTCGGTGCGCCGCATGCCGCTCGTCGGATCCTGCGGGTCCTCGAAGTAGCCCACGTCGCCGGCCAGCCGGCTCGGCGGGATCCGCGTGTACCGCCGCACGAACTGCGCCGTGAACTCCGCCCACGGCTGGATCCGTGCGCGCGGCTGCTCGTAGCGCAGCGTGAAGCGGCCCCACGCCGGATGCGTGTGCCGGATCGGGATGTCGTTCGTCTGGTCGTTGCCGTAGTTCCAAGCAAAGCCGCCGCCCACGGTCCAGGCGTCGCCCAGGCGCCGGCTGATCGCGGCGAGGTTCAGCTCGCCCTCCAGCTCCACGCCGTAGACGTACGCCTCGCCATTGCCGACCGTGACGAACACGTCCTCGTTGGCGTCGCGTGTGCCGCTGTTGTCGAAGTCGAACCAGTCCTGCCCCTGGAACGTCCCGCGCACGATGTTCTGGAAGTTGCGGAACTTCGTGTAGTAGCCGACGACGTCGGCCTTGAACCAGCGCGCGCGGTGCTTGACGCCGACCTCGAACTGATCGGCGGTCACGGGGTCGAGCAGCTGCGAGGGCACGATCACGCCGAAGCCCGTCTGCGACACGCCGAAGCGCGGGGCGAACTGACGGAAGCCGCGCGTCCAGCCGCCGTAGATGTCCGTGCACTTGGTGACGTGGACGTTGGCCTGCACGCCCCCCACGAACGCCGTTTCGGTGTCGGTGAACTCGTCGAGTTGCGCGTTGCCGCCCGGCGGGTTGTAGAACTGATCGACCTCGGTCTCGAAGCGCAGGAAGTCAACGCGCACCGAGCCCGTCAGCGTCAGCCAGCGCGACGCCTTGTAGCGGTCCTGCACGTAGATGCCGAGCGACGACCAGATCGAGTCCGGCGAGGCCTTGTTCGGCGTGCCGCCCACGGGCGTGATCGTGAACTGCTCGTCGTCCGGACTCTCGCCGTCCGTCGTCTCGTAGTCGATGCCGTAGGTGATCTCGTGGCACGCGAGGTCTCGACGCGCCTGGATGCCGCCGTGGAACGTCTTCCACTTCGCGACGCCCGTACGCTGCAAAGCGCCTGCAGCATCAAAGAAGCGGCGGCGGTCTTCCTTGTCCTGGTAGTAGAGCGAGACGCGGACGTGATCGGCGATCGTGCTGCGCCCGGCGAGGTCGAAGCTCGTCGTCAGCGCCACCGCCGTGCGGAAGTTCTCGTTGTCCTGCGTCGGGCGGTAGTAGCGGTAGACCTCCGGGTTGTGCGTGTGCTGCAGGCTGAAGTCGAGCTCCACGCGCGGCATGGGCTTCCACGCGATGCGCGCGTTGCCGAAGTAGCCGTGGCCCCGCGTCGGGGCCTGGAACTGACCGCCGCCGTCCTCGACGCTCGCCGAGTTCCAGTGCGTGCCGCCGATGAGCCAGCGCAGGTCGTGGGTCGCGCCGAAGTACTCGCCGTGCAGGCGCAGATACTCGGGGTTGGACGCGGCCAGCACACGCATCCGCCCGCCGGTCCGCACGCAGCCGTCCGTGTAGTCGAAGGGCGAGACCTTCGTGATGAAGTTGATGACGCCGCCGAGGGCGTTGGAGCCGTAGAGCACGGAGGACGGCCCGCGCACGACCTCGATGCGCTCGAGCATGTCCGGATCGACCTTGCCGTACATGTCGTCGCCGGCGAAGCCGCCCTCGCCCCAGAAGGTCGAGAGCGTGTTGCCGTCGACGAGGGTGAGGATGTTCGTTCCCGAGAGCCCGCGGATTACGGGATCCGAGGTGTGCATCGTGCGCTTCTCGATCCACACGCCGATGCGGTCGTCCAGCGAGTCGATGGCGCTGGTGACGCCGCGGCGCAGGATGCGCTTGGAGTCCACGACGGTCATCGCGCGCGGCACGATCTGCTCCGGCGTCAGCACGCGCGTCGCCGTGACCACCACCTCCGGCAGGTCGCCGGCCCTCTCGATCGGCACGTCGACGGGCGCCGCATCCGGCGGCGGCGGCTCGACCGGCGGATCGTCTTGTGCGTAGGAATCCGCAGCGAAGAAGAGAAGAGCGAACGCGAAGAGAACCCCGAACACGTGCTTGCGACGCGGCATCACAACCTCCCGGTTGCCCGCTTCCTTGGCAAGCACCGTGCCTTGCGATTGCGTGCCTCTGACGCGACGCTTTCGGGCCGTTCTGCGGAACCGTACTCAGGTCTTCGAAGAGCGTGTTGCCGCTCGGCTACGGCAGGTGGTGTACGCGGTGATACGTCTACGGAACGCGCCGGGTCGCCATGTTCACGATGCGATCGAGCGTAGTGTCCAAACGTAAGGAACCGGTGACGCTCTTGCGCTCGCGAACTGCGGATAGAGACGCACGTATCTGCACCCGGTTGCGACCGCCCGTGCGCACCGCGTCGATCACCATGCGCGCCGCGTCATGGGCATAGCCCGCCGCAAGTGAGGGTGCCTCACCGAAGCGTGCACGGTAGGCGCGCTCGAACGCGCGCCAGGCCTTCGGGTCCTCCGAGACCGGCCACGCGACCGTGGCGCCCTTGGTGCGTAGGCGCCCGGGACCGTAGAGCGGTTTGCCTGTCTTGCCGCCGGCGTCGCGGCTCCAGGCCACGATCGCGTCGGCCTGGCTCTCGGACTCCGTCAGCCCGAGATCTGCCGCCTCCGCTGCGCGGCGGAAGGCCGCCGCGCCGACACGGCCGAATCGGTCGCGGCTGTGCCGGAGTGCCACGTGCCCTCGTCGGTCCTGCTTCAGGCGCCGGGCGAGCGCGCGGGCCGCCTCGTCGGCGTCCGGGCCGAGGCGCAGCAGCCACGGGCTCCCCTGCGTCGTCAGCGTGGGATCGGTGCCGATGGTATTCACCAAGGCCACGCGCAGCTTGTCCAACACGCGCAGCACGGTGTGCGATGCGTCGTCCGAGACGGCGCCGAGCAACACGAGGGCCTCCTGACGCGTGACGAGCTCGACGGCGGCGTTGGCCCCCTCGCTCCAGTCCTGCGCTTCCTCGGCGGTCACGAGCTGGAACGTGAGGCCGGCCCGCCACCGCTCGTGCGCGTTGGCCTCCTCCAGGGCCAGCGTCGCGCCGCGAAGCGTGTCGCGACCTGGACCTGCGTCCGGGCCTTCCGCCGGCAGGAGCAGCCCGATGCGTACTTCGGTAGCCGTCAACTCCGGCCCCGCCGGCCCCCGGTAGCGAAGCGGCTCCGTGAAGAAGCGCCGTTCGGGCAGCTCCCGCTTCACCGCGGGGGCGGGCGCACGCGACTCGGCGTTCCCTGTGCGTCTCGCGTGGCTCAAACCTGCGCCCGTCGCGAGCCAGAGGTCGTCGCCGTCGACGTGAACCCACAGGATCTCGTCGTGCGCCGGGCCCGTCGACGCCGCGCCGGGGCGGTACGTGACGCACGTCGTGCCGTCGAACACGCCAAGACCCTGGTCGGTCGCGAGCCAGGCGATGCCGCCCTGCGCCACGACGTGGTGGATGCGGTCGCTCGGCAGGCCCGCCTCGGCGGCGGTCCAGGTCCGCCAGCTCGTGCCATCGAAGCGCGAGAGCCCGACCGGCGTGGCTTGCCAGATCAGGTCGCCGTCGCAGGCGACGAAGGTCGTGGCGTCGTGGATCGGGCCGTCGTCCGCGACCGCGTCGCTGCCCGCGTCGCCGTCCGGATCGCGGTGGCTCGTCCACGCGCCGTCGGCCGCGCGCACGGCGAGCCCGTCGCCGCCCACGCCGATCCAGAGCCGCTCGCCCGCGAGTGCCACAGCCTGCGTGAACGGCTCGCGCATGCTCGTCGTACTCGGATCGAAGAAGCCCCACGTCCCCGCGCGCACGTCGTGCACGCTCACGCCGATGGCCGTCGCGGCGTACACGAGGCCGTCCGTCGCGACGACGTGGTGCACGACGTCGTTGAGCAAGCCGCTGGTGCGGTGGGTGAAGGTGCGGATGCGATTCGCCGTGATGCGGCTGAGGCCACCGAGCGTGCCCACGAACAGGTCGCCCGAGATCGGCTCACGCGTGATCGAGGTGACGTGCTCGTGCGCGAGGCCGTCCTTCACGCCGAGCGTGCGCCAGCGGCCGTCTTCGCGGACTGCGAGACCCCGGTCGGTGCCCGCCCATACCCGTCCGCCGTGCGTGAAGACGGTCGTCACACGATCCGACGGCAGGCCGTCCCGCGTCGTGAACGTCTCGAAGGCTCCGTAGCGCGGCAGCGCCGTGGACTCCTCGGCGGCGGTCCAAGGCGCCATGAGCAGCACGGCAAGCGCGATCAGCGGGAGCGTGCGGCCGCGCATCTCAGAGCCCCTTCAGGAACTCGACCAGATCGCTGAGGTCGGCCTTCGTGAGGTCGCTCACCACGCCGTGCTTGTCGCCGACGCCGGGCAGGGTCCAGATCTCCTCGAGCGTGCGCGCGCGGCCGTCGTGCAGGTACGGCGCCTTGCTGCCGACGCCGGTGAGGTGCGGCGTATCGAAGCGGCCGGTGCGGTCGCGGGGGCCGCGCGTGCCGACGTCCGACACGAGTCGCGAGCCGTAGTTGGGCGGCGGATGGCACGTGATGCAGCGGCCCGACGCGGGAATCGGCGTGCCGTCCTTCATCACCGCCCGCTCGAAGATGGCCTTGCCGCGTGCGGCGCCGCCCGTGGGTACGCCGGCAACGAGACCCGCGTTCGGATCCGGCGGCGTGGTCGGGATCTGCCGCATGTACGCGACGAGATCGTCGAGCTCCCGCCCCACCATCGGATCGGCGCGCGTGAGCACCATCGCGAAGCGCGGACCGCACTGCCGCTTCAGGGTGGGGTTCTTGCCCGTCCACTTGAAGGGCGCCGTA
>JASJDY010000188.1 GCA_030065025.1 Planctomycetota bacterium
GGCACGTCGGCTCCGCCGGCAGCCGGCGCAGCGCGTCGCCTCCTGCGGGCCGGCCGATCGAAGCCCGTCGAGAGGCCCGCGCTCGGCAGGCCGCCCATGGTGAGCGGCCGCTCTTCGAGCCCACCGGAGGCGAGCGACGGCTCCGGCGTCTGACTCGACACCGGCGCCGGCGGCGCCGTCAGCATCTCCGGCAGCTTGCGTCGTCCGTAGACGACGTCGACCTCGCTGGGCAGACCGCTGTCGGGGACGGGACCGGCGCCGCCGCCTCGGGGGCCACTGCGCTGCTCGGCCTGCTTCTGCTCCTTGCGCTCCATGGCCGCCTTCAGGACCCACGCGAGTAGCGCGATCGCGATGAAGACGAGGTTGGCAAGCAGCTCACCCACGCGGGTGTCCTCCGAGGTGGTTCCGGATTACTCGATGGGCGCGTCGTCGCCGGCGGGACCGCCGTCGCCGAGGCTCTTGCGCATGTCCGTGTCGGCTTCGATGTTCTTCAGGTTGAAGTAGTCCATCACGCCGAGCTTGCCCTCGCGCAGCGCCTGGGCCATGGCCTTGGGCACCTCGGCCTGGGCGAGCGTCACGAGCGCCTCGTTCTCGACGACCTTGGCACGGTTCTCCTGCTCCTGCGCCACAGCCAGCGCGCGGCGCTTCTCGGCCTTGGCCTGGGCCACGCGCTTGTCGGCTTCGGCCTGGTCGGCCTGCAGGCGGGCACCGATGTTCTGACCGATGTCCACGTCCGCGATGTCGATGGACAGGATGGAGAAGGCCGTGCCGGCGTCGAGCGCCTTGGAGAGCACCGTCTTGCTGATCCGGTCCGGGTTCTCGAGGACGCTCATGTGGGTCTCGGACGAGCCGATCGTGCTCACGATGCCCTCGCCCACGCGGGCGATGATCGTCTCTTCCTGCGCGCCGCCGACGAGCTGCTTCAGGTTCGTGCGCACCGTCACGCGGGCGCGCGCCAGCACCTGGATGCCGTCCTTGGCCACGGCTGCGACCTCGCGCTTGTCCTTGCGCGGGTCGGGGCAGTCGATGACCTTCGGGATGACGCTCGTCTGGATGGCGTCGAGCACGTCGCGGCCGGCGAGGTCGATGCCCGCGGCCGTCTTGAAGTCGAGCGGGATGCGAGCGCGGTCCGCGGCGATCAGCGAGCGCGCCACCGGCTCGACGTTGCCGCCGGCCAGGTAGTGGGCCTCGAGGTCCTTCGTCTCCACGGGCAGGTTGGCCTGCACGAGCGCGATCTTGCTCTGCACGATCTCCGTGGCGTTGACCTTCCGGAGCCACATACCGACCAGCTCGAAGAGGCTGATGTCGGCGTTGCTGAAGTAGCTCTGGATCCAGAGCTTGAAGAACTTCAGGAAGATCACGAGCAGGACGAAGACGATCAGCAGGCCGACGACCAGCAGCACGGTCGTGACCTCGATCTCGGCGAGGAACGTCGCCAGCAGCGCGGTGATGGGGGAGATCATGTCCTTCTCCAGGGTCTAGGACGCAGACCCGGCCTCGTCCTGGGGGCGGACGCGGATCTCCGCGCCCTCGACCGCCACGACGACGATGGGTGTGTCTTGTTCGATGAGGCCGCCCAGGGAGACGACGCTCAGCCGCTCTTCCCCGATGCGCGCGAGGCCCGCAGGTCGCAGATCCGTCAGTGCGATTCCGGTGCTGCCCTCGAGGTGGTCATGCTCGGGGATGCCGGCGCCCGGGTCCGTGGCGGGGCCCTGGAGGATCATGCGGCGACCGAACGGCAGGTGCGGCAGCAGTTTGAAACCGCCCCAGACGACGGAGGGCACCAACACGACCTCGGCGGCGATGAAGGCCCAGCCGATCGCCTGGCCCTGCTCGAACGCCAGGATCGTCGCGAAGATGATGCACACGCCGGCGATCAGGCCGAGCAGGCCGAGGCTCGGGAAGAAGACCTCCGCGAGGACGAAGCCCAGCGAGACGAGCAAGAGGATGATGGCCGTCAGCACGCCTACGCCTCCGCCACGGTGACGCGGTCGCCTTCGACGGCGACCACCTGGACCGTCGCACCCGCGTCGATGAAGGTGCCGTCGCTCACCACGTCCACGAGCGAGCCGTCGAACTCCGCCGTGCCGGCCGGGCGCAGGGCCGTGGTCGCCGTACCGCGCGCTCCCAGTGCGGGAGCGTCGGCGGCAGCCGGCCCCTCGGCCATCGCCGGGGCGCCCGAGGGCTGCAGGATCATGCGGCTGGCCGGGCCGACGCGGGGGAAGAAGCGCGACATCAGGAGCAGTAACGTGAACCCGACGATCGCCGTGAAGACGAACTGGAGGCCGAAGTCGAGGATCGCGTCCTTGTCGATGGCACCCGTGTCGCCGAGCGTCGAGCCCGTCGCGAGGAACAGGAAGCCCACCGCCAGCGACGCCATCCCGAGGATGCCGGCGACGCCGAAGCCGGGGATGATGAACACCTCGGCGGCGAGCAGTCCCACGCCGAGCAGGATCAGGAAGATCGGGAAACCGTGTAACTGCTCGGCGGTCAGGTTGATGAGCACCACGAGCACGAGGGCGATGCCCCCGACGACCGTCATGATGCCGGGTCCCTGCCAGACGAAGAGCAGGATGGCGAGCGCGACGATGGCCGAGAGGATGCCGGCGACCTGAAGCAGCCACTTGCTCGCCTTCTCGGAGAAGGACATCTTCGTGAACGTGACGCGCGCGCCGGGTGCCTTGAGCGCCGCGAGGACCTGGTCCTCGTCGGTCGGCAGGCCGCCGTCGAAGCGGCGCTTGATGAAGCCGTACTCGAGCGCCTGCTGACCGGTCATCGTCAGGAGCTCACCCTTGCGCACCACGGCGGGGCCGTCCTGGACGAGCTCGCTCTTGGCGTGCCCCGGGACCAGCTCGGCGTCGTCGTTCGCGTTGCGGAAGTCCGTGCCGCGCAGGAAGTGCAGACTCTCGTCCTTCTTGGAGCGGACGCGGATGACCTCGATGTCGGCCGTGACCATGGCCTCGGCCAGAGCAGCGGGATAGCCGTTCTCCTCGGCGTAGGCGCGGAACCAGGCACGGAGCGGGCTCTCGAACTTCTCGCCCACGGGCTCGGGCTTGCCGCCTTCGCCCTGCACGATGGGCTGGCTGTCGCCGAGGGAGGCGGCAGCCTTCATGATGACCTCGTCACAGGCGAGAGAGATGAACGCAGCGCCGCTGAGCGCCAGCTGGGGGACCCAGGCGACGACGTGGATCTCGTCCGGGATGTCCAGCAGCATGTCCCCGATCTTCTTGCCGTGGAACACGGTGCCGCCCGGCGAGTCGACGCGCAGGACGATGCAGTCGGCGCCGTCCTCCTTCGCGGTGTCGACGCGCCGCGTGACGTACGCCAGCATCAGCGCTTCGATGTCGCCGTCGAAGTCGATGACGTGGATGTTTTCGAAGGGTCCGCGCGGGTCGCCCGGCTCCTCGGCTGCGCTCAGCAGCCCCGGTACGGTCACGACGCTCACGGCGATCAGCCACGAGAGAGTCGCTACGGCGAAGACGCGGATCAGGGACGGTCGATCAGTCGGCACGCGGGCATGGTACCCGCCGGGGAGCCTCGCCTACTTGATGAGCCCGAACGTGCGCAGCGAGCCCAGTGACGCAGAGCCGCTTCCGAGGAAGGACGAGTCGAGCGTGCCGCTGACGTTCACGTACACGTCGGGGCGGTCGCCCGCGTTGGGGACGAGCACCACGTGGCCCAGCGTCCGGCCGGGCGCTGTCGCGAACTGGGTGCTGCCGGGCGTGAAGCTCGCGCCGAAGCCAGAGCCCGTGACGAGGTCGGCCGGCAGGGAGAGCAGGAACAGCTGGCCCGGCACGGCGGGAGAGGCGAACAGGTCGCCGAAGCCGCTGACCGCCAGCGTGCGCCCGTCGGGGGAGAGTCCCACACCCGTGATGTTGCCGCCCGGGCCGCCCGCCTGGGCGGCGGTGATCGGGATGCCGTTGAACGGGCCGCGCAGGACGCTCAGCTTCGAGCTGTCGATGGGCTGCTGGTACAGGCCGTCGAGGCGGAGCAGGTAGACCTCACCGGTCGTGGAAGACGGGTAGAAGCCGACGCGGTGCCCCGCGGCGTCCGCGCCGATCGCGGGACGGATGGCGGCGAGGCCCGTGAGGCCGAGCCGGAAGGTGCCCTGGAGCGCGCCGGTCGAGGCGTCGTACGCCTCGACGGCCGAAGGCGTGAGCGGCACGAGGTTGAAGTTCGCATCGAAGCCGGTCGTGCCGGCCACGGTCACGAGCAGGCGGTACACGGCCGACCCCGTAGCAGTCGGTACGCGGACGGTCTCGAGGGCGACGGGGTTGTAGCCCTGGGTCGGAATGATGAAGGGGCGGATGCCGTCGGCGGTCGCGAACGAGAGCGGCGTCGCGCTGCCGGCGCTCACGTCGAGCACCTGGACCGTGCCCGGCAGCTTGGTTGCCCCGAAGCTGGGCGCCCCGAACACGAGGTTGCTCATCGCGACGAAGAGGCGTCCGCCGGTGGGGCCGTCGTCGGCGTACGCCAGCCCCTCGGCGCCGGCCTGGCGGAAGGCGTTGCCCGGCACCGGCGCGCCCGTGGAGTCGAGGAGCGCGTTGACGCTGATGTAGGGCTTGGCTATGTCCAGTGCCTGGAGCACCTGACCGGTCGTCGGGTTGAACGCCACGACGTTGCAGAGGGCGGGCTCGGTGTCCGTGCCGCCGGCATTGACGAGGACGAAGCCGAGCGTGTCGCTCACGATCAGCAGGTCGTTGAGGAAGAAGCCGAAGCCGATCGGATTCGTGGGATCGACGGCCTGGCCGTTCGAGTTGCTGAGGTTCGCGCCGGTGATCGTCGTGGTCGCAAAGCGTGTGGAGGGCACGGGTGTGGGACCCGAGACGTCGTAGGCGAGGATCCGGGCGCCCGTGAGCTCGACGGCGTCGGCGTCGACCGTGAACAGCGTGTCGCCGTGCCGCACGAGATCGCTCGCGAAGGAGCCGAACAGTGCCGTGCGTCCGTAGGTCGCCGCGTTCGCGTTCCACACGGGTGACTGCGGAGGCGCGGGGGGCGGGGTGGGCCGGCCACCGCCGGAGCCGCCGCCGGTGTCGGGGATCGGGAAGGGCTCCTCGAAGGCGTCGCCGCCGCCGCCGCCACCGCAGGCGGCGAGCAGCAAGAGGAGCGTGCAGAGGGCGCCTGGGAGGAGGCGGGCGTGAGAGAAGATCGGTCGCATGGACACGCCTTCCCCCGGATGGCGGAGTGGGGTGCTCCGCGCGGACGGGCTGCGGAGGCGTGGCCTGCCGCGTGCCGCGTCACTCGGGTCCGGAGTGACAGGGCTCCCTGGTGGGGGAGCCTGGGCCTGACGTGAGGGCTGTCTTCTGGCTCCCGGATCGTCCTTGCTCCGCGCCTTCCCGCCCGCGCCTCCCGGTGCGTGGCAGTGGCATGCTTGCGGAGTTCGTCCCCGGTTACAGCGGCGGTCCCGCGGGGGCTTTGCACCCCTCTTCCCGGCGGCGCGCGTGCGCGTGCCGCCTTGGACCCTCCCGTCGTGATGGATGGTGAAAGAACGTGTGTGAACGTAGCACGCTTGGGTCCCAGAGGGGTTGTTCGCGTGGGCGAGGGCGTGGGTGTGTTCGATGCCCTTCACGGCACAGTCACGGCCACGACGTTGCCTGTGCTCGCACCTGCATCGCACGGTCCCAGGGAGCATCAACGGGCCGGGCGCAGATTCGCCCTTCGCTGCGCGAAGGACTCCCAGGCGCCCCTACGCCCCACCGCGACAGTCGCCCCTCGCTTCGCTCCGGGCTCCGTGTCGCGCGGGGCCCCGTCATTCCAAATTCGAGCATCGATGCGCGCTCCGCCGGCTCCGCGCGCGGATTCGCTGGCCTATGCACGACCAGCCCCTTCGTTCGACAGGCGGCGAATCGAGGGCACCCGCGCAGCGGGTGCAGGTGTTGGAGAGCGGAGGCGTCTCAACGGCCTGGGGCATCGTGGGCATCAGGCGCCGGTTCGGCCGTAGCGGAGCGGAGGCCGTGCCGATAGGTGGTTGCCGCAGCAGTCAGAGCCGGCAGGCGGGTCTGGCTGGCGCGTACCTGCTGCGGCAATGGGCGGCGCCTGAGGACATCGGCGGGTGGCGCGCGGACGATGCTCTCCGGTACAAGCACCAATCGTCGTCGAGCAGCGACCTGGGCGACCGGAACAGGGCAGTGGCGCGCCAACCCGCCCAAGAGAAGATGGTGGAGCTGAG
>JASJDY010000189.1 GCA_030065025.1 Planctomycetota bacterium
GAGGCCCGTGAGATCTCCAGCGTCGTGGCACGTGCCCTCGACATGGAGCTCTCGCTGATGCTGATGGCCTACCGCCGCAGCGAGCGCGTCGCCTCGAGGCAGAAGGACCGCATGGTCTACGCGCAGCGGGCGGCACGTCGGCTGGCGCAGACGCTCTACGACCGCGTCGATGCAGCGCTCTGCTATGCCGAGCTCGCCGACACGAGCGAGCCGGAGCGGCGCGAGTACCTCGCCAAGCTCAAAGATGTGCTCCGTGGTCTCGCGCGCCACGACCAGCGTATGCAGGTGCAGGCCAAGGTGAACGGGATGGCGCCGGGGCGCGTGCGTCTCGCCGAGGTGTGCCGCGCCGCGCTCGCTGACGTCAGCGTCGACGCGAACACGCGCCTGAGCCTCTCCGTCGAGCCGCCCGGTCTGGAGGCCGAGATCGTCGGGCAGGCGGTGCGTCTCGCCGTCGAGGAGCTCGCGCAGAACGCCATGCGACATGCACCTGGCGGGGTGATCCACGTGCGGGTGCACCAGGGCGAGGAGAAGGGCGTCATCGTCGAGGTAACGGACCAGGGCCCGGGCTGGGACGCGACGATCCGCGAGTTCAAGGACATCTACGCGCTGGGCAGCGGTCTCGGACTCTCCTTCTGCGAGCTGGTCGCCGAGCTGCACCAGGGCAGCATCGAGCTGTTCAACGCGACGTCCGGTGGAGCCGGCGTGCGGCTCGTGCTCCGTGAGGTAGTAGCCTTGGGCGCGTGAGGATCTGCGTCCATCTACCCGACCCGATGCTCGCGCGGGCTCTGATCGATCTCCTCCGTGCCAAGGGGCACGAGGCGACGCAGCTCGCGCACGGGGGCGACTGCGACCTGCTGATCCAGACCGACACGGCGCCGGCAGAGGAGACCGAGGGGGCCACGCTGATCCTGCGCCGCACCGCGGGGCGCCTCAGCGACCAGCAGCCTGCCGACGCGTTGCGGCGCGCCCTCGCGGAGAACGGTACGGCCGTGTGGCGTGCCCCGCTGGACGTCGGCCTCCTGCTCCAGGTCCTCGAACGCGGCGATGCGGTCGAGAGCCGCGCTTCGGCGAGCGAGGACGCGCCGCCCGACCTGTCGCGCGCGCCCCACGCGTGGCTGCTGCTCGACATCGGCAAGAACCGGGTCGACGCCGCCAACCCCGAAGCGCGGGCGGTGCTGGATCTGCCGTCGGATGTGCGGGAGCTCGCTCTTGGTGACCTGCCGATCGCCGGCGCGCTGCGCGAGGCCATCCGCGAGGACAGCGAGGGCATCCGCCCGGGCGAGGTCGCCGGCTCCCCGAGCACGACGGCCTGGTGGACCGATCGCCGCGGTCGCCGGATCGTCTGCTTCCTCCAGGCGCCGACGCTCCAGTCGCCGGCTGCACGCAACCGACAGTCGCTCGCCGAGCTCGGCCAGATGGCCGCGACGCTCACCCACGAGATCCGCAACCCCGTCGCCTCGCTCGCCGGCGCGCTCGACCTCCTCGAGACGGAGGAGGATCCGATCGACCGGGCCGAGATCCTCGAGATGGCGCGCGATCGCCTGAAGCAGCTCTCGCGCTTGCTGGAGAAGACGCTCAACCTCGCCCGCCCGATCACGGCGCCGACGGAGGACGTCGAGCTCGAGCCCGTGATCGCCTCGGCGGTGTCGACGCTGACGCTGGATCCGCGCTTCCAGCACATCGACATGGACATCGCGGTCCCGCCGGGACCCGTGGTGGCGCTCGCGCTGGAGGGGCCGCTGCTCCAGTCCCTCACGAACCTCCTGCTCAATGCCGCGCAGGCCCAGGGAGGACGCGGGCGCATCCGGATCGAGTTGACGGCCGACTCGCGGCGCGCGTTCCTGCGTGTGAGCGATGAGGGTCCGGGCATCCCGCCGGAGAAGCGGCAGGAGATCTTCAAGCCCTTCTACACGACGAAGCCGGCGGGCACGGGACTCGGCCTGGCGGAGGTGCGCCGGGCGATGGAGGCCATGGACGGCGCGGTGATCGTGGAGGAGGCGGAGGGCGGCGCATCCTTCCGTCTCGAGCTGCCCCTCGCCAAGAGCGTGTAGGGGCATCCCGATCCCTCGCGCAGCGAGGGTGAGTGGTTGCCCGACCCGTCTCGGCTTCGTGGCCTGCCCGATTGCCAATCCGAGGTGCTCGAGTCGATAGGTCCCAGGGAGCATGCACGGGCCGGGCAACCACTCGGCCTCGGTTCCCTCGACCTCGGGATGCCCCTACAGGCCTCCATAGTCCTGTCACGACGCCTCCCCCGGGTACCGTGACGTGAGCGGTCACGAGGACCGGGAAGGCACGCTGCATCCATGATCGACCAGATCTTCGGAAGCCTCTGGGGTCTGCTCTTCCTCGTCTTCGACATCTGCATGGTGCTGCTCGTGCTCGCACGCAAGCGCGAGGCGTCCGCCGCACTCGGCTGGTCGCTCGCCGTCGTGCTGCTGCCCATCCTCGGTCCGATCCTGTTCCTCACCTTCGGACTGACGCGTCTGCCACGCAGGCTGAGGCGGAAGGTGCGGCACCGCGAGTCGTTCTCCGGACGCATGGCGCCCCGCAGCGCCGCGGCCCCCGTGGACGAACGCGACGAGCGCTGGCTGCCGCTACGTGCCTCGCTGGAGCGGCTCGAGGAGGCGCCGCCTGTCGACGGCAACGCGGTCACGCTGCTCGAGCAGGGCAAGGCGGCGTTCGTCCGCATGTTCGACGCCGTGCGCGCGGCGCAGCACCACGTGCACATCGAGATGTACATCTTCCGCAACGACCGGCTGGGGCGACGGCTCCTGGACCTGCTGGTGGAGAAGGCCCAGGCCGGTGTCGAGGTCCGCCTGTGCGTCGACTACATCGGCACGCTCGCGCGCTGGAGACTGCTGCGCAAGCTGCGCAAGGCGGGCGGCGAGGGCGCGGTGTTCCTCCCCGTGTGGCCGTTCGGCAAGCGCTTCGTGCCGAACCTCCGCAATCACCGCAAGCTCCTCGTCTGCGACGGCGAGGTCGCGTTCTTCGGTGGCCTGAACGTGGGCGAGGAGTACCTCGGACACCGCAAGCCGGGCCGGGACTGGTGCGATCTCCAGGTCGAGGTGCGCGGCCCTGCCGTCGCGGATGCACAGCGTGTGTTCGTCGAGGACTGGGACTTCGCGGCGGGCAAGCTGCTCGAGGGGCCCGCCTACTTCCCGCCGTCGAGCGATGCGGGGGCGAGCTGCGTCCAGATGGTCACGGGGGGCCCGGACCGCGAGGTGAACGCGATCCGCGAGGTCTTCCTGCATGCTTTCGTGCGGGCGCGCTCGCGACTGCGCATCGCTTCGCCCTACGTCGTCCCCGACCTGGCTCTGCGGGACGCGCTCGCGACGGCTGCACGGTCGGGCGTCGAGGTGGATCTCATCACCCAGAGCTGGCCACCGGACAACTTCCTCGCCGAGCTGGCCGGCAGCTACTACTTCGACGAGCTGCTGGCGGCGGGCGTCCGCATCCACCGCTACGCGCCGGGGATGATGCACGGGAAGCTCGTGATCGCGGACGACGGCCTGGCGGTGTTGGGATCGGCCAATCTCGACAACCGCAGCCTGCAGCTGAACTTCGAGGTGGCGGGTCTCTTCACGAGCGCCGGGGACGTGGGCGCCATGACGGAGCGCTTCGACTCCCTGCTCTCACGCAGCGAGGAGCTGACGCCGGCGCGCTACGAGGAGCGGGGTCGTATGCGCCGCGTGGGCGAAGGCATGGCGCGCTTGCTGGCGCCGCTGCTGTGAGAAGAGGAACCGCCAAGACGCCAAGAGCGCCAAGGCTGTACCGCGCGTCAGCTCACCGATAGCGGTCGGCACCCCGACGCTCGAAGAGTGATGAACCGCAGAGGTCGCAGAGGACGCAGAGATCGGCAAGTGGATGCTGCTGGTCTATGCACCACGCGGCGATTGCCGAGCCACGACTCGACTCGAAGGCATCAGACCGGACTTCCCACCTCTGAGGTCTCTGCGTCCTCTGCGGTTTCATCTCCGGCGCACTGCATCGTCGCGTGCGTGCTCTGCCGGATCGTGCTTGGCGTTCTTGGCGCCTTGGCGGTTCCTCCGGTCGGAAGACCTACCGCCCGCGACGCCCCATGCCGCCGAAGCCGCGGCCGCCGACACGGCCGATGTTCTCGACGATCTTCTGCGCATCCCCCGACGGGATGAACTTGTTGATCGTCACCGCGAAGTCCTCGCGCAGCGACTCCATGCCCTGACGTGCCTTCTCGCGTGCGGCTTCGCGATCACCGTCCGGACCGCGCGCGCCGGAAAACGCGGTGCGCCACATCTCGCCGATCTTGCGGCGGTAGTCGCGCGTCGCCGTCATCAGCTGATCGGTCTGCTTCTCGGAAAGCGTGATCTCGAGGTCCTTCAGCGAGGCGAGCAGGCGCTCACGCTCGCGCTCCTCGCGACGGAGCTGCTCGGCGGCTTCCATCATGCGGCGGAAGCGCTGCACGTCCTCGCGCGCGGGCTCCTCGCCCTCGGCCAGCTCGGGCATGGCCATGCCGCCGTCGGTGCTGCCACTGGAGGAGGGCTGATCGGGCGCGCTGCTGCGCATGGGCTCGCGGGAAGCAAGCCGGCCCTCGAGCTTCTCGAGACGGGCCAGGAGGTTGCTGTCGATGCCGGTCGCCTTGAGGCCGGGCGTGCGGCCCTCGAGCGCGGCGATGCGGTCGCGCAGGTTCTGGACCTCGACGGGATCGACGCCGGATGCCTCGTAGCTCGTGGCCGGCCCCTCATCGCGGAGCTGGTCGTAGATGACGATGCCGCCGCCCACGAGGACAGCGTTGATGAGCAGGATGGGCAGAAGCTTCATGGCGGATCTCTCCTACGGGGCCAGCCAACTGATACCACGGCAGCGGGTGCCGAGTTGCGCCGGCGGCTCCTTTCACGTGTAGATGGCCCGCAATTGGGCGCAAATCCACGTGGGAACGCGCTCGCGAGCGAACCTCACCCAACTCGCACAGGGCCCGACAACTCCACCTCGAGGCCGTCGTACGACGACCGCCGGAACGACAGCGCGAACCCATGCCGGCGCGCGACGTCGCGCGCGATGTGCAGACCGAGACCGAGCCCGCCCGGATGACGCTGCCGCGCCATCTCGCCGCGGAAACGACGCTCCGGTAGACGCGCCAGCTCCTCATCCGGAATGCCCGGCCCGTCGTCCACGACCGTGAGGAAGAACCGCTCCGGCGTACCCGAAGGCGTCTCGAGGATTACCGCGACGTGGCCGCCGTGCTCGTTGTACCGCACCGCGTTGTGGATCAGATTGCTCACCGCCTGCTCGAGCAGCGTGACATCGCCGATGGTCTCGAGCGTCTCCTCGGGCACGCCGTACTCGAGCTGGATGCCCCGCGCGTTCGCCATCGGCAGGTGGCGTCCCGCCGCGCGCGAGACAAGGGCGTTGAGGTCGACCGGATCGGTGCGCACGGTGTAGCCGCCGCCCTCGAGCTTCGACACGGCGCTGAGGTTGTGCATGAGGGAGCCCATGTAGTGGGCCTCCTCCAACGCCTGCACGACGTTCTCACGATCCACGGGCCGATCCGCATCGAGGTCGTTGCGGATGCGGCTGAGATCCCCCTGCAACACCGTGAGCGGGATCATCACGTCATGGGTCGTGTTGGCGACGAAACGGCGCAGTGACTTCTCGCGTTCCTCGATCGTTTCGAGGTGCGCGCGGAGCTGCGTGCCCGCGTCGTTGAACGCACCGGCCAACGCGCTGATCTCGTCGTCGCCCGTGACCTCGATCGGCCGCGCGTACCGCTCGGCCGCCGCCTGCCGTACCTCCTCTTCCAAGCGCCGGACGCGGCGGACGAGCGGCCCGGCGGCGAAGAGCACAGCGAGCAGCAGCACGCCGCACAGCACGACGCCCGCCCACAGCAGGTCCCGGCTCAAACCAGGCAGCCGCTTGCCGTAGCTACGCAGCAGAACGAACGCGCACGGGCCCGTGTCCCAGGTCATGCGCACGAGGACCTCGTAACCGTCCCAGCCGCGGTGGCGGAACGTGCCGCCGACGTGCGCCTCGCCGGAACGCATCGCTTCGGCGTAGGCGGCCGGCAGCGTGGGCGCGGCGGAGTTCGCGGAGGTAAGGTCAGGTCCGTAAGCCCACGCCCACGGACTCTCCGCTGCCGGCTCCTCTCCTTCCCGGAGCGGTGGCGGTCCCTCG
>JASJDY010000019.1 GCA_030065025.1 Planctomycetota bacterium
GCCGCGACCGATCGAGACGGCCGCGACCAGTCGGAAGAACCAGCGCCAGCGCTTCAGTTCGTAGAAGTTCTCCGTCATGACGAAGACGAGTCGGCGGCGCACGCACATCTGCACGAAGGCAGGATCGAGGTAGCTCGAGTGGTTCGGGCAGAGCACCACGCCGCCCTTGGGTACATGCGCGCGGCGTCCGACGCGGCGCACGCGCCACGGCAGGCCGAACATCAGCATCGCCGCCACCTTGAGGCACTGGTAGACGAGCTCGTAGCTCGGTTTCCAGATCAGCCTGGCGATCGGGTGGTGGTTGAGCCAGACCTCGGCCTTCATGCGCGTGTGCTACGAGGCAGCTGCCTACGGAACCTTGCAGGCCTCGTCGCGCTTGGCGAGGAAGCGCTTGACCTCGCTCGTGAGCAGGCGGCGGGTCTCGCCGCGCTTCAGGAGCTTGTGTGCGGCGAAGAAGTACTTCGCGGCGCGCTTGGCCAGCACGCAGTCCTTCTCACCGGTGAGCGTGAAGTGCGTCGCCCAGACGCGCGCGGCACCGACCGTCGCCGGGTAGAGGTCGTCGCCCGCGCTCTCGACGTAGAACTTCGACACGCGGACGTAGTCGAGCGCCGCATCGGTCAGCGCCGCGATGATCCGGGGCAGCTGATCCTCGGGGACGTTGCCCGCGGCCAGCTCCTTCTTGATCTTGGCGTAGCGCACGTCGCCACGCCCCGTGTACGCCTGGGCCAGCAGGCCCTGGTCCTGGAGGCTGCGCTCATCGTCGATGACGCGCGTGAAGTGGGGCAGGGCCTCTTCGAAGCTGCCCTCGTAGACGTGGCACTTGCCCTGGCCGACCTCGGCCTTGAGCAGCTGGATGGCTGCGACCTGCTGCGCGCTACGCGCCTTGATCTCGCGAGCGACCCGCTCGTAGTCCGCACGGGCCTGGGCGTAGATCTTCGTGTCCTTGCCGGCCTGCTTGAACTTGAACAGGTAGATGATGGCCAGCTTGGCCTCGAAGTAGTCGCGCGCGTTCATGCCGGGCGCGTTGATGACCTTGTTGAGCTCCTCCTCGGCACCGCGGCGGTTGCGGCGGTTGATCAGGATGCGAGCGCGGATGTCCTGGACCTTCGCGAAGTAGTAGGTCTTCGGGAACGCGTCCAGCAGCTGCTGCGCGGCGTCGAAGGTCTTGGCAGCGTTGCCCGTCTGCGCGAGGCAGACGACGCGGTTGTAGAGCGCCAGCTCCTTCGATGCGCCCTTCAGGTTCTCGGCGGCTTCCGCGAAGTTCGCAGCGGCCTCCGACCAGTAGCGTGACTGCGCCTGACGCTCGCCGTTGCGGAAGCTCAGGTTCTCGTAGGCCGCGGTCGGGTAGATCTCCTCGACTTCCGCCGCGCTCACGCGCTTGCCCCCGACCTCGACATTGTCGTAGGCGAGCTCGAGGTTGTTGCGGCCGCTCTTCTTGAGGACTGCGTCGGAGGGCGCGTCCTGGCCGTCCATGTCCTTCTGGATGCGCTTGGGCCACCACTGCCCGTCGCGCGTCTTCATGACGTCTGCGTGGGCGGCGTGGGCCGTACCGAGAAGAAGAAAGGCCGCAGCGGCGGCCCCGAAGATGCGATGGATCATGTGGATGTGGCCCCTCGTCATGGTTCTGACGGGTCGGTGTGTAAAGGCCTGAAAATGCAGCCTACCGGGGTGCCGTGGAGGGGTCAACCCGGCCTGGCACAGGCCCTGGCCCCGCCCGGAGAGGCGAACTACAGGCGTCCTGAGGCCTGCAGGGCGAGTAGGTCCATGGACAGCGCGACGCCGAAGTGGAGCGCCCAGCCGTAGAGGATCGTCCCGGTGCGCCAGCTCAGTGCGCCGAGGACCAAGCCGGCCCCGATGGCGCCCATCGCCTCCGGCATCGGCTTGTAGTAGTGGATCATGCAGTAGGGCGCGAGCATCACGAGCACCGACGCCCAGCCGATCGCGCGCTTGAGACCCAGCACCATGAAGCCGCGGAAGAAGAACTCGACCGCGAAGAACTGGCTGCAGTACACGATCTCGAAGATCAGGAAGTCCGCGCCGAGCGGCTTGCGCGGATCCGGCTTGTAGAAGGGGTACGTCTCCTTGAAGGCTGGATCGCGCGAGACCAGGTAGATCACCGGCAGGAACATCAGGTACAGCAGCAGGTACGTCTTTGCGTCCTTGCCCGTGCCCTTCAGCCGTAACCCCAGATCACGAGGCGTCTTCTTGGCGAAGATCCACGCCGTGAGCATCGGCAGCCCAACGAGGAAGACCAGGCAGCAGATGCCCCACCACACGTAGTGCTTCACCGGCTCCGGGCCCGGCATCGGGATGTCGGCGACGACGTGCGCCAGCGGCGCGGGTGTCGGGCGCATCTCGCCGTAGGCGTGCATCGGTCTGCGCACGCGTTGCTCGGGCCAGTGCCACGGCATGCCGTAGTAGTCGAGCAGCGTCATGGCGATGGGCACCATGACGAGGATCGCGAGCGCCGCGCGGTCGAAGCCCAGGAGATCGCGGATCAGCCCGCGCAGCCCCGCGCCGTGGACCTCCTCCGGGTCCTCCGCCTTCGCCGGCGCCCCCTCCGACGGGTCCTTGCTCATTCGTCACCCTGCACGTCGACGGGGTCGGCCGGCTCGAGCTTCACGCGGCTCGTCACCGTGCGCATCTCTTGCGCGCTGATCCGCTTCGTCCGCAGGCCTTCGAGGAAGCCGCGGCGCCACGCGATCAGCTCGGCCACGATGGCCACGGCGATCTCGCCGTGGCTGCCGCCGCCGAGGTCGATGCCGATGGGTGCGTGCAACCGGTCGAGGTCCTGACCCTCGAGTCGCCCCGACGCGGCGAGGCGACGGAGGATGTTCCGGATCTTGACGCGCGAGCCGATCAGGCCGACGTAGCCGGCGTCGGTGTGCAGTGCGTAGTCCGTGCACTCGAGGTCGTACGCGTGTCCGCGCGTCACGACCACGCATGCCGCCGAGCGCGGCACCGTGAGTTGCTCGAAGCACTCGGCGAAGCTCTCGCCCGCGATCACCGCCTGCGCGTTCGGGAAGCGCTCGGCGTTCGCGAAGCTCGCACGGTCGTCGACGACCGTGACGCGGAAGCCGGCGCGCACCGCGATGTCGCACAGGTCCTTGCTGATGTGACCCGCGCCAAAGAGGACGAGCTGCGGCGTGGTGAGCGGCTCGATGAACACCTCGAGCTCCCCGCCGCACATGAGGCCGGTCTGGCCGGTGGCGTTCTCGGTCAGGCGGAACGTCAGCCGCTGGGGCTGGTCCGACTCGATGACGTCCATGGCGGCGTCGACGACGTCCGCTTCGACGCAGCCGCCGCCGACCGTGCCGAGGATCGTGCCGCCGGCGGTGACGAGCAGGCGCATCGTCTCCTTGCCCGGCGTGCTGCCCCGCGTGCCGATGACCGTGGCGAGCGCAGCCGGCTCGCCCGCGGCGCGCAGACGGGCGATCTCCTCGAAGAGATCGGGCGTGCCGGAGGGGGGGAGCGGGGCGTCAGTCATCGTGTCGAGCCCAGGGCGCGGCGAGGGCCGCGAATGGTATCACCCGCTTTCCCGCGGGCGGGTCGCCTATCAAGCCCCGCCTGCGGTTCGTATTCTCGTTGCCATGAGAATGCGTACCCACGCCGTCGCCGCCTTTCTGCCCGGCCTGTTGGTCCTGGGAGCCCTGCTGATCGGGGCCCCCGCGACCGCCTCCGCCGAGGGCGAGATCGAGAAGCGGCGCAACCACATCACCCAGGTCGTGGAGAAGCGCCGCGACGCGATCGTGAGCATCCGCACGAACCGCATCGTCAAGCGCACCTGGTACGACATCTGGACCCACAGCCGCCAGGAGAAGCTCTACGAGCGTGACGGCGGTCTGGGGTCGGGCGCGATCTTCCATCCGGACGGCTACGTCATCACCAACGCGCACGTGATCTCGCGCGCGAGCAACATCTTCGTGGGGATCCCCAAGCCCGGCTCGAACGGCAACGGCAACGAGTCGGTCGAGCGCAAGGCACTGCCGATGGCCATCGACATCGAGCACGATCTCGCGATCCTGCGCCTGCTCCCCGATCCCACGAACCCGACGGCGAAGTACCCCTACATCCCGCTCGGCCGCTCGAACGACCTCAAGGTGGGCGAGACGATCATCGCGATGGGCCACCCGTTCCGCCTCGGCTTCACCGTGACGACGGGCATCGTGAGCGGCCTCGGCCGCAGCCTCGAGCTCGGCGGCCGCGAGTTCGACGACTTCATGCAGGTCGACGCGGCGATCAACCCCGGCAACTCGGGCGGTCCACTCTTCGACGTGACCGGCCGCTGGATCGGCGTCAACACCGCCATCTACAACCGCGCGTTCGGAGCCGAGGGCATCGGCTTCGCGATCCCCGCCGACCGCGTGCGTTCCCTGATCGCCAAGGCATTCAAGCGTCGCGTCGTGACGGGCGACTGGCTCGGCGTCGAGTTCGCCGCGGGCAAGACGGGGGACGCCGAGGTCCAGCACGTCTATCCGAAGGGCCCGGCCGCGCGCTCAGGCTTGCGCTCGGGCGACGTGATCGTCGGCATCGACGACGGCCCGACGGCGACGCTCTACGACCTGCGCATGGCGCTGGTGGCGCGGCCGAGCGGCAAGCCCATCCGCCTCCTCGTGAAGCGCAACGGTCGTCTCCTGCGCGGCGGCCCGATCCGTCTCGAGCTCAAGCCGCTTCCGACCGAGCGGCTCAGCGCGCGCCATCTGGGCTTCACGGCACAGGACACCGGTGACTCCGACGGCGTACGGGTTGCCTCGATCCGCGCGGGTGGCCCGGCAGAGCGCATGAAGCTGCGTCAGAACGACCTGATCTACGGCCTCGGTGAGTGGAAGATCCGCAACACCGAGGACCTGCTCATGTTCCTGCAGTTCGTCGAGCCGGGCGACCTGGTCGACGTGAAGATCCAGCGCCGCCTACGTCGCGGCAACCAGAAGTACGAAGGCAGCATGAAGGCGGAGTGATCCGCGCGGGCTGGTGATTCGAGGAGGCAGAAGTAGCGGCGCAGCCGCTACTTCATGACGACGCGCTTCACGCCCAGGATGTCGGCGACCTTCTCGTCGATCCGGTTGATGCCGAGCACGTGCTGGATCACGATCGGGTGCTTCTCGCGCGGCGTCGTGAGGATCATGCGACCGGCACCGCAGAGGATGCGCTCGAGGACGTCCGGGACCTCCTTGAACCAGCGCAGGTCTTCGGTGCTGTAGCGGCGCAGGTCCGCGAACACGCCGCGGCGGTGGATCACCTCGTTGTGCCGGAACTCCCAGTAGTCGAAGCGGGTCTTGATGAAGACGATCACGTAGATGATCGTGAACAGCCCGAACATCGTGAAGTAGAAGGTCGAGCTCATGGCGAGCTTGAGACTGCTGAAGAAGTCACCGACGAACGGCAGGAAGTCGAAGTAGAGCCCCGCGAAGACGAAGAGGCCGAGGAACGCGAGGATCATCAGCGAGATCACCTCCGAGAAGTCGAAGCTGATCACGAGCAGGTTGAACGCGAAGAAGGCCATCCAGATCGTGCCGAGCTGGCCGGTGCCTGCGGCGTCCGAGCTGGCTTCGATGATCCCGGCGATGAGCGAGACGATCCACGTGAGCCAGAAGAAGATGATCTTCGGGTAGGCGCGCACCACGACGCTCTGGATGGGGGACGAGCTCTCGGGCTTCGGGGCTTCCTCAGGGGCGGCAGCCGGGGTCGTATCCTCGGACACGGGGTCTCTCCTCCGATTGAGGCGGCCGGGGCCGCCGGTTTCGTGGGCCCATGGTAGCGACGGACGCCGGGCCGCGTCTGCCCCCGAGTGGCACTAGGTCAACGGACCGCGCTCCCGGATCGCCTCGCGGGCCAGCGCGTCGGCGCGCTCGTTCTCGGGCACCCCCGCGTGCGCCGGAACCTTGACGAACTCGAGGTCCCCGAACCGCGCCATCGCCTCCTGGATGCGTCCCACGAGCTCGACGTTGGCCTTGACCCGGTGGCCGCCGACCAGGACGCCGATGACGTACTCGGAGTCGGTGTGGATGCGCACCGGCAGCCCCGGTCGCTTTACCGCCTCCAGCGCGACGAGCACGGCCGCGAGCTCTGCCTCGTTGTTCGTGGCCTCGCCCAGGTAGCGGCGGATCTCCCGGCGCCGGCCGCGCCACTCGAGCACCACGCCCAGGCCAGCGGGGCCGGGGTTGCCCGACGACGCCCCGTCCGTGTGGATCGTGATCGGCGCGGGCTCGGCGGCGGGGGCGCTTGGGGGGGCTTCCTGGGCTGTGGATGGGGCGCCCGAGGTCGGGGTGGGAGTGGAAGTGGCTGGATCCGCCGGAGGCGGCTCCAGCGGCAGGATCTCGTCCGGCCGCACGGTGTAGGTGCGCTCGTCCTCCGGTTTGTAGCGAAGAGCGGCCAGGCCGCGGTCGTCCAGGCGCGGCTCGCCGGCGTCGTCGACGTCGATCCAGACCTTGTTGCCCCGGTAGCGGCGGCGCTCCCATGCCATGCATGGAGTCTACGGACCCCGCCCACGCCTTGCCCAGCGCCCTGATCTCGCCGTCCCGGCTTCGGAGCGTTGGTGCCCCTGGGTATCTTTCGGTCCGCTCGGGAGACGCGATGCCGCGCAGGGACGACATCCACCGCATCCTGATCCTCGGATCAGGCCCCATCGTCATCGGTCAGGCTGCTGAATTCGACTACTCGGGCACGCAGGCGTGCAAGGCGCTGCGTGACGAGGGCTACGAGGTCATCCTCGTCAACAGCAACCCGGCCACGATCATGACCGATCCGGAGACGGCGGATCGCACCTACATCGAGCCGCTCACGGCCGAGGTCGTGGAGCGCGTCATCGAGCGCGAGAAACCCGACGCGCTCCTGCCGACGCTCGGCGGACAGACCGGCCTCAATGTCGCGCTCGATCTGCATCGGGCCGGCGTGCTCGAGAAGCACGGCGTGCAGATGCTCGCGGCGAATCCCGACGTGATCGAGAAGGCCGAAGATCGCGAGCTGTTCCGCGCGGCCATGCTCAAGATCGGCCTCGACCTGCCCAAGAGCCGGACGGCCCAGTCCTACGAAGAGGCACTGAAGGTCAAGGACGAGGTCGGCCTTCCGTGCGTGATCCGTCCCTCCTTCACCATGGGCGGGACCGGCGGCGGCATCGCCTGGAACATCGACGAGTTCCAGGAGATCTGCATCCGCGGGCTCGATCTCTCTCCGACCACCGAGGTGCTCATCGAAGAGAGCATCGTCGGCTGGAAGGAGTTCGAGCTCGAGGTGATGCGCGACAACAAGGACAACGTCGTCATCATCTGCTCGATCGAGAACATCGATCCGATGGGCGTGCACACGGGCGACTCGATCACCGTCGCGCCCGCGCAGACCCTCACCGATCGCGAGTACCAGCAGATGCGCGACGCCGCGCTGCGGGTCATCCGCGAGATCGGCGTCGAGACCGGCGGTTCGAACATCCAGTTCGCGACGCACCCCGACACCGGGCGCCTCGTCGTCATCGAGATGAATCCGCGCGTGTCGCGCTCCTCGGCGCTGGCCAGCAAGGCGACGGGCTTCCCGATCGCCAAGATGGCGGCCAAGCTTGCCGTCGGCTACACGCTCGACGAGCTCGCCAACGACATCACGCAGAAGACGCTCGCCTGCTTCGAGCCGACGATCGACTACGTCGTCACCAAGGTGCCGCGCTTCAACTTCGAGAAGTTCCCCGAGGCCCAGCCGGTCCTGACGACGCAGATGAAGAGCGTCGGCGAGGGCATGGCCATCGGCCGCACCTTCAAGGAGAGCTTCCAGAAGGGCCTCCGCAGCCTCGAGAACTCGCGTTTCGGCTTCGGCGTAGACGCGAAGGAGCAGCAGCGGGAGCTTCCCGACAAGGAGGAGCTGCGCCGGCGCCTGCAGACGCCGGGGCCCAACCGCATCTTCCGCGTGCGCGAGGCGCTACGCAGTGGCTGGACGGTCGAGAGCCTCTACAGCCACACGAAGATCGATCCCTGGTTCCTCACGCAGATGAAGCAGCTCGTGGACCGCGAGCTCGAGCTGCGTGAGTTCAAGACACTCACCGAGGTGCCGGACGAGCTCCTGCGCCGCGCCAAGCAGGACGGCTACTCCGACCACCAGCTGGGCATCATCTTCGGCCTGCCGGAGCTCGAGGTGCGGGCCAACCGCCAGCACCGCGGGATCAAGCCCGTCTACAAGCTGGTCGACACCTGCGCGGCGGAGTTCGAGGCCATCACGCCGTACTACTACTCCACCTACGAGGAGGAGGACGAGCTCCGGCCGGCGACGAAGAAGCGCATCGCGATCCTCGGCGGCGGCCCGAACCGCATCGGCCAGGGCATCGAGTTCGACTACTGCTGCGTGCAGGCGTCCTACGCGCTGCGCGAGGCCGGCTACGAGACGGTCATGATCAACTCCAACCCGGAGACGGTCTCGACCGACTACGACACGAGCGACCTGCTGTTCTTCGAGCCGCTGACGAACGAGCACGTGCTCGACGTGATCGAGCGCACGGGCGCCGAGGGCGTCATCGTCCAGTACGGCGGCCAGACGCCGCTCAACCTCGCGCGCGGCCTCGAGCAGGCGGGGGCGCCGATCATCGGCACGAGCCCCGATGCCATCGACCTCGCCGACGACCGGAAGCTCTTCAAGGAGCTCGTCGAGGCGAACGATCTGCTCCAGACCGAGAACGGCACGGCGACTTCCTACGAGGAAGCGCTCGGCGTCGCGCACAAGATCGGCTACCCCGTGCTGGTGCGGCCCTCGTTCGTGCTCGGCGGCCGGGCGATGGAGATCGTCTACGACGACGACACGCTGCGGCGCTACATCGAGGAAGCCGTGGACGCCTCACCCGAGCGTCCCATCCTCGTCGACAAGTTCCTCGAGGACGCGGTCGAGGTCGACGTCGACGCGCTCGCGGACGGCGAGCAGTGCATCATCGGCGGCATCATGGAGCACATCGAGGAGTGCGGCGTGCACTCCGGCGACTCCTGCTGCACGCTGCCGCCCTGGAGCCTATCGGACGCCATCCTCGACGAGATCCGCGAGAGCACGCGCAAGCTTGCTGCGGCGCTCGGCGTGCGCGGGCTCATGAACGTCCAGTACGCCATCAAGGGCGGCCGCGTATTCCTCATCGAGGTCAACCCGCGCGCCAGCCGCACGATCCCGTTCGTCTCGAAGGCGACCGGCGTCCCGCTGGCACGTCACGCGGCACGCATCATGGCCGGCGAGACGATCGAGTCGCTGGGCGTGCCGGACGAGGTCGTTCCGCCGTACTTCTCCGTGAAGGAGCCGGTCTTCCCGTTCAACCGCTTCCCGGGCGTCGACATCATCCTCGGTCCGGAGATGCGCAGCACGGGCGAGGTGATGGGCGTCGACCCGGATCTGGGCGCGGCGTTCGCCAAGGCCAAGCTCGGCGCATACCTCAAGCTGCCGCGCGAGGGCACGATCTTCATCTCGGTGAAGGACGACGACAAGCGCGCCGTCATCGACATCGCGCGCCGCCTCGCGCTCCAGGGCTACAACCTCGTGTCCACCTCGGGCACGTACAAGCTGCTCCAGCGCAGCGGCGTGCCGGTCGAGATGGTCTACAAGATCGCCGACGGCGCGCGACCGAACGTGCTCGACATCGTGAAGAACCGCAAGGTGCACCTCGTCATCAACACGCCGAGCGGTCGCGGCGCGCGTACCGACGAGGGGCAGATCCGTGGTGCGGCGGCGGTGCTCAACATCCCGTGCATCACGACGATGTCCGGCGCGACCGCGCTGGTGCAGGCACTCGAGGCGTACCGCGCACAGGCCATCCAGGTGCGGAGCCTGCAGGAGTACGTCGAAGAGGCGTTAGCTCCCGTAGGGAGCTGACGCCTCCCCGTTTCCGTTTGCGTACCCGTTTCCGTTTCCGAATCCGGCGGGAACGGATCATGACGCCACGGGAATGCATGACGTCCGCGGGCCGAGCAACAAGGGGCTCGCTTACCTCTTGGTCAGCGGACTGCGGTAACCCACGCGGATGACCGGCTTGTTCACCTTGAAGAAAGGCGGCTCGGCGTTGATGCGCTTGTCGCCCAGCTTCCAGCGGATCTCGAAGACGCGGTAGCGGCCCAGCGCCTCGATGTTCCAGCAGAGCTTCGTGAGCTGATCGAGTGTGCTCAGGCCGTAGGTGAACTCGCGCGAGCGCGTGCGGAAGCCCTTCGAGCGGTTCGGGTCGTCCTGCTCCGTGCCCGCGAACTGGTACTTCATCTGCGTGTCGCGGCCCGCCTTCGTGATCATGCGGGTGGAGATGCCGTCGCCGCCTTCCGTGCCGGCACCGCCGAGGCTGTCCTTGTAGCCCTGGACGAACTTCTCGACCTCGACGGCGAGGTTCGCGATGCCGCGCGGACGTCCGTCCGGCGTCGTGCCCTGCGCCTTGAGGGCAGCGTTCGCCTGCTTGTTGGCGGCGCGGTACGCGTTGAGCTTGCTGCGCTGTCCGAACGCGACGACTGCGATGACGACGACGAGGATGCCGAAGACGATGCAGTAGTACTTGAGGTGATCGCCCTTCCCGCCCATGTCGATGTCTTTGGCCATGCGCGCTCCTACTCGTCCCGGAACTTGAAGGTGAAGTTCTGGCGGAAACGACCCTCGACCGTCTGTTCCGCGCCGGGCTCGACGACCTTGGTGGGGTCGGCGGCGCGATCCTTGAAGTAGGGGCTCTGCGAGAAGAGGCGGCGCACGGTGTCGAAGACCGTGCGGTTGTCGACGACGATCTTCACCGTCGCACGCCGCTCCTGGATGATCATCTCCTGGATCTGGAAGAAGGTGCCGAGCTGCTCACGCGGCACGGCCGACAGCGCCGTGTAGATCTCGTACATGCACTTCACGGCGCTGGGCAGCTGCGGGATGTCGCTGCGCAGGCCCAGGCGGTCCTGGAGGAAGCGGTGACGCTGGGTCAGCAGCGCGCGCATGCGGTTGATGCGCTTCTCGTCACGCGCCAGGCCGCGCACCTTGTTGCGGGCCATCTTCTCGGCGACGTCCTTCGTCTTGACGTTGCCGGGCGGGTCACCGATGCCTTGCAGATAGGCGAGCTCGGCCTTGAAGGTCATGAGCTCGACGACGGCCGCCATGTCGTTGTACTTGACGCGCTCGGCCTTGAGCTCCTCCTTGATGCCATACGTCCAGACGCCGATCACGATGAACAGCAGCGTGATCGCGGTGGCCAGCGTCGTGCGGATGACCTCGAAGACGTTGCGCGGCGCGAACTCCTCCTGCAGCAGCTCGATGCCGAAGGGATTGCGCCCGAGCATGCGCAGACCGCAGCCCACGGCCGTGCCGATGGCCGCGCCGGTGAGCTCGGGGTCGGAGCCCTTGTCCTTGCAGTCGAGGTGCTCCAGGAGATCAACGGGCTCGGCCGGAAGACCGAAGCGCTCGCTGAGCGCGTGCGCGACGCCGGGCACCGTCGACCCACCGCCGAGGAGGAGGAGCTTGTCCGGCGGGGAGTCCGTGCTGACCGAAGCCAGCGAGCGAACGGCCTCGCGGTGCAGCTTCGTCACGAACATCGTGCGGCTGTCCGTCACGACGTCCGTCTGCAGCTGCGTGAGCGACTTGTCGGTGTCCGACTCGGGGGTGGCCAGCTCCGAGGCCGGCACGAGCAGGTCGTCGCTGTCGCCGGTAAGACGGCGCATCTCCGACTGGCCTTCGCCGACCGCGACGCCGAGCTCGCGGCCGACTTCCTCTTCGAGGCTGCCGATGCCGAGCCGGAACGAGCGCATGACGCGCGGCCGGCCGTCGACCAGCATGATCAGCGTGGACGAGCTGGCGCCGACGTCCACGACGATGCAGTTGGGGTTCTGCTCGACGAGGCCCGTGGCCTCGAGCGTGGTGTAGAGCGCGGTCGCGTCGAGGTCGATGGCGGCCGGGTCGACGCGCGCGCGCCGCAGCTGTGCGATGCGCTCGGCGAGATCCTGCTTCGGAGAGGCGAAGATCGTGAGGCGGCTGCCGTCCTTCGTCTCGCCGGTCTTGATCCAGTTGACGACGACGTCGTCGATCGAGTGGCTGTGGAGGTGGTTCTCGGCCTCGAAGCGCACGACCTTGCGGATCTGGTCGTCCTCGAAGAAGGGCACCTGGATCTCGCGGTTGACGCTCGTGTGCGCCGGGAAGGACGCGCAGACGTCCTCCTTCGGCAGCTTCATCTCGCGAAAGACCTCGGCGATGAGCTGCGAGATCTGCTCCGAGCGGGTGAGCTCCGGCTCGTCGGTCTCGTCGACGTGGGTCAGCTCACCCGACTCCTCGATGACGAGATCGTCGGTGAGCTCCGTGGAGCCGTCGTCTTCGTGGTGGCCGTTCTCCGAGCCCGGGATCTCGCGGATGGCGATGCGCTGCACACGGAAGGAGCGCGCCGAGCCGCTCAGCTCGACGACCTTCAGCAAGCGATCTCCGATGTCGACGCCGATGGCACGCGCCATGGATTCAGTCTTCTCTCCGCCCTGGAAGGGCTCCGGCCGGCACGAAACGCGGGATTATAGGCCCCTTTCCGGCCCTACCGCGCCTTTCGCATCTCCACAGCACCGCGTTTCGTCTCGCCACGCGGCGCTGCGCTACTTGGGAGGGGCCTCCGTGATGGCACGGATGCGCCGCTCGGTCGCCTCCACGAGTGCGCTGAACTCGTCCTTGTGCTCGCTGCGCAGGCGCAGGAGCAGCTTGCGCAGCTCGTTGCGGTGGCGTGTCAGTTCCTGCCGCACCTCGTCGGTGCGGGCGTCGTCCAGCGCGAAGTACTCGCGGTAGAGCTTCACGCGCTCCTCGATCTGACGATCGAGGACGGGGCGCGGATCGGGCTTCTTGTTCGCGACGAGCGAGCCGGCGAAGACGCCGAGGCTGACACCCGCTGCGAGCATGAGCAGGGCAATGGACCGCAGGCTGTAGAGCATCGTCAGCGTCCCTCCAGTCCGGGGGCGTACTTGGGATCGTCGGCGACCACGTTCACCAGCGTCTCCTGGATATCGGAGTAGTGGACCGGGCCAGTCGTGGCGGCCGCCGATCGGCGCACCATGAACGTGCCGGCGACACCGACGGCGATGAGCAGCACGGCGGCTGCGGCGTACCACCGCGCGCCGGCGGGTACGACGGCGAACGGGCGGCCATGCTCGGCGGCCGCGACGACGCGATCGGCGAGATCGCCGTTCACGTCGACGCTGCTCGCGGTGCGGGCGGCGTCCTCACGCCACAGGTCCAGCGCGGCGCGCAGGTCCTGGGCGTCGTCTTCGGGCGGATGCTTGCGACTCACGGGTTCTGTCCTCTCCGGGCGACCGAGGATCCGGCGGACTCCCGGTCCAGCAGCGCGCGAAGGCGCTTGCGGGCCCGGAACAGGCGACTCTCGACGGTGCCGAGGCTCAGGCCCAGCACCTCTGCGATCTCGTTGTAGGCCATGCCTTCGATCTCGCGCAACGCGAGAACGGTGCGGAAGCGCTCCGGCAGGCGATCGATCGCGGCGCGCACCTTGATGCGCAGCTCCCGGCGCTCGAGGCCCTCGACGGACGGGCGCTCCGGTGCCGGCAGCGTCGCGCGGCCGGCCAGGTCGTCGAACGAGGACGCGGGCCTGCGCTTGCGCGACTTGATGTAGTCCTTCGCGGCGTTCACGGCCACGCGGTAGAGCCAGGTGTAGAGACTCGAGCCACCCTTGAAGGAGTGGATGCGGTAGTAGGCCTTGGTGAACGTCTCCTGGACGACGTCCTCGACGGCGTCGCGATCGCGGAGCACGCCCGCGACGACGGCCGTGAGGCGCTCGCCGAAGGCGTGGACGACCTCCCGCAGGGCCTCGGCGTCGCCCTCCCGCAGGCGGTCGACCCAGACATCCTGCAGGGCCCGGTCGGGATGCCGAGCCGCTGGACGCCTCCCGGCGGCCGGGCCCACTGCGCGCAGGCGCCCTCTGCCGGAGGACTCCGCGGCGCGGCTCGAGCGGGCAGGGGATGCGGACACAGGCGTCTCCGGGTCGGCGTTCGTGGGGCCTGTCTTGGACGACCCCGGTCGTTCCGCCTTCCCATCCTCGTGGGGGGGATCCGTCTCATTCGGCTCTCGCCCGCCAGCAGCCATCAATGGGCCTCTGCGGGGGCGTCCCCGCCCTTCGGCGGGCTCAGGGCGTTTCCGCCCTGCGACGAGCGCAGCGCGTCGACGGATTCACGGCAGACCCCGAGCGGCAGCCAGGGGCAGGTGGTGCAGATCGCCGGCAGGTCGGCTCCCTCGATGCGCTCCGCCACCCTCGCGAGCAGCGCGCCCCAGGAAATGGCCGTTCCGGGGGCCAGATCGAGGCGCCGCAGGACCTCGCGGTCGTGGGCCCGCATGTGGGCCTCGTGCTCGTCCCCGCCCAGCGTGCAGCCGCGAGGCCCCAGGTTCGGGCACGCGTCGCAGATGGGGTCGGGCTCATCTACCAGGCGCACCTGCCGCTCGGGATCCGCCCAGAGCGCTGCCTGGACCTCGCCCATGACCTTCACGAACCCGGGCGAGTAGCCCGAGCCGCGAAATCCCAGCAGGCAGAGGGCCATGTGGGCCCGGAGGGGGTGGGGATCGTCCATCAGGTGCTCGACTCGGCCCTCCGGGTCTACCTGCGGGGAGCAGGGCTGTCCTCACGCGACGACAGGCGCCGCCACCACGCCCGCGCCGCGATGATCTAACCCATTGTTACACAGGATGTTGCGAGATTCCTGCGGGAAGTGGCACGGGATGTGGTCTGTCTCCGTCGAACACGCCCGGCCCGGCCGGGCACCACGAAACAGGAGTTCCCCATGAACGCCCGCCTTCTTTGGATCCCCGTCGCCCTCCTGGCCGCCGTGGCCTTCGTGGCCACGGAGGACGCGCAGGCATCGCCCCTCAAGGCCATCCAGCGCTACGTCCCGGAAGGCACGCAGCTCGGACCTCGCGTGTATGTCGGCGGCCGCATTGGCGTACCGATCACGAGCCATCGCCATCGCCATGGCTACTACCGCCGGGTCGTCGAGTACACGGGGGGCTACTACGTGACGCGCACCCGTGAGGTCGTCGTGCGCGGCGATCAGATCGGCTGGGACTTCGCCGGCAAGCCGCTCTACGGCCCCGACCGGGTCGAGGTCCAGACCTACAAGGAGTGGGTCCCGCGCCGCCGGATCGTGAAGCGCGTGTGGGTGCCCCGTCGCACCCGCGTGCATCACCACGGCTACATCACGGTCGGCGGCCGCGTCCGCATCCGCTAGTCGCCCCACGCGACCATCGGTCGCGCGTTCTCTCCCAATCGCTTCGTCTCTCTTGCTTCCTCGCCGGGCCGCCCCAAGGCGGCCCGGCGTCTTCGTTTCCGGAGGCGGATTCGTCTCCTCCCGTCCCCACACCCGTGCTTTGCACCGAATTTGCAATTGGTCGGTGAAACACCTTTCTCCCTCTTTGCGTCTGTACTGCAGATGACCTACGGGTCATCGCCCAAAAAAGGGCGCGTGAGCTCGACCCTCCCCTCCCTCCCTCCCCCCCAACTCATAGAGCTCCCCCTTTCCGCCAGGCACCCACGGGTGCCTGGCGGTTTGCTTTTTTGGCTACGGGTCTCGTTGGCATGGCGGGGCTTCGGCCGAGCCTGAGCACGACGGGCGGCGTCGGCCTGCTTCGACGATGCTCTGCATCGCCTCCATCGGCCTCCTTGCCCGACGCACACAGGCTCACCCTCGGGCCAACGCCCTGCCGCCTCGACCCTCCGCGGCTCCGGGCCTCGTAGGGATGGACCGACATGGAGGGATCAGCCGCTAGCCGGACCGCTCGGCTCGCTGCTGGTGCCTGATCAACCCTGTCAGCATGGCGCCGACACGATCTGCCAGCATCCGCAGCACACGCACGTCGCGGATGGGAGCTAGCTCGAGTCGCTCGATCATCTCCAAGGCCGCATCGCACTCACCGGACTCGCCCCGCGCGATCACGAAGCGAGCTGCCTTGTCACGCGGTGCCATGCGGTTGGCGCCCTCGGTGATGTTGCGCATGGTTGCAGACGCGGCACGGCGGACTTGGTCCTTGAGATCCGCGTGGCCTCGGGGCAGAGAGGCCGCGATGCGTTCGACTCCGACGGTGAGTTCCATGGCCACATGGAATGCGTCGAGTCGCTGGTGGGCAAAGCCGGTCGTGATTGCGTGGGTCATGGTGGTTTCTCCAGGGTTGGAGGGCGCCTGTGGCCCTCACCCACCCGGCCTACGGCCGCGCGGGGCCCGCTGGTGATACGCACGGCCGGTGCGCGCTCGCCGGCTCGCACGCGTTGCTCGATGGTGCGGATTGGGTGCGTGAGGCCGCAGGCGCCCGGCGCCGTGGAGGAACCCGCCGCACGCTGAGCATCGACCGGCTTGCCGGCCTGCGACGTCGCGAACCAGGTCGACACGCGAACGACCACGAGAACGCGCTCGCGCTCGTCAGGCCAGCGTGAGACCCACGTAGCCACAACGGGTCGGGCAACCACTCGCCCTCGCTTCGCTCGGGTTCGGGATGCCCCTACTTGGGAGCTTCGTAGATCAGGCGCGCCTCGACCGAGCCGCCGTTGCCCGGGTGGCGGCCGCCGAGGCGGGCGTCCTTGTCCTCGATGACGAGCGTCCACGTCGCGCCAAGCGTGACCGGGTGGTCGAACCACAGATCGCCGCGGCTGCGCACGTACTGCGCCTTCACCTCGTTGCCGTCGGGATCGAGCAGGCGGAACCAGCAGCCGCGGTCTCCCGTGTCGTCGGCGGAGTGGCCGACACAGAAACGCAGCACGCCCGAGTCCTTCTTGGAGCCGGGCAGCTTCAGCGGCCACGTGAGCGTACGCGTCTGCGTGTTGTGCACGTGCCAGCCCGTGCGCTTCAGGATCTCCACGTCCGCGAACTGCTCGGCGTAGTCGGTCGTGTGCGTCGCCAATGTCGTCAGGCGCACCGGAAGCCCGGTGAGGCCGCCCCACAGCGACTGGTCGACGATCCGTAGGACGATCACGTTGTCCTGCCCGAAGCGCAGGAGTCGCTGCGGCATGCGCAGCGAGGTGCTGCGCTCCCAGCGTGTCGTGCCCGGCTTCTCCGCCCCCAGTACGCGGACGCCGTTCCACCAGATCGTGCAGAGGTCGTCGATGCCGTAGGCCTGGAAGTGCACGGGCTTCCCGCGCCAGCTCTCCGGGACGTGAACCGTGCGCCTGAACCACGCGGCGCCGTCCAGGTCGGGATGCCCCTGGCGCTCCCATGGCTCGCCTGCATGGATCACGCCCCAGCCCTTCGGATCGTGTGCCGGTGTATGCCAGCCGCGCTTCTCGCCCACGCGCTTGGGATCGGGCTGGAAGCGCCAGCGCGCCTGCAGGTCGACCGACGCCTCCCACGGCGCAGTGTCGAGCAGCGCCTCGACGAGTACCGGCCGGTGATCGGAGGCGGTGCGACCGTCGTGCGCGCCGCCCGAGAGGATCCCGTGCTCGCGGATGCGCACGCGGTTCTTGGTGAACACGTAGTCGATGCGCGGGCCGGTCCGCGCGACGCCCCCGAATCCGGAGAACGTGCCGAGCGGTCCGACGTGCCCGTGCTCGGAGACGTGGAGCGCGTCACTCAGGGCTCGCTTCGGGTCGGGTTCGGTCGTCAGCGATCCCGTCGTGAGTACGCGGTAGGGGGGCGAGTCGGGCGCGCAGTTGAGGTCGCCCAGGAGCAGTACGGGCTTCGTGCCTGCGATCTCGGCAACCCGGTGCACCAGGAGGTTCGCGCTCTGCTTGCGTGCGTTCGCGCTGCGGTGATCGAAGTGCGTGTTGAACACGACGAACTCGACGCCCGTGCGCTTGTCCTTCAGCTCGATCCACGTGCAGATGCGCCTGAGCGAGGAGCCCCAGGAACGGCTCGGCTTCTCGGGTGACTGCGAGAGCCAGAAAGTCGCCCAACGCAGCCGCTCGAAGCGATCCTTGCGGTAAAGAATCGCGCAGCGCTCGCCGCCGGCCCGTCCGTCGCGGCCCGTGGCGACGGAGTCCATGTGCGGCAGGTGGTGGTGCAGCGAGGCGAGCTGTCCGCCGAGCACCTCCTGCGTCCCGCAGATGTCGACCTTGTGGAAACGGATGGTCGAGGCGACCTGCCAGTGGCGGAAAGCCCACTGGTTCAGGCCGTCCTTGCGGTTGGCGTAGCGGACGTTGAAGGTCATCACCCGCACCGGATGCAGGGAGGGATCGACCTTGGGTTCAGCGTATGCCGCAGGTGACAGCGCGATGAGCAGCAGCGCGAGAAGCGTCTTCTTCACCCCAAAGACTGTACCCACCTCCGGTCGAACCTGGCTCGAAGGCATCATCTTCGCGGCGGTTGGCCATCGGCGGCGTGCTGGCGTGCCGGCGAAGTGATGACTTCGCGAGCCTGGTTCGGTATCTCGCGATCGCGGGGCGGGGGGCTACCGCCGGCGGGTACCCCCGTCGACTAGATGCTCGTCGCCCGCAGCTTCTCCGCATCGAACCCGAGCTTCTCGATGGCGGCCGCCGTCACCTCGGGCTTCACCTTGCCCTCGCGCTGGAGCGCGTGAAGCGACGCGATCACGATCGACTCGGCGTCCACCTCGAAGTGACGCCTCAGCGCCTCGCGCGTGTCGCTCATGCCGAAGCCGTCCGTGCCCAGCGAGGTGTACGAGCCGGGGATCCAGCGCCGGATGAGGTCGGGCAGCAGCTTCATGTAGTCGCTGACGGCGATGAACGGGCCTTCGACACCCTCGAGCACCTCGACCACCCACGACTTCTTCGGCTCTTGGTCGGGATGGAGGCGATTCCAGCGCTCGGCCACGAGGGCCTCGCGCCGCAGCAGCTGGTAGCTGGTCGCCGACCACACGTCGGCCGAGACGCCGAACTGCTCGCCGAGGATCTCCTGCGCGCGCAGCGCCTCGTTGAGGATCACCGCGCTGCCGAAGAGCTGCACCTTCAGGTCGTGATCCGTCTCGGCGGTCTTGTAGCGGTAGAGCCCGCGCAGCACGCCCTCCTCGACGCCCTCGGGCATCGCCGGCTGCGGGTAGTTCTCGTTCTGGATCGTGAGGTAGTAGAAGACGTCCTCGTCTTCCGCCACCATCCGCTTCATGCCGTCCTTGATGATCAGCGCGATCTCGTAGGCGAACGCGGGGTCGTAGGCGCGCACGTTGGGGAACGTCGTCGCCAGCACGTGGCTGTGGCCGTCCTCGTGCTGGAGTCCCTCGCCGTTGAGCGTCGTGCGGCCGGCGGTTGCGCCCATGAGGAAGCCGCGTCCGCGTGCGTCGGCGAATGCCCAGGCGAGGTCGCCGATGCGCTGGAAGCCGAACATCGAATAGAAGATGTAGAAGGGCAACGTCGGCTGGCCATGCGTCGCGTACGACGTACCGGCGGCCATGAAGCTCGCCATCGAGCCGGCCTCGTTGATGCCTTCCTGCAGGACCTGCCCGTCCTTGGTCTCGCGGTAGTAGAGCAGCTGGCCCTTGTCGACCGGCTCGTAGAGCTGACCCTTGGCCGCGTAGATGCCCAGCTGGCGGAACAGAGGCTCCATGCCGAACGTGCGTGCTTCGTCCGGGATGATCGGGACGATGCGGTTGCCCAGGTTCTTGTCCTTGATGAGCTTCGTGAGCAGGCGCACGAAGGCCATCGTCGTGGAGACGCCACCCGGGTTCTTCGTGCCGGCGTAGAACTCCTCGTAGAGCTCGACGTTGGGCGGGTCGAAGTCGACCGTGTAGGTCGCGTTGCGCGTCGGCACGGAGCCGCCCAGCGCACGGCGACGCTCGAGCAGGTACTGGATCTCCTCGCTGTCCTTGCCGGGGTGGTAGTAGGGCGGGTCCTTCAGCTCCTTGTCGCTGATCGGCAGGTCCAGCCGGTCACGGAAGACGGTGAGGTCCGACTCGCTCATCTTCTTGATCTGGTGCGTGACGTTCTTCGACTCGAAGCCTTCGCCCAGCGTGTAGCCCTTCACCGTCTGCGCGAGGATGACCGTCGGGCGCCCGCGGTGCTCCACGGCCGCCTTGTACGCCGTGTAGACCTTGCGCATGTCGTGACCGCCGCGGCGCATCGCCCAGATGTCGTCGTCCGAGAGATGCGACACGATGTCGAGCAGCTCGGGGCTCGTCCCGAAGAAGTGCTGGCGGATGTACGCGCCGTCCGCCGAGCGGTACTTCTGCAGCTCGCCGTCCACGACCTCGTTCATGCGCTGGCGTAGCAGCGCGTGCTCGTCGCGTGCCAGGAGGTCGTCCCACTCGCTGCCCCACAGCACCTTGAGGACGTTCCAGCCGGCGCCTCGGAACACCGTCTCGAGCTCCTGAACGATCTTGCCGTTGCCGCGCACGGGGCCGTCGAGGCG
>JASJDY010000190.1 GCA_030065025.1 Planctomycetota bacterium
TGACGCAGTCCACCTCCACGGTCCTCGACGATCGCTTCGTGCTGAAGGCCCGGCTGTTCAGCGAGGGCAACCAGGCCGCGTATGCCGCGCGCGATCGTGCCCGTGGCGAGGACGTCCTGCTCTTCCTCATCCCCGCCTCGGGCAAGCTCGCCGAGAAGGTCGAAGCGGACGTCCGCGCCGACATCGCGAAGGCCTTCCAGGTCGAGGCGCCGAACCTCCTCCCGCTGCTCGACATGGGCGATTCCGGCGGCTACCGCTTCCTGGTGATGCCCAAGCCGGTCGGCCGCAACGCGTGGGAGCGCATCACCCAGAAGAAGGGGGGCGCCCGGCTCGACCCCGCCCAGGCCATCACGGCCGGCGACGGGCTCGTAGCCGCTGCGAAGGCAGCCCACGCCAAGGACACCATCCTGGGCTTCTCGCCCAAGCAGGTCTGGATCGACGCCCACGGCGACGTGGACGTCCAGTACTACTGGCTCGAGCGTGTGCATCTGGCAGCGGGCGGCGGGTTCAAGACCCTGGCCGCGGAGGGGGGCTACTTCCAGGCGCCCGAGCTCGACCAGGGGCAGGCCGGTGCCAAGCCGCCCGCGGACCAGTTCTTCATCGCGGCGATCCTCTATGGCCTGCTCACCGGCGAGGTACCGGGGGGCACGCTGGCGCCCATACGCCGCACGCGCAAGGACGTGCCCAAGCCGCTCGCATCAGCCATCGAGAAGGGCCTAGCTCGCGATCCCACCAAGCGCCACGCGAGCCTCGACGCGTTCCGGCAAGCGCTCCACCGCCGGCGCGCGCGCCTCGGCTACCTGGTCCCGATGCTGCTCCTGCTCCTCGGGCTGTGGGCGGGTGCGTCCGTGCTCCTCGGCGGGGCCAGCCTCGACGACTGGCAGTTCCCTGCCGAGACCGAGGCCCGCCGCCAGGCCTCGTTCGAGGCCTCCAAGCCGACGCCCCAGCCCGTGCCGCGCGCAGACGCCGACACGCTCGCCCGCTACGCCGGACGCTACGAGTCCGGCGAGGGCGCGACGCCCGACGTGCAGCTCGAGCTCGGACGCGACGGCGCGTTCCACCTGACCGACCGTCGCGGCGACGCCCCACGCATCGTGCGTGGGCTGTATCACGCGGGCGACGGGGGACAGGCTGCCTTGGTCCTACGCCCTGTCGGGCAGAGCGAGGAACAAGCCCGCCCCTTGAACGTCACCCGGCAGCAGGGCGGCCTCACGCTCGCTCTGGACGGCGGTGCCGCCGTCACGTTGGCGAAGGTCGCATGGCCTCGCGCCGCGGGCGAGCCGTTCCAGCCGCTGGTGACGCTCGAGCAGCCGAGCGCAAACGCCGTGCTCGCCGAGACGAAGATCCGCGTCGTCGGGCGCGTGGCGGTGCCCGAGACGAAGGTGACCGTCGGCGGCGCCGACGTGCCTGTGGTCGGGACGCGCTTCGACAGCGTGTTCGACGCGCCGGCGCGCGGTGACGTCGAGCTCGTGATCGTGGCCACCGCGCCCGACGGCATGCAGCGCACTGTGCGTCACACCGTGCGCGTCGACACCGGCGCGCCGCGCATCGAGGCGATGGCCATCCTGGCACAGGAGAGCGGTGTCTGGCAGCTGCGCGTCGAGGGGCGGGCGGCCGACGACGGCAAGGTCGCCACACTCAGCGTCAACGACGAACTCGTCGAGCTCGACGAGGAGGGACGCTTCGCGTTCGCGCGCCGGGGCGCCGACGCGCTGCAGTTCGCGTTCGCCGAGATCGTCGCGGTGGACGACGCCGGCCGAGCCGCGCGGCGGCTGCTCTGGCCCGCCGTGGACGCGGTCGACGCCGAGGATCTCGCGCCTCGCTTCGCCGCGCTCGACAAGGCGCTCGAAGCCAAGCGAAACGCCCAGGCCGAGGACCTGCTGCGCGCGATCCGCCGCGAAGGCGGGCTCATCGAGCAGCTGCCGCCCGAGCGCCTCACACAGCTCGTCCACAGCGACCGTCCGCCTTCCATCACCTTCGAGGACTACCCCGCGCCGCCCGCCTACTTCCCCAACGACGGCACGCAGCAGATCACGCTCAGCGGCAGCGTCGCGGCCCTCGCCCCGGATGACACGCTGACCATCGCCGGCCGCGCCGCCGAGATCGAGGGCGGTCGCTTCACGCTGCGCTTCCCGCTGCCCAAGCTCGGCCCGAACACGGTGACGGTGCGCGTGCTGCGCGGCGGCAAGGCAGTGGCCGAGCGCGACCTCGACGTGTGGCTCGCGGCGGAGGACGGCCCGGTGCCGACGTGGACGGGCGTTCCCGTCTCCGATGCGCAGCGCCGCGCGTCCGCGCGCTACGGCCTGCCGCTTGGCATCCAGGATCGCCATGGGCTCCGGTTTGTGCTGGTCCCGCCGGGCGCGTTCTTCCGCGAGACGCAGACGGGACGTCGCTTCGAGGTGCGCGTGACGGAGCCGTACTACCTGCAGGTCCGCGAGGTCGGCCGCGAGCTCTACGAGCGCATCACGGGCTCGAAGCTGCCGGCCGTCTGGAAGGCGCGCGGCGGCAACCTCCCGGTCGCCGGCTCGGACCGTCCCGCCACGGGCATGAGCCGTGAGGAGGCGCTGGCCTTCGCCGAGCGGCTCGGTGCCGGAGGCGCGGAGCGCTATGCGCTGCCGACCGAAGCGCAGTGGGAACTGGCGGCGCGCGCGGGTCGGGAGGGGCTGGGCGACTGGTGGCTCGGCAATCCGGATCGTGTGCCGCGCATCGCCAACTTTGCCGACGCGTCCATCCGCGACGTCCTGCCGCGTTGGCCCGAGAGCAGGCTGACGCTGCGCAACCGCGACAAGTACGCCGGCACCTGGCCGCTGGACGCAGGCGAGCCCAACGCATTCGGCTTGCGCAACCTCTTCGGGAACGCCGGGGAGTGGGTGCGCGACCTCTACGCGGAGTACGACCCGCAAGACGCCGAGGATCCCGACGGTCCCGAGGTGGGGAAGGACGGCATCGTGCGCGGCGGCAGCTTCCGCGACCGCTACGACGAGTGGGGCTTCGGCACGCGAGCCCGCGCTGCCGGCGGTGGCGCGTCCGCCTCCGTGGGCTTCCGCCTCGTCCTTCGACCGGAGGGCCGCTGACATGGAGCTCGGCGCCGCACTCGAGGTCCTGGGGCTGGCCGAAGACGCCACGCCCGCCGACGTGGAGTCCACGTACCGGGGTCTGCGCAAGCCGATCCTGAAGGAGCTGAACAAGCACGCACAAGGCGAGGAGCCGCCGGAGCTGATCGAGCGCCTCGACACGCTCGAGACGGCCTTCAAGATCGTCACGCAGTCGTCGGTGCCGAAGCAGGAGGACGTCAGCGCCTCGCAGACGGGCACGGGCGCAGCGACGGGGCGCACGTCGAGTCGCGTCGCCTTCGTCGAGGGCGACGTGGTGCTGGAGCGCTACGAGATCGGCCCGCTGCTGAGCATCCGCCCCGAAGGCGACACCTACCGCGCGACCGATCTCGTGCGCGGAGAGCCCGTGGGACTCAAGGTGCTCGCGCCCGAGCTGCTCGCCGACCCGAAGCAGCGCGCGCGCCTCAAGCGCAGCCTGCTCTCGGCGACGTACCTGAACCACCCGCACATCGTGCGCGTGCTCGGCGTGCTGGAGCTGCCGCGCACGTATGCCGTGGTGATGCAGCTGCCCGAGGGCAGCGAGAGTCTCTGGGAGCGCATGTACGGCGCGCGCGCCAAGGAAGCACCGCTGTCCATGGAGCAGGTGCTGCGCCTCACGCGCCAGGCGATCCACGCGCTCGCCTACGTCCACACGCTCTCGCCGCACGCGACGCTGCGACCCGAGAGCATCTGGATCGACGCCGCCGGCAACGCGAAGGTCGCGGATGTCGGCTTCACGGACATCCAGGGGGCCTTGCGCGCTCGCCGGCAGAGCCGCACCAAGCTCGGCACGGCCTACTGGGCACCCGAGCAGTATCGCGCCGAGCTCGCCGTCGGCGATCCGAGCGACCAGTACGGGCTCGCGCTGATCGTGTACGAGATCCTCAGCGGCAAGCCGTCGGTCGGTCGCACCGCGAGCATCCGCGGCTTCCGCAAGGACTACCCGCAGCGCTTCACGCAGGCGCTGGAGCGCGCGCTCTCCTCGAAGGCATCGCGCCGGTTCCCGACGATGGACGCGTTCGGCGAGGCGGCCTTCGGTGACTACGCGCCCGAGCGCGCGGCACCCGCCGCCGTCTCGCGCGAGTCCCTCTTCCTGCCCGCGCTCGTGTTGCTCGGCGTGTTCGCGGGCTTCGTGCTCTCGCCGCTGGGCCAGGGCGCCGCGCGCGGCATCGCCAGCGCCGTCGAGCGCTGGCAGGGTGTGCAGGCCCTCGAAGCGCGCTCCGACCTCGAGCTCAGGCAGCTGCGCGGCATGAGCAGGCGGCTCGGCGCTCGCCAGGAGGCGCTCGACGAGACGAGCCGCGCGGAGCTAGAGCGAGTCCGCAAGCGGCTGGCCGATGTGGCGACGCCCGCGTCAGAGCGGCCGGCGCTGCGCTCGGCGCTGACGTCGATTGTCGCGCAGCTCGTCGCCACGTCGCGGCGTCGGGCGCAGGAGGCCTTCGAGGCCCGTGCGGCCGAGGTCGATGCGCTGGAGACGAGCGGTCGCGCCAAGGTGCGCGCGGCGCTCGACGGTGCGCAGCAGGCCCTGCCCGGTCTCGACGCCGCCGCCGACGAGGACCGGCGCAAGGCCATGACGCGCTACGTTCGGCAGCGTGCGGCCGCGGAGCGCGGCGAGGTCCTCTGGCGCACGCAGATGGCGACCGTGCTGGCCTTGCCCGCCTTCGAGACCGCCTACCGGGGACTGCTCGAGGCGGAGGCGGCGCTCGCCATCGGCGATGAGACGGCGGCCGAGGGCGCCTACGAGCGCGTGGCGTCCGCACTCGAGGGTGCCAAGGCGGATGTCGCGCGCGCCGCGGATCCGTTCGGTGCGTTCGACCCCCTCGCGCGTCCGGCGGGTATCGCCGTGAGGGTCGAGAGCGAGGAGGCGCAGAGCCTCTTCGACGCACTCGTGGAGGGCGCCGGCGACCTGAGCGACGACGCCGATCTCGCACGCGTGCTCGGAACCGCCCGCGCCGACGCGAAGGGCGCCGCGCGTGCGCGGCTGCTCGTGCACGACGACGGCTACTGGACGCTCGCTCTGGAGGTCGGGGTGCGCACGCTCGACTTCGCCGGCACGTGGGGCGGGGCAGGCCCCATGCGGCGGTTGGCGCTCCACGTCGCGGGTGGAGGCGTGCTCGAGCAGCCCAGGTTCATCGCCGCAACCCGCGGCGAGGGGCGACCCGGTGTGAGCGACGTGCGCGCACTGCTCGCCGCGGCACCGCGGAGTGCGCGCTCCGTGTGGAACACCCGGAGCGCCGACGGCGAGGAGCTGCCCAAGCCCGCCTTCGCTTCCACGGGCATGATCGTGCGCTCAGGCAAGCGCTCGGTGGCCGGCACGCTCGAGGGTGCCGAGGGCACGGCAGCAGTGGTCGAGGGTCGCCGCTTCGAGGTGGGCGAGCAGGGCTTCGACGCGTCGGCCGCGGTTTCGGGTGACGTGCTCGTCACGTGGCTGCGCGCTCACGCGCTGCGCGGACTGCAGACCGGGCCGGGGGCACTACTGCGCGTGCAGGTCGACGGCATCGAGCCACGCGTGCACCTGCTGGAACCGGCCGAGGGCACGGCGCTCGTCGCTGGCTCCGACGTGCTCGTGCGCGTGCTCGTGTACGACTCGACGCTCTCCACCCTGGAGGTCGGCGGCGAGGCGCAGGTGTTGCGCCGCGACGAGGTCTACAAGCTCATCGAGACGACCTTGCGGGCACCCGCCGTGGGCAAGCTCACGCTGCCGATCCGCGCCGCCGACGAAGCCGGGAACGAGACTGTTCGGGAGCTCAGCTGGGACGTACGGTGAGCGCATGCTCCTGCGCCTGATGCCGTGCGCGCTCTTCGCGCTGTGCTTCCTGCCCCTATATGCGCCCGCCCAGGCCGGTGAGGATCCGGCCCCGGCTGTCGCGCTCGACCAGGTCGATGACGGCGAGCACTTCCCCGGCGATGCGCCCGCGCGCGCGATGCTGGAGCGCCAGGGCTTCGTGGTGCTGCCGCGCTTCCACAAGCAGATCTTCTCGCCCTACATCGGCGGCAAGCTGCCCTACTACGTGACCGTCGACTCAGCGCACCGCACGTACCACGTGATCTTCGA
>JASJDY010000020.1 GCA_030065025.1 Planctomycetota bacterium
GTACACGTGCTTGGTCGCGACCGGGTTGTCGGCGGCGGTGCTCATCGCGGCGGTTCCTCGCGCATGACCTCGGCATGGCGGCGGCCGACGGGCACGAGGCGCGCCATCAGCTCGCGGACCTCCTCCATCGCGACACGCCTGCCCGGGTGGCGCTGATCGGCTTCCTCGTCCTCGGTCTCCCAGGCCTCCATCGCCTGGGCGAGTGCCCTGCGTGCGCTGTTCTCGAAGCCGGACTCGTGGAACGAGCGACCCGCCTCGAGGTAGCCCCGGATGACGCCGCCGTTGGGGTACATGCGGGCGTAGAGCGCGTCGACATCCTCGTGGTAGGCGCGACGCGCAAGGCTCTCCCCGAACAGGTAGGCCGAGCGCACGACGACACGCTCGCGGCTCCAGCGCGGCAGTAGCTCGTCGAGGCGCTTCATCGCGGCGCGGAAGAACCGCAGCACACGGTTGAGACGCAGCGGGTAGTAGCCACTGACCTCCTCGAACAGCGAGCGGTAGCGGCGCGGGTCATGGTGGCGCACGAAGCGTCCCACCGAGCGGTGCTCCTCGCTGAGGATCGAGATCTCGTGATAGATGTGCCCGCAGTACGCGTCCATCAGGCCGTCGTCGCCCGCGTCGCCGAAGATCTCACGCGCGAGCTCGCGCAGGGGCTTCAGCCGGACCTCGCGCAGGTGCTCCAGGCGCGGCAGGTGGAACAGCTTCCAGAGCTCCTGCGGGGGCAGCTTGAGCTCGGCACGCGGGACGCCCATGCCGCGGGCCTGCCGGAGCACACGACGCTCGTAGCGCCGGTAGATGGACAGGAACATGCTGCGGCTGGCGACGAAGGTCGCGAGGAAGTCCCAGATCAGGGCACCGCGCTTCGTGGTGTCGCCGAGGCCCATGACGTCCTTCCTGTCTCGAGGGGACGCCCTCCTGCGAGGTCCGCGCTGGGGCCCCTGTGCAGCTCCCGCTACTTCTTCTTCTTCTTGCCCTTCGGCTCGTCCTCTTCCGGCTCCTCGACGCGGTCGACGAACTCGAAGATGGCGCGCGGGGCGTTGTCACCGAGCGAGTTGCGGGCATCGCGGAGGATCCGCGTGTAGCCGCCCGGGCGGTCCTGGACCATCGGGCCCACGACGTCGACCAGCAGGCTCAGGAGCTTGCGATCCGGCACCTCGCGGGCGAGGAGGCGGACCTGGTGGACGTACGCAGCGCGGTCACCCTCCGAGGATGACGATTTGAGAGCAGCGGCCTTCTTGGCGCGCGTGACGAGCTTCTCGACGTACGGACGCACGGCCTTGGCCTTCGCCATGGTCGTCGTGATGCGCCCGTTGATGAGTAGCGCGCGGACGAGATTGCGCCGGAGCGCGATCCGGTGCTGCGTGTCGCGCGTCAGCTTCCTGCCTGCAACGCGGTGTCTCATCGTGCCACTCCTCGGAACGCCGGGCGTCCCTAAGCCTCCATCCCGAGGGACAGGTTCATATCGTCGAGCTTGCGCGTGATCTCCTTGAGGGAGGTGCGCCCGAAGTTCTTGAAGCCCATCAGCTGCTCCTGCGAGAGACGCACGAGCTCGCCGATGGTCTGGACGCCCTCCGCCTCGAGACAGTTGCTCGCGCGGACGGAGAGGTCGAGATGCGCGATGGGCAGCTCGAGCTTGCGCCGCTGCTCCTCGCTGTCGCCGCCGTCGGTGGCAGGCGCGCCCAGCGGAGCGCCGAGCGGCTCGGAGCCCATGCTCGCGGGCAGGGTCGACGGGGTGGGGCTCGCCGCCGGCGCCGTCGCCATGGCGGCGGGCGCGGAGCCGAAGCTGGGGGTCGACGGCGCGCCGAGACCCACCGGCGCGGAGAAGCCGGGGATGGACGGCTCGCTGGCCTTGTCGAAGAGCAGCTCCTTGCCGACGTCGAAGAACTGGATGAACGGGTTGAGGTGCTTGCGGTAGATCTTGCTCGCCTCGACGAGCGCCATCTCCGGCGTGATCGTGCCGTCCGTCCAGAGCTCGAGGATCAGGCGATCGTAGTTCGTCAGCTTGCCGACACGGGTGTTCTCCGTGCGGTAGCGGACGCGCTGGATCGGCGAGAAGATCGAGTCGACGGGGATGACGCCGATCTCCTGCTCCTCACGAGCGTTCTCCTCGGCCGTCACGTAGCCGCGCCCGCGGCGCACCTCGATCTCGGCCTCGAAGGAGACGTTGTCTTCGGTGATCGTGCAGATGTGCAGGTCACCGCTCACGACCTCGCAGTCGGAGCCGGTCATGATGTCCGCGCCCGTGACCGGGCCGGCACCGCTCTTCTCCACGCGGAGGACCTTCGGGTCGTCCGTGTGGAACTGCACGCGGAGGCGCTTGAGAGCCAGGATGATGTCGGTGACGTCTTCCTTGATCCCGTCGATCGACGAGAACTCGTGCTTGACGCCCTGGATCTTGACGGACGTGACGGCCGTACCCTCGATCGAGGACAGCAGTACGCGCCGCAGACCGTTGCCCACGGTGACGCCGTAGCCCCGCTCGAACGGCTCGGCCGTGAACTTGGCGTAGCTGTCGGTGCGGGTCGCCGAGTCAGCGACCACCTTGGTGGGGAGCTCAAGATCCCGCCAGCGGATCCTCATGCGGTTCTCCGTCCTGTCTTGGATTCCGGCGCCACGGGTCCTGCTCTTACCCAGGGACGCGGGAAGTGATTCGTGCTACTTGGCGACTCGGCTCCGCCTCGCGGAGCCACCTTGCGTTCCGGTTGCCCGGATGCCCTCCCGCAAGGAGGGCCGGTTGGCTACACGCGGCGGCGCTTGCGCGGGCGGCAGCCGTTGTGCGGCAGCGGCGTGACGTCTTCGACGGCGCGGATCTTGATGCCGCGCGCCTGGAGGCTGCGCACGGCCGACTCACGGCCGGCGCCGGGGCCCTTGATCTTGACCTCGACCTCGCGGACGCCCATCTTCACGGCCTTCTCGGCCGCACGCTCGGCGGCCTTCTGGGCCGCGAAGGGCGTCGACTTGCGCGAGCCCTTGAAGCCGATCGTGCCCGCGGAGTCCCAGCACAGGGTCTCGCCGTTCGGGGCGGCGAACGTGACGATCGTGTTGTTGAAGGAGGCGTGCACGTGGACCACGGCCTTGGGCACGTTCCTCCGGATCTTCTTCTTCCCCGCCATGGGTCCTCCGACAGAGGGCTTTGCTCGACTTTTTGAGCGAGAACGGGCGAGGGTACCCCGCCCGGGTGCCCCTGCAACTTTCTGGCCGACCGGGGGAGTTCGACTCCCGATTCGACCTAGCTGCCTGGGGCGACGGTACTTAGGTGCGTGACTAGCGGAGCGACTTGACGCTCTTCTTGCCCGCGACGGTCTTCTTGGGGCCCTTGCGGGTCCGGGAGTTGGTCCGGGTGCGCTGTCCCCGCACCGGGAGGCCGCGGCGATGACGCATGCCCCGGTAGCAGGCGATCTCCTTCAGACGGGAGATGTTCTGCTGGGTCTGGCGGCGCAGGTTGCCCTCCACCACGACCTCGTTCTCGATGAGGTTGGCGATGCGGGCGAGCTCCTCGTCGGTGAGGTCACGCGACCGCCGCATGGGATCCAGGCCCAGCGACTCGCAGATCTTCAGCGAGGAGTGCTTCCCGATGCCGTGGATGTACTGCAAGGCGATGTAGGTCACCTTGTTGTCCGGGATGTCGACACCAACGATACGCGGCATGGTCCCGCTCCTAACCCTGAACCTGCTTGTGACGCGGGTTCTTGCAGATCACACGCACCTTGCCGTGCCGCCGGATGATCCGGCAGCTCTCACAGATGCGCTTCACACTTGCTCTGACCTTCATCGTGCTTCTCCCGGAATCGTCCGGCTAGTCCCGGTAGACGATCCGCCCCTTGGTCAAGTCGTAGGGGCTCATCTCCACCGTGACCCTGTCCCCCGGCAGGATGCGGATCCAGTGCATCCGCATCTTCCCGGAGATGTGCGCGAGGATCCGGTGGCCGTTCTCGAGCTCCACCACGAACATCGCGTTCGGGCGGGCCTCCACGACCTTGGCATCCAGGCGCAGGTTGTCTTCGCGTGCCATCAGGCGCCAGCTCCAGCGCTCTCATCGGCAAGCACAGACTGAATGCGCTCGAAGACCTCATCCATCGTGCCGAGGGCGTCGATGCTGCTGAGCAGATCCTTGCCCTCGTAGTACGCGATCAGCGGCGCGGTCTCCTCGCGGTACACCTCGAGCCGATTGCGGATGACGATCTCCTGGTCGTCCTTCCGGCCACGGGCCAGGAGGCGACGCATGATCTCCTCGTCGTCCAGGCGCATCGAGATGACGCGCTGCACGCCGCGGTCACCCAGGTCGGCGTCGAGCGCCTCGGCCTGGGCGGTGTTGCGCGGGAACCCGTCGAGCAGGAAGCCCTTCGCGGCGTCCGGCTGCTCGAGGCGCTCGCGCACGAGGGCCAGGACGATCTCGTCGGAGACGAGGTCGCCCGCATCCATCGCAGCCTTCGCGCGGAGCCCCAGCTCGGAGCCCGCGGCGACGGCCGCACGCAGCAGGTCGCCGGTGGACAGGTGCACCAGCTCGTGCGACGCGCAGATGCGCTCCGCCTGGGTGCCCTTGCCGGCGCCGGGAGGACCGAGGAGTACGAGTCGCATGGCTCTACTTCCCCTTCCGCCGCTTGCCGGCCGCGGCCGCGCTGCCGGTCATGAAGCCGCCCTGGTTGCGCATGAGCAGCGCACTGTTGAGCTTGTCCACGAGGTCGAGCGCAACGCTCACCACGATGAGGATCGAGGTGCCGCCCAGGAAGTAGGCGACCTGGGGCGGGACGTTCGCCGAGATCCACAGCGCGGCCTGCGACGGGACGATCGCGATGATCGCCAGGAACGTCGCACCCGCGAGGGTGATGCGCGTCATCACGCGCTCGAGGAACTCCGCCGTGCGCTTGCCGGGTCGGATGCCGGGGATGAAGGAGCCCGACTCCTTCATGTTCTTCGACATCTCGACCGGATTGAACATCATCGAGTTCCAGAAGAACGAGAAGAAGTAGATCATCACGACGGTCAGCGTCGTGTACCACCAGGCGCCAACGCGGAAGGCGTTGTCCAGCCACGTCCAGCCCAGTGCCGAACCCATCAGCTGCGGGAACGACAGCAGCGCCGAGGCGAAGATCACGGGCATGACGCCCGCCTGGTTCACCTTGATCGGCAGGAAGTGACGCTGGCCGCCGTAGACCTTGCGGCCGCGGGTGAGCTTCGCGTACTGGACTGGGATCTTTCGTGTGCCCTTCGTGATGAACACGACCACCACGACGATCACGAGGAACAGGACCAGCAGCGTGAAGGGCAGGAACCCGCCCTCCTCCTTCTGGATGAGCTGCCAGATGGCCTCGGGAACGCGCGCGATGATGCCCGCCATGATCAGCAGCGAGATGCCGTTGCCGACGCCGTACTCGGTGATCTGCTCGCCGACCCACATCAGCAGGATCGTGCCCGCCGTGAGCGTGAGCATCGCGCCGAGCGTGATCATGAAGGAGTCGGGGATCAGCGCGTCGCCGCCCGCGGTGATGGGCTGCTTGTAGATGTTCGCGACGAGGATGATGGCCTGCAGCAAGGCCAGCGGGACGGTCGCCATGCGCGTCCACTGGTTGATCTTGCGCTGGCCGGCCGCACCCTCCTTGGAGATGGCCTCCAAGCTGGGGACGACCTTCGTCAGCAGGCTGAAGATGATGCTCGCGCTGATGTAGGGCATGATGCCCAGGCTGAACAGCGCGCAGGAGTAGAGGCCACCGCCCGAGATGACGCTGAACAGCGCCGTGAAGGCGTTGCCCTCGTCGCCCGCGACCTGACGCACGACGTCAAGGTTGACGCCGGGGATCGGGATGTTCCAACCCACCCGGTAGAGCAGCAGGAACCCGAGCGTGATCCCCAGTCGCCTCCGGATCTCCGGGACGCGGAAGAGATTGGTGAAGTTCCCAATCACGACTTAGGCCTCGCCCTCTTCAGTGGTGGCGTCGCTCGGCGCGGCGCTCTCCGGAGCGGAGGGAGCCGAGCCCTTCTTGACGCCCTTGGGACGCATCTCGGTCTGCACGGGCTGGAGCTCGATCGAGCCCTGCACGGCCTCGACCTTCTCACGCGCACCCTTGCTCACGCCGTTGGCGACGATGCTGAGGGCCTTCGTGAGCTCGCCGAAGCCCAGGATCTTCAGGAAGCGGGCACGCTTCGGGGCCAGACCAACGCGCTTGAGCGCGTCCAGGTCGACCTTCGCGCCGGCCTCGAAGGCCCCGTCAAGGTCGCCCACGTTCACCACGTGCATGTCCACCTTGAAGCGGGCGTTCGAGAAGCCCTTCTTCGGCAGGCGGCGGTAGAGCGGCATCTGGCCACCCTCGAAGCGCAGGCGGTGGCGGTTGCCAGAGCGCTGCCCCGCACCCTTGTGACCACGCCCCGCCGTCGTGCCCCAGCCGGAGCCGGGACCGCGGCCGACGCGGTGCTTCTTCGCGCGCGGGATCTTGATCTTCTTGACGTCGTCGAGATTCATCAGATCTCCACTCCGCGACGCTCGGCGACCTCGCGCCGCGTCTTCATCGAGCGCAGGCCCTCGAAGGTGGCCTTCGCCAGGTTCATGGGGTTCTTGCTGCCGAGCGCCTTGGTGAGGACGTCCCGGACACCGGCCGCCTCGAGGACCTTGCGGACCGGGGCGCCGGCGATGATGCCCGTCCCGGGAGCGGCGGGCATGATCTTGACCTTGCTGGAGCGGAACTCGGCGACGATGGCGTGCGGGACCGTCGTGCCCTTGAGCGGCACGCGGACGAGCTTCTTGAGCGCGTCGCGCTTGCCCTTCTCGATGGACGGCGGCACCTCGCGGGCCTTGCCGTAGCCGAGGCCGACGACGCCGCGGCCGTCGCCCACGACGACCAGCGCGCTGAAGCCGAAACGGCGTCCGCCCTTCATCACCTTGGCCGTGCGGTTGATCAGAACGGTGTCGTCCGTGAGATCCAGGCCTTCTTCGTCGATGTAATCATTCTCGCGACGCATGGATACGGCTCCGCTCTAGAACTTCACGCCGGCCTCGCGGACGGCGTCCGCAAGGGCCTTCACGCGGCCGTGGTAGCGACAGGCGCCCCGGTCGAGACCGGCGGCTCCCACGTTCTGGTCCTTGGCCTTGCGGCCGAGCTCCTCGCCCACCTTCTTCGCAGCCTCGACGTTGCCGCCGTAGGGGAGCTTGAGGGAGACCGAGGAGGCCTCGCAGACGGTGCGACCACCTTCGTCGTCGATCATCTGCGCGTAGATGTGCATGTTCGTCCGATGGATCGTGATGCGCGGACGCTCGGCCGTGCCGCGGACGCGACGCCGCACCCGGAAGGCGCGGTTCTCGCGACGGCGGGCCATTCGCTTGAGCCGGTTCATGCGCTACTTCTCCCCGCCGACGAACGACTTGCCGGCCTTCTGGATGATCTGCTCGCCCACGTAGCGCACGCCCTTGCCCTTGTAGGGCTCCGGCGGGCGGACCTTGCGGGACTTCGCAGCGAACTCGCCGACCATCTGCTTGTCGCAGCCCTTGATGACGATCGTGGTCGCGCTCGGGCACTCGACCGTGAGGCCCTTCGGGATGTCCACGAAGACCGGGTGGCTGAAGCCGACCTGCAAGCGCAGGCGGTTGCCCTCGACGCTGGCCTGGTAGGACACGCCGACGACCTCGAGGCGCTTCTCGTAGCCCTTGTCCACGCCCTCGACCATGCCGTTGCACAGCGAGCGGTAGAGGCCGTGGAGGGCCTTGCTCTGGGCCTCGTCGTCCGGACGCTCGAGACGCAGCTGGTTCTCCTCCACGACGGCCGTGATGCCGCCGGTGAGCTCGCGCGTCAGCTCGCCCTTCGGACCCTTCACATGGACGGTGTCGCCGTCCACGGAAACGGTCACACCCGAGGGGATCGCGACCGGGATCTTGCCGATTCGAGACATGGTTCCGTCCTCTCCCCTACCAGAGCTCGCAGAGGATCTCGCCGCCGACGCCGGCCGTGCGGGCCTCGCGATCGGACAGGACACCCTTGCTGGTGCTCACGACGCAGATGCCGAGGCCGTTGAGGACCTGCGGGATCTCACGGGCACCGCGGTAGACGCGGCGACCCGGGCGGGACACGCGACCGATCTTGCTGATCACGGGGTCCCCGTCGTGGTCGTACTTGAGGAGCAGGCGCAGGCCGGCATGGCCGCGACGGTCCAAGATGTCGCGTGCGCCGTGGATGTAGCCCTCGCGTTCGAGGACCTCCGCCACGGAGCGGTTCAGACGCGACGAGATGATGTCCACGGTCGTCCGGTTCACCGCAATGGCGTTCCGGATTCGCGTGAGCATGTCGGAAACGGTGTCGTTCATCGCCATGGTCCGCCTCCTACCACGAAGCCTTGCGGAGGCCGGGGATCTCGCCCCGGACCGCCATATCGCGGAAGCAGATGCGACAGATACCGAACTTGCGGTAGACGGCACGGGGCCGTCCGCAGAACTGGCAGCGCGTGTATGCGCGCGTGCTGAACTTCGGCTTCTGCTGCGACTTGATGATCAGGCACTTCTTAGCCAACGCTAGCCACCTCCTCACGACGGAAGGGGAACTTGAACGCCTCCAGCAGGGCGATGCTGTGATCGTCCGACTGGCTGCGGATGGTCATGGCGATGTTCATCCCCTGGGGTGTTTCCAGGAGCTCACCGTCCACCTCGGGGAACACCGACTGCTCGGCCAGGCCCATGTTGTAGTTGCCCTGCCCGTCCAGCTTGCGCTTGAGACCGCGGAAGTCGCGGATACGGGGTGTGACAACGTTGATGAGCCTGTCGAGGAACTCGTACATCTGCGCGCCGCGCAGCGTCACACGTGCGCCGACGAGCATGCCCTGCCGGAGGCGGAACTGCGCGATCGACTTGCGTGCGCGCGTGGTGACCGCCTTCTGGCCGGTGACGCGCTCGAGGATGCCGACGGCGTTCTCGAGCAGCTTCTTGTTGTCCTTCGCACCGCCCACACCGCAGGAGACCGTGATCTTCTGGATGCGCGGGACGGCGAAGTCGTTGCCGAGACCCAGCTGCTCCTTGAGCGCCGGCCGGATCTCGTTCATGTAATGGTCGCGGAGACGGGCCACGGTCTAGGCCTCCTTCTTGCTGCCCTTGGCCGGCTTTGCGGCCGCCTTGGGAGCGGCGCCGACCTCGGACCCACTGCGGATGCCGACGCGCGTGCGCTTGCCCTCGACGACCTTCTTCGCCACGCGAGTGGGCTTGTTGGTCTCGGGGTCGATGGGCATCACGTTGCTCATGTGCACCGCCGCCTCGCGCCGGATGCGGCCACCCTGCGGGTGCTGCTGGCTCTTGCGGAGGTGCTTGTAGACGAGGTTCACACCCTCGATGATCACGCGGTCCTTGCCCGGGACGACGCGCAGCACGCGCCCGCGCTTGCCGCGATCGTCACCGGAGATGACGGCGACCATGTCGCCCTGCTTGATGCGCTTGGCCATCAGACGACCTCCGAAGCGAGGTTCACGATCTTCGTGAAGCCCTTGCGGCGCAGCTCGCGCGAGACCGCCCCGAAGACGCGCGTGCCCTTGGGGCTCTTGTCGTCGTTGATCAGGACGATTGCGTTCGAGTCGAACCGTACGTACGTGCCGTCCGACCGCCGGTGCGGGTTGCGCGTGCGCACGACGACGCCGCGCACAACCGTGCCGGTCTTGATCGGCGAGGACGGCAGCGCCTTGCGGACCGAGGCGACGACGATGTCGCCGATCTCGGCCGTGCTCTTGTTGCCGCGACCCACGACCTTGATGGCGTGGCAGCGCTTGGCGCCGGAGTTGTCGGCGACGTCGAGCCAGGTGCGAAGCTGGATCATCTCGCCTCTCCCTAGGCCTCTTCGGCCGCCAGGCGGTCGGAGCGCAGGACGCGCACCAGTCGCCAGTTCTTGGTCTTGCTGATCGGCCGGCCGTAGGCGATCTCGACGGTGTCGCCCATGCGAGCCGTGTTGCTCTCATCGTGCGCCTTGTACGTCGTCGCACGCCGGATGTACTTGCCGTACAGCGGGTGCTTGACCAGGCGCTCCTGACGGACGGAGATGGTCTTGTCCATCTTGTCCGACACGACCTTGCCGGTCACGACTCGGCGCATGCCGCGCTCGCGGCTGCTCTCGCTAGCCATCGCTACTTGCCCTTCCCGGCCTCGGCCTCGAGGTCCTTGTTGATCCCGAGCTGACGCTCTTTCAGGATCGTGGTGATGCGGGCGATGTCCCGGCGGTGCTTGCGCACCATGCCGCGATCGACCTTCTCCTCGGACTGGCCGCGGAACCGCTGCTGGAAGATCTCTTCGCGCAGACGAACGATCTCCTGCTCGAGATCGCCGGTCTCGCGACGACGGATGTCACGGGTGCGCATCGCTACTGCCTCCTCCGGACGAACCGGGTGCGGATCGGCATCTTGTGCGCGACCTTGTTCAGGGCCTTGCGCGCGGTCGGCTCATCGACGCCGCCGCCGACCTCGAACAGGATCGTGCCCGGCTTGACCGCGGCGGCCCAGTAGTCGGGCTCGCCCTTACCCGTACCCATCCGCGTCTCCTCGGGGGTCGAGGACACGGACTTGTGCGGGAAGATGCGGATGTAGATGCGGGCCTCGGGAGCACCGCGGACGGCCGCAACACGGCCGGTCTCGATCACGTTGCTGGGAATCCAGCCGAGCTCGAGGGCCTGGAGGCCGTAATCGCCGAAGGCGACGGTGTTGCCGCGCGAGGCCTTGCCCTTGAGGCGGCCGCGCTGCTGCTTGCGCCACTTGACGCGCTTGGGCATCAACATGTCAGAGCACCTCCGTCTTTGCCTTCGGCTCGGCCTTGGGCAGCGTCCCGAGGTAGATCCAGCACTTGACGCCGATGACGCCGTACGTGGTGCGGGCCTCGGCGGTGCCGTAGCTGATGTTCGCGCGGAGGGTCGAGAGCGGGATCGAGCCCTGGCTCTGCTTCTCGGTGCGCGCGATCTCGGCGCCGCCCAGGCGACCGCCGATCACGATCTTCACGCCCTTGGCGCCGCGCTCCATCGTCTGCTGCACGGAGCGCTTGAGCGTGCGCCGGTAGGCAGCGCGCTTCTGCAGCTGCTCGGCGACGTTCTGCGCGACGAGCGTGGCGTTCAGCTCGGGACGCGGGATCTCGAGGATGTCGAGGCCGACGCGACGGCCGGTGACGCCCTCGATCTTCTTCTTGAGCTCCTCGGCCTTGACGCCCTTGCGACCGATCAGCACGCCGGGCTTGGCCGTGTGCACGATCACGCGCAGTGCGTCGGCCTTGCGCTCGATCTCGATCTGGGGGATGCCGGCGCCGTAGAACTCCTTGCGGATGAAGCTACGGATCTCGCGGTCCTCCTTGAGGAGGCGAGCGAAGTCCTTCTTCGGCGCGTACCAGCGGGACGTCCAGTCGAGGTAGACGCCGGTGCGGAAGCCGACGGGGTTCGTCTTCTGTCCCACGAACTACTCCTTCGTTCCAGCGCTTGCGGCCGTCTGCGAAGAGATCGGCTCGCCGAGCGTGATGGAGATGTGGCTCATGCGCTTCATGATCGGGAAGGCGCGACCCATGGCACGCGGCTGCCAACGACGCCGGCCGTTGAGCAGGCCGGCACCGTCGACGCGGGCGTCCACGACGACCAGCGACTTGAGGTTCACGTCGAGGTCGTTCGAGGCGTTCGCGAGCGCGGAGCGCAGCACCTTCTTGATCATGGAGGCGGCACGGCGCGGCTCGAACTCCATCAGCGTGATGGCGTCCTCGACGCCCTTGCCGCGGATGAGGTCGATGACCGGACGGGCCTTGAACGGGCTGATGCGCGCCATCTGGTGGGAGGCGCGGAACGTCTTGCCGTAGCCGGCAGGCACGATCTTCTTGCGCTTGGCCATGACCTACTTCCTCCCCGAGTGACCGCGGAAGAGGCGGGTGGGCGAGAACTCGCCGAGCTTGTGCCCGACCATGTCCTCGGTGACGTAGACGCGCACGAAGGTCTTGCCGTTGTGCACGAGGAACGTGTGGCCCACGAACTCCGGCACGATGTCGCAACGGCGCGACCAGGTCTTCAGCGCGTCGGAACGCCCGTCGCCGAGCGCCATGACACGGTCGAAGAGCTTCTCGTCGACGTACGGGCCCTTTTTGAGGCTGCGGCTCATCTTCGAGACTCCTTACTTGCCGACCTGCTTGCCGCGCTTGCGGCCGCGGACGATGAAACGGTTGCTGGGCTTGCGCTTCTTGCGCGTGTTGCCGCCCTTCGAGAGCTTGCCCCACGGCGAACGCGGGTGGCGGCCGCCGGCGCGGCGACCCTCACCACCGCCCATCGGGTGGGCGACGGGGTTCATGGCCGAGCCGCGCACCTTGGGACGACGCCCCATGTGACGGGAGCGACCGGCCTTGCCGATCTTCATGAGGCTGTAGTCGATGTTGCCGACCTGGCCGATCGTCGCGCGGCAACGGATGTTGACGCGGCGCATCTCGCCGGAGGGCAGCGTCAGCAGGGCGAGCTCGCCCTCCTTGGCGCTCAGGATGCAGTAGGCGCCGGCGCCGCGTGCAAGCTGCGCGCCCTTGCCGGGCACCAGCTCGACGGCGTGCACCCACAGACCGACGGGGATGTTCCGAAGCTCCATGTTGTTGCCGGGCTTCGGCTCGGCCTCGGGGCCGTTCATGACCTTCTGGCCGATCTTGACCTTGTTGGAGGCCAGGACGTAGCGCTTCTCACCGTCGGCGTAGACGAGGAGGTGCAGGCGGGCGTTGCGGTTCGGGTCGTACTCGAGGGCCGCGACCTTGGCCGGGATGCCTTCCTTGTCGTTGCGCTTCCAGTCGATGATGCGGTAGAGGCGCTTGGCGCCGCCGCCACGACGGCGAACGGTCATGCGGCCCTTGTTGTTGCGACCGCCGGACTTGCGCAGGCCACGCGTGAGGCGCTTCTCGGGGCGCTTCTTCGTGAGGTCGCTCGTGTCGATGTACGAGAGACCGCGCTGTCCGTTGGTCATGGGCTTGACGCGACGAATGGCCATATGTGCTTCCGTTCCGATACGACTCGGTTCGTGACCCCGGGCTCAAACGAGCCCCGCGGATCAATAGAACTCGATCGTGTCGCCCTCCTTGACCTTGACCACGGCCTTCTTCCAGTTCGGCGTGCTACCGACGTAGCGGCCGACGCGGCGGAACTTGCCGACGTAGTTCTGCGTACGAACGCCCAGGACCGTGACGCCGAAGAGGCGCTCGATCGCGTCGCGCACCTGCACCTTGTTGGCGCCCGTGCGGACCTTGAACGTGTAGCTGTTGGTGCGCTCGGCCAGGCGGAGGGTCTTCTCCGTGATGACCGGGTTGAGCACGATGTCCTGGGGCGAGAGAGAACGCATCACTCATCACCTTCCTTGGCGTCGCCGATGCGAGCCACCAGGGCCTCGACCGCGCCGTCCAGCAGGACGAGGTTGCGGTGGAAGACCACGTCGTAGGCGGAGATCTCCGCGGCGGGCAGCGCGCGCACGCGCTTCAGGTTGCGCACGCTGAGGAGCAGGTTGGGCTCGACGGGGCCCGCCGAAACGACCAACGCGCTCCCGGCCGCCTCGAGGGCCGAAAGCGCGTTGAAAGCGTCCTTGGTGCTGGGCTTGGCAAAGTCGGCGCCCTCCCAGCGGGAGACCTGGCCGTCGCGGAGCTTGCTGGCCAGGGCGACCTGCAGGGCCCGCTTGAGGGCCTTGCGCGGCATGGCGTAGGAGAAGTCGCGCGGGTGCGGGCCGTGGGCGATGCCGCCGCCGCGGAAGAGCGGGGCCTTGCGATCACCGTGGCGCGCGCGGCCGGTGTGCTTCTGCTTCTGGACCTTCTTGCCGGAGCCGTTGACGAAGCGACGCGAGAGCGTGTTGACCGTGCCCTGCCGCTTGTTGGCCTCGTACATGAGGACGGCTTCCTTCAGGACGGCGGGGCGCATGCTCTCGCCGAACGAGAAGGTGGCGTCATCGAGCGTGCTCTCGCCCGCCGCGCCGCCGCTATATGTCTTGATGGTGGCCATGGCTTGTCCTTCTGTCCTGATCAGACCTTGATCCGGATGTCCACGCCCGCGGGCAGGTTGAGCTTCGAGATCGAGTCGACGGTCTTCGGCGAGTAGTCCGTGATGTAGAGGATCCGCTTGTGCGTGCGGATCTCGAACTGCTCACGCGACTTCTTGTCGATGTGCGGCGACCGCAGGACGGTGTAACGCTCGATGCGCGTCGGTAGCGGGACGGGTCCCTGCACGCGGGCACCGGTGCGCTTGGCCGTGTCGACCAGCTCGAGGGAGCTCTTGTCGAGCGCCTCGTGGTCGTACGACTCCATGCGGATCTTGATGCTGTTCGGATTGCTCATGTTGACCGGCCGGCTTTCGTTGGACGGACGTCTTGGGAACGCTCCCATCCCGCGGCGCAGGTGCACCGTCGCGATGGACGCGGTCCCCTCGGGACTTCAGCGCGCCGTGGCCTCGCCCCTCGACAAGCTCGGGGTCGGCGACCAGCCTTCCGAAGGTCTGCCCCCCTTGCGGGGAACACGCGACGGAAGAACGGCGCGCAAGCCCCGGATGTTATGGGTGTCGGGCGCGGCCCCCAATCGATTGCGGGGGCGGGAAAAGCGGCAAAAAATGCGGGCGGCGCCGTGCCGGTGCCTTTGCCGGTGCCGGTGCCCGCCCGTCCCCCGCGGGCAGAGGCAGAGGCACGGGCAGAGGCACGGAGGACTGAGCGCTGCCGCGCTCAGTCCTCGAACGTCAGCCGCTTCCGCTCCTCCGCCGACACCTCCGCGAACCCCGCCGGCTCCATGGAGTAGCCCGCACGGCCCTGGCTGAGGCTGCGGACGGTGGTGCTGTAGCCGAACATCTGGTTCAGGGCGACCTTGCCGCGGATGGCGCGCAGGTCGCCCCGGAGGTCATCCCCCTCGATCAGGGCTCCGCGCCGGACCAGGTCGGCCGAGACGGGCCCCACGAAGTCGGCCGGCGTCGTCACCTCGAAGCTCATGACGGGCTCCAGGATCAGCACGCCGGCGGCCTCGCAGGCCTCCCGGAAGGCCTCGCCGGCGGCCGCCTGGAAGGCGGTCTCGGTGGAGTCGGTGTCGTGCATCCGGCCGCCGAGGAGGGTGATTTCGACGTCGATGACCGGAAAGCCCAGATCCAGGCCGCCCTCGGCCGCGAACCGGGCCCCCTCTTCGGCCGCCGCTACGAAGACCGGGGAGACCTCGTGCTCGGGCGCTTTGTTCGTGAATTGTATGCCCGAGCCACCCTCGCCGGCCTTCACCTGGACGGTGACCGTGGCCGTCTGCTCGACGCCCGCGATGAGACGGCTCCAGGTGTGGGTCGAGCGGCCCTCGGCCCGGACGGTCTGGCGGTGAGACACGCGCGGCTTGCCCACGTTGGCCTCGATGCGGAAGTCCCGGAGCAGCCGGTGCTTGAGGACCTCGAGGTGCAGCTCCCCCATCCCGGCGATCAGGGTCTGGCCCGTCTCGGCGTCGACGCTGACGCGGAAGGTCGGGTCCTCGCGTGCGAGGCGCGCCAGGACCTCTTCGAGGCGGTCCTTGTCCGCGGTGCTCCGGGGCTCGATCGCCATGGAGATGACCGGCTCCGGGAAGGTGATCGGCTCGAGGGCCACGGGGTGCTTCTTGTCGCAGAGCGTGTCGCCGGTCGCGGTCTGCTTGAACCCGACGACGGCGACGATGTGTCCGGCCCCCACCTCGTCGACCTGCTCGCGCTCGTTGGCGTGCATGCGCAGCAGGCGCATGCTGCGCTCGTGCTTACCGAGGCGCGGGTTGTAGAGGCCCTTGCCCTGCTTGAGCGTGCCCGAGTAGACGCGGACGAACGTCAGGTCGCCGTGCGCGTCGCTGATGATCTTGAAGGCGAGCGCGCAGAGCGGCTCGCTGTCCTTCGGCTCGAGGCCGATCTCCTTCTCGGGCTTCTCCGGGTCGTGCCCGTGGATGCTGCCGCGGTCCAGCGGCGACGGCAGGTAGCGCACGATTGCATCGAGCAGCGGCTGGATGCCCGCATTGCGCAGCGCGGTACCGCCGAGGACCGGGTAGAGCTTGCGCTCGACGACGGCGGCACGCAGAGCGGCATGGATCTGGTCCTCGCTCGGCTCCTGTTCCTCGAGGATCTGCTCCATGATCGCGTCGTCGCAGTCGGCGAGCCCCTCGAGGAGCTCCGCACGGCGGACCTCCATCTCCTCGCGGAGGTCGTCGGGCACGGGAACGCGCGTGACCTCGGAGCCCTGGTCTCCGCCGAAGGTCACGTACTCCATCGTCACGAGGTCGACCACGCCGCGGAAGCTGTCCGCGGCGCCGACGGGCACCGTCAGGGGCACGACCGTCGCGCCAAGGCGCTCCTGGATGGTCTTCACTGAGTTGTCGTAGTCCGCGCCGCCGCGGTCCATCTTGTTGACGAAGCAGAGCCGCGGCACGTCGTAGCGGTCGGCCTGACGCCAGACGGTCTCCGACTGCGCCTCGACGCCGTGGACGCCATCGAACACGACGACGGCGCCGTCGAGTACGCGCAGGGACCGCTCGACCTCCGCGGTGAAGTCCACGTGGCCGGGGGTGTCGATCAGGTTGAGCTGGTGGTCGTCCCAGAAGATCGTGGTCGCGGCGGCCGTGATCGTGATGCCGCGCTCCTGCTCCTCGGCGAGGTAGTCCATCGTGGCGGCGCCTTCGTGCACCTCGCCGATGGCGTGTTCCTTGCCGGTGTAGTAGAGGATGCGCTCGGTGGTCGTGGTCTTGCCCGCGTCGATGTGGGCGCAGATGCCGAAGTTGCGCACCTTGTCGAGCTTGGCTGTCTTCTTCTGTGGCATGTCCTTGGACCTCGTCGGGCGCTGAGGATACCTGCCGACTTGAGAACGCCCCGTGGCTTCCGGGGGGCCTCATTTGCTACCCTGCCGCCGATCCCGGCGGGCGCCGGCGCCGGGTATGTGGTACCGGCGCATGGGGATGTGACATGCTGCGCCGCGCGATCGCCACGTTGAGTCTCGGGGTCCTTCTCGGCCTCGCCGTCCACGCACTCCTTCCGGAGCGGTCCAAGACCGAGCTTGCCGGCCCGCCCTTCACGCCGAAGCAGGCCGCGGCGTGGGCGCACTCCGACGAGCTGACGGCCCAGGCCCTGGGCCTGACCGCGGCTGACGTTCGCCTGATCCGGGTGAGCCGCGCTACGACGAATCACGCCCTGCTGCAGATGACCCCGCGGCGGGTCAGCCGCGAGTTGTACCGCTCGCACACTCCGAAGTCCGAGGCGGCCCCGGCCGGCATCCTGTGGCGCAACCTCTCGCTCCTCGACGAGAACGGGCAACTGGCCGACGACGCCTTCAGCACAGCCTGCGAGCAGTGCGAGGAGATCATGGGCGACGGCATGATGCCCGGCGGCGGACCCGGCGGCCTGGGCGTCGGCGGTGCCGCGCCCGGCTTCGGCGGCCTCGACTCCGCCTCCTGGGAGGAGATGGGCCCCGGCAACTTCGGTGGGCGCATCCGCACGATCGCGCTGCACCCGACGGTGGCCAACCGCATGTGGATCGGCAGCGTCTCCGGTGGCATCTGGCGCTCGGACGACGGCGGCGCCAGCTGGTCGCCTGTGGACGACTTCATGGCGAATCTGGCCGTGACGAGCATCATCTTCGACCCGACGAACGCGAACACGATGTACGCCGCCACCGGCGAGGGCTTCCTCGGCACCGGATTCTCGACGACGCAGAACGCCCTGCAGCTGGGCCGCGGCGCCGGCATTTTCAAGAGCACGGACGGCGGCGTCACGTGGAACCAGCTCGCCACGACGGACAACTCGAGCTTCTTCTGGGTGAACCGGCTCTCGTTCGCCCCCGATGGCTCGGCGATCCTCGCCGCCACGCTCGACGGCATCTGGCGCAGCACGGACGACGGTGCGACCTGGACGCAGGTCAGCACCCGCGACTGCGGCGACATCGACTTCGACCCGGCGGACGCGACACGCGCCGTCGCGGGCGCCCTGGGCAGTGCCAACTTCCTCTGGAGCGACGACGGCGGCGTCACGTGGAACACGACGGCGATCCCGGCTGCTGCCACGCCGTCGGCCCGCCGCGTTGAGACCACCTGGGCCACGGGCGTTGCGGACGTGGTCTACGCGTCGGTGTACTCCGACACCAACAACGCCTCCGGCTCACGTTCTGTCCTCTACCGCTCGACGGACAACGGCGAGACCTTCACGATCCAGAACCAGACGACGAACTTCCTGGCTCAGCAGGGGTGGTACGACAACATCGTCTGGGTCGCGCCGACGGACACGGCCGGCAACCCCGACGACCAGACCGTGATCGTCGGCGGCGTCTGGCTGTTCCGCTCGACGGACGGCGGCGCCACCTTCACGCAGATCAGCAACGGCAACGATCCGAGTCCGCACGCCGACAACCACTACATCGTGGGTCAGGTCGGGTTCGACGGCAGCGCGCCTGCGACGAGCAACGTCTACTTCGGCACCGACGGCGGCATCTACCGCGCGAATGACGTCCATGACGCCGGCACGAACGCGGGACGCGGGGACACGACGCAGAACTTCACGTCCGGCTGGGTCAACCTCAACAACGATCTGGGCATCACGCAGTTCTACGGAGGCGACGCAGTCGCCGCGAACGACGGCACGATGCTCGGCGGCACGCAGGACAACGGGACGCTGCTCGGCACCGGCGCCGGCGGCATCAACGGCTGGACCCAGGTACGAGGGGCGGACGGGAGCTACGCGTCGATCGACCGCAACAACAACCAGAACATGTACGGTGCGATCCAGGTGCTCGGCGTCTTCCGCAGCACGGACGGCGGCGCGAACTCCGCGTCGATCCACGGCCAGCTCAATGTGCCCAAGCCGCCCCCGTTCATCATTCCGGACACGGGCAACAACGCGAACTTCATCGCGGCGAGCTACCTGGATCCCAACAACAGCAACCGGCTCCTGGCAGGCGGCGCGTCGCTATGGAGGACGGACGACGTCCTGACGCCGAACACGGCCGTGGACGGTCCCAGCTGGGCCAACATCAAGCCTTCGATCGGCAGCAACATCTCGACGTTGACGATTGCTCCGGGCAACTCGGACATCGTCTGGGTGGGCCACAACGACGGCCGGCTCTTCTACACGACGGACGGCACCGCGGCGAACCCGACGTGGATCCGGCGCGACAACCAGACGCCGAACCTGCCGAACCGCTTCGTGACGCGGATCATCATCGACCCGGCGAACAACAGCCGCGTGTTCGTCTGCTTCGGCGGCTTCTTCGACGACAACGTCTGGGAGACGACGGACGACGGCGCGAACTGGCGGCAGCTCACGGGCATGCCGGCCATGCCGTACCGGGATCTCCAGATCCACCCGAACAACCCCACATGGCTCTACGCCGCCTCGGAGCTCGGCGTCCTGACCAGCGAGAACAACGGCTTCTCGTGGGCGATGACGAACGACGGCCCGGCCAACGTGCCGGTGGACGACCTCATGTGGGTCGACACCACGCTCTATGCGGCGACGCACGGGCGCGGCTGGTTCCGCCAGGAGACGACGGATCCCGCGGACGTGACGGCCCCCGTGATCACCTGCAGTGTCGCGCGGCCGCTGATGTGGCCTGCTCGACGTGGCCTGATGCCGATCGGCCTGACGGCCTCGGCGACGGACGATACGGATCCGGCGCCCGAAGTGAGCGTCAACATCTACAGCAACGAGCCCGAAGGCGCGCCGCCCTTCGCCCCGGACATGCAAGGAAGCAGCCCCGCGACGACGAAGCTCCGCGCGGAGCGGAACTTTCCGGGCGGTACCGGGCGCGTCTACCTCATCGTCGTGTCGGCGAAGGACGAGGCGAGCAACGTCTCCCACGTCTGCAAGACCGTGACGGTGCCGGTCTTCCCCGTGGGCTTCTGGGTCATGCAGGCGCGGATGCAGGCCATGACGGCCGAGGCCTTCTGCGCCGCCAACGATGGCCAGCCCCCGGCCGGCTACACGCTCATCGGCACGTACGTCGTGCCGTAGCTGGAGAAGCCCGTACGATGCGTACATGACACGCATCGGGACGTGGGTCCGCCGCGCCGCCCTCCTGGGGTTGGCTGCCGCGGGATTGACGTGGGGTTCCTTGCCGGCGGCCGAAGCTGCGGGCCTGGGCAGCACGCGCCTGACCGTCGACTTCCGCAAGGCGAAGGAGGCGGCGCAGCAGGCGCGCTGGGACCACATGGACATCATCCGCTGCGCCCCCGCGGG
>JASJDY010000198.1 GCA_030065025.1 Planctomycetota bacterium
CAGTTCCGCGTTCGGTTCCGGGAGCCGCGCCTCTTTGGCTCGCTCTTCTCGTTCGAGACGTCCGTCTACAAGCGGCTGGAGTTCCGCGAGGACTACCGCACCGATCGACTCGGCTACAAGCTCGGCATCGGCTACCCGCTGTACCAGCGCGACGACAACACGATGGCGCTGTTCGGTGAGGTCACCTGGCGCCACGAGAACATCGACATCGACGAGATCGACCCGGACGCGGTGCCGGGCGTGTTCCTGTTCGAGAACAACAACGAGCTGCGCTCGCTCACGGGCAGCTTGTCCTTCGTGACGCGCAACGACTCCGTCAATCCCACCTTCGAGACCAGCACCCGCCTGTCTGCCGAGTACGCGGGCGGATTCCTCGGAGGCGACCTCGACTACTGGAAGCTCCTGGGGCGCAGCAACGCGACGTGGGTGGTGCACGAGGACGAGGACGGCAAGAAGCACCGTATCGCAGCCCGCGTCACGGCCGGCGTGAGCGAGGCGTTCGGCAACACGCCCGAGGTCCCGCCCTACGAGCGGTTCTACGCCGGCGGCCGCACGTTCCGCGGCTTCGAGTTCCGCGGCGTCGGACCGCACGTGAACGGCCAGCCCACGGGTGGCGAGTTCCAGCTCATCAGCAGCCTCGAGTACGAGTTCCCGATCCTCGCGCGCACGCTGAGTCTGGTCGCGTTCAGCGACCAGGGCACGCTCGGCACGAGCATCGGTGCGGATGACGCGTTCCGCTGGCGCTGGTCCGTGGGCTTCGGCCTGCGCTTCGCGATCCCGTTCCTCACGGGGCGCCGCCCGATGGCCCTGGACTTCGGCTTTCCCATCTACTCCGAGGACGAGGACGAGGAGGGCGTCTTCTCCTTCAGCCTCGGACGCGACTTGTAGGCGGGCGACGGCGCCGCGCGTGATCCGCCCGGGATTAACGCGTGAAGCCGCCGCCTCGGCCGGACAGAATCAACAGCCCCTTGCAGCCGCCGGCGCGCAGAGCCGCGCGGTGCACCCGGAGGAATCCCGCATGCGTTTGCTCACCCTGCTGTCGCCGCTCGTCGTGCTGGCCCTGCTCGTCGCATGGGCCCCGCCCGCCGAGGCCGCCACGAAGGTGGCCGTCGTCGACATGGCGAAGGTCATCCGCGACCACCCGCGTCACGACATGATCGAGGAGCGCTTCCGCAAGGCCCGCAAGGACGCGGAGGACAACGCGAAGGCCGCTCGCGGCGTCGTCGACAAGCTCAAGAAGGAGCTCGACGACATGCTCGAGAACGATCCCAACCGCGATCGCATCGAGAAGCAGTACCAGCTGCAGCGCAGCACGATGAAGTTCAACTACGAGTGGGCGATCCAGGCCGCCGTGCGCGACTACGCGCGCGGGCTCGAGAGCCTCTACATCGCGGCGCGCACCGAGGTCGCCGCCTACGCGCGCGAGCAGGGTATCGACCTGGTCCTGCACCAGACCGACCCCACCGCGAAGATGAACCCCACCAACCCCGATGACTACGAGCTCAAGCGCCTGCTGCGCCCCGTCATCTACGCAGCGCCCAAGCTCGACATCACGTCGCAGATCGTCGCGCGCATCAAGGCCAAGCGCTAGGAGTCGCGTCCCGCCACCCATGCCGCGCAAGCAACGCACCATCCGCCGGGAGAAGGAGCTTCGCGGCATCGGTCTGCATGAAGGCGTGGAGGCGACCCTGAAGGTGCGCCCGGCGGCCGCCGATACCGGCGTGACCTTCGTACGCACCGACCTGCCCAGCCGGCCGCGCGTCCCCGCGGACGCCGCGCACCTGGCCGAGCGCAGCCGGCGCACGGCGCTGGTGGGGGCGGAGGACGCCGAGGTCCACACGGTCGAGCACTTCCTCGCCTGCTGCACGGCGCTGGGCATCGACAACCTGGAGGTCGAGCTCTCCGGGCCCGAGTGCCCCGGCATGGACGGCTCGGCCCGGCCGTTCCTCGACCTGCTCCAGTCGGCCGAGCCCGTCGAGCTCGACGCCGAGCGCAAGGTGGTCGCGCCGAAGGAGCCGGTCTCGGTGCGCGCGGGTAGCGCGACGCTCGTCGCCTTCCCGTCGCAGGGCGGCCTCAGCGTCTCGTACACGCTCGACTACGGCTCGTCCTACCCGGGCACGCAGCACCTCTCGCTGCACGTCGACCCCGAGACGTTCGGTGAGGAGCTCGCCGGCGCCCGCACGTTCTGTCTCGAGGCCGAGGCCGAGCAGCTGCGTCAGGCCGGGCTGGGCAAGGGCGCCACGTACGAGAACACGCTGGTCATCGGCGCCGACGGGGTCATCGAGAACGAGCTGCGCTGGCCGGACGAGTTCGCCCGCCACAAGGCGATGGACCTCCTTGGCGATCTGTTCATGCTCGGTGCCGACCTCGAGGCCCACGTCGTGGCGCACCGCAGCGGCCACGCGGCCAACCTGCAGCTCGTCGGCGAGCTGCGCAAGGGCGCCGAGGCACCTGCGCGCGGGCGCCGCGGCAAGGCCGACGACGGCCCGCCGGAGCCCGCGCTGAACCACGCGCAGATCCGCCGCATCCTGCCGCACCGCTACCCGTTCCTGCTGGTCGACCGCGTCACCGAGATCGACGGCTTCCAGCGCGCCGTCGGCATCAAGAACGTCAGCGTCAACGAGCCCTTCTTCGAGGGGCACTACCCCGACCAGCCGATCATGCCCGGCGTGCTGATCATCGAGGCCATGGCCCAGCTCGCCGGCCTGCTGCTGCTGCGCAAGCTCGAGCTCACGGGGAAGGTGCCGGTGCTGCTGTCGATCGACCGGGTGAAGTTCCGCCGTGCCGTCGTGCCGGGGGACCAGATCCGGATGGAGGCGTTCACGCTGCGCCTCTCCGCCGGTCGTGGGCGCGTGCGCTGCCGGTCCACCGTCGACGGCCAGCTCGTGTCGGAAGCGCGGCTCAACTTCGCGATGACGGAGCCGCCCTCCTGATGCCCACCGTCCACGACACCGCCGTCATCGGCCCGGAGGTCGAGCTCGCCGACGATGTCCGCGTCGGCGCCTACAGCGTCGTCGAGGGCCCCGTCCGCATCGGCCCCGGCTGCGAGCTGATGCCGCACGTGACGATCCTCGGCGACACCACCGTGGGGGAGGGGAACGTGTTCTTCCCCGGCGCCGTGATCGGCGCGGCCCCGCAGGACCTCAAGCACGCCGGCGAGAAGGTCCGCCTCGTGATCGGCGAGCGCAACACCTTCCGCGAGCACGTCACCGTCCATCCCGGCACGGCCGTCGACCGGGGCCTCACCGAGATCGGCTCCGACGGCCTCTTCATGGTGGGCAGCCACGTGGCCCACGACTGCCGCATCGGCAACGGCGTGATCCTCGCCAACCACGTCCTGCTCGCCGGCCACATCACGGTCCACGACCGGGCGATCCTCAACGGCGCCAGCGCCTGCCACCACTTCACGACGATCGGCCGGATGGCCTACGTGGGGGGGCTGACCCGCATCACCACGGACGTCCACCCCTTCACGATCGTGGAGGGCCACCCCGCGCGGGTGCGGGCCTGCAACGTGATCGGCCTCCAGAGGGCCGGAATCCCGGCCGAGGACGTCGAGATCGTGCGGAAGGCCGTCCGGGAGATCCTGGTCTCCGACCGCCGGACGGCTGCCGAGGCCATCGAGGCCGTGGAGGCGCGCCACCCCGGCCACGCCCTGACGGACGAGCTCATCGCCTCCGTGCGGGCCGCCCAGGCGGGCCGCCAGGGACGGGCCCAGGAGCCCCAGCGGTAGCGCGCCCCGTCCTTCTGGGGGCTCCGGGGCGGGAAATCCACCCCGTCACGAATAGGTCGGTTCCCGCGGATCCGCTAAGATCCCGGGCTTGGCCCGCGTTTCCGAGACGAGGAGCGAGTTCGTGAGCGAAATCACCGTCGACAAGCTGTTGGAGAACGGCGTGCACTTCGGCCACCGCGTCAGCCGGTGGAACCCGAAGATGAAGCCGTACATCCACGGCAAGCGCAACACGATCCACATCATCGATCTGAAGGAGACGGTCCGGGGCCTCGTGCGCGCGACGCACTACCTCCAGGGCACGGTCGCCGAGGGCGGCAAGGTCCTGTGGGTGGGCACCAAGCGCTCCGCGAAGGAGGCGGTGCGGACGACCGCCCAGCGCACGAAGCAGCCGTTCGTCACGGAGCGCTGGCTCGGCGGCACGCTGACCAACTTCCGGACGATCCGCAGCCGGCTCTCGCGCCTCGAGGAGATCGAGGAGATGGAGACCAGCGGCATCCTCGACGCCCTCAAGAAGAAGGAGCAGGCCCGGATCCGCAACGAGCGCAAGAAGCTGCTCAAGAACCTCGAGGGCATCCGCGACATGCACGGCCTGCCGGCCTGCCTCGTCGTCGTCGATCCCAAGAACGAGCACATCGCGGTCGCCGAAGCCAACAAGATGCAGATCCCCGTGATCGCCGTCCTCGACACGGACTGCGATCCGGACGTCGTCGACGTGCCGATCCCCGGCAACGACGACGCCATGCGCAGCGTCCACACGCTCCTCGACCTCGTCGCCGTCGGCGTCGAGGAGGGCGCGAAGGTCTGGGCCGTCATCGAGGCCGAGCAGGAGCGCGCCGCCGAGGTCGCCCGTCGCGAGCAGGAGCAGAAGCGCGAGCAGGAGCGCCAGCGTCGCCAGGTCACCGAGGAGTGGCAGCGTCGCCTGCGCGAGGACGCCGAGGCCAAGCGCGGCGGCGGTAGCGCCACGGCGACGGCCGGCGATGAGCCCAAGGCCGAGGCAGCGCCCGCCGAGGAGCCGAAGGCCGAGGAGCCGAAGGCCGATGAGCCCAAGGCCGACGAGCCCAAGGGCGACGCCTAGGGCAGTCAGCTAGCGCAGGCGACGGGACGACCGACCGCCTGCAGCACCAGTTCCCGAGCACAGACACGCGTCCGCGGCCGAGAGGCTTCTTCCCGGCCGCCGATGCATCGCACAGAGGGCCGCTGCACGGCCCGCGGAGACGACGACGATGGACATCAGCGCCAAGCAGGTGATGGAGCTGCGGCAGGCCACGGGCATGCCGATGATGCAGTGCAAGAAGGCCCTGATCGAGGCCGATGGCGACTTCGAGCAGGCGATGGACGCGCTGCGCAAGCAGGGCCTGAAGACGGCCGAGAAGCGCGCTGGCCGCGCCACGGGCGAGGGTCTGCTCGCCTTCCGCATCTCGGACGACGGCAAGACCGGCACGATGGTGCAGGTCCTCTGCGAGACCGAGCCGGTCAAGAACACGCCCAAGTTCATCGAGTTCGTCGAGAAGCTCGCGGACCTGGCCGCGGCCGCCGGCGTGAACGACGCCGAGGGCCTCGGTGCACTCGACTGGGGTGACGGCGAGACGGCCGCGTCCACGCTCAAGAACCTGGTCGGCCTGATCGGCGAGAACATGCAGCTCGGCGGCGTGGCCCACTTCCAGATCGACGGCGACGGCAGCATCGGCGCCTACGTCCACAACGACAAGAAGCAGGGCGCCCTGAGCGCCGTGCAGGGCGCCGGCGACGACGTCGCCAGCACGGCCAAGGAGCTGTGCCAGCACATCGTCTTCGCGAAGCCGAAGTTCCTCTCCCGCGACCAGATCCCGCAGGAGGAGGTCGACAAGGAGCTCGCCTTCCTCCGCGACCAGGTCGCCGACGACGAGTCGATGAAGGGCAAGCCCGAGCAGGCCGTCGAGGGCATCATCCAGGGCCGCCTGAACAAGAACTTCTTCGGCGAGCGCGTCCTGTCCGAGCAGGGCTGGTACCGCGAGAACGCCAAGAAGGTGAAGAAGGTGCTCGAGGAGCGGGGCGCGAGCGTCCAGGACTTCAAGCTCTTCGCTCCGGGCGCCTGATGCCCGACGACTCCACGCCGCAAGCCCCGCGCTGGCAGCGGGTCCTGCTGAAGGTCTCCGGCGAGGCCTTCGCGGGGCCGTCCGGCAAGCCGGTGGACGCCACCGGTGCGCGGGCGCTGGCAGGGCGCATCGCGGCGGCCCACGCCGAGGGTGTCCAGATCGCCGTCGTCAACGGCGGCGGCAACATCCTGCGCGGCGCCCAGACCTCGATCGACGGCCTCAACCGGGCCACGGCCGACTACATGGGCATGCTCGCCACGGTGATCAACGCCCTGGCGCTGCAGGACCTGCTCACGTCGATCGGCGTCCCGTCACGCGTGCTGACCGCCATCGAGATGAAGAGCGTGGCGGAGCCCTACATCCGCCTGCGGGCCATTCGCCACCTGGAGAAGGGGCGCGTGGTGATCCTCGCGGGCGGCACGGGCCGTCCCTACTTCAGCACCGACACGACCGCGGCCCTCTGCGGGACGGAGCTGGGGGCGGGGGCGCTGCTCAAGGGCACGCAGGTCGACGGGGTCTACGACAAGGACCCCAAGGCCCACGAGGACGCGCGCCGCTTCACCAGCCTCTCCTACGACGACGCCCTGCGCCGGGGCCTGCGCGTGATGGACCGTACGGCCTTCACGCTGTGCCAGGAGAACGAGCTGCCCATCGTCGTGTTCGACATGGGCGTCGACGGCAATCTGGTTCGTCTTCTCAGGGGCGAGCCGATCGGTACGATCGTGTCCAAGGACGCACCGGAGGTCGAGGCATGAGTGCAGACGAGATCCTGATGGACACCGAGGAGCGCATGGAGGCGGCGGTCACGCACCTCGCCGGCGAGCTCAGCGGGCTGCGCTCGGGTCGAGCGAGCCCCGCACTGGTCGACAAGCTCCAGGTCGAGGCGTACGGCACGTCCACGCCGCTCGGTCAGCTCGCGCAGATCGGCTGCCCGGAGCCGCGCCAGATCCTGATCAAGCCCTTCGATCCGTCGATCGGCAAGGACATCGAGAAGGCGATCCTCGCCTCCGACCTCGGGCTCAACCCGAACTCGGACGGCAAGGTGCTGCGCCTGAACCTGCCGCCTCTGTCGGAGGAGCGCCGCAAGCAGCTCGCCAAGGTCGTGAAGGACAACGGCGAGAAGGCGAACATCGCCGTCCGCAACGTGCGTCGTGACGCGAACAAGAGCGCCGACGCGGCGAAGGACGGCAAGGAGCTCACGATCGACGACTGCGAGCGCCTGAAGAAGGACATCCAGGAGCTCACCAAGACCTACGAGGGCAAGATCAAGGACCTCGTGGACAAGAAGACGGCGGACTTGATGGAGGTCTGATTCCGGCCACGCCGGAATCACCGTGCCGGTGCCTCTGCCGGTGCCGGTGCCCGCCCGTCGCGGGCGGGCGTTCGCCCGTTCACTCGCTGCGCCCTTCGACTCGCTGCGCTCGCTCAGGGACTTCGTCTCGTTCCGGGCTCCGGCCGCCCCTACAGGCGCCTGGTAGGGGCGGCCCAAGCCGCGAAGCGGCGAGGCCCGCCCGCGAACACCTTCAGCGCTCCACCCGCCACGCTCTCAACCACCGCGCCCCCGCCCGCGTGTACCCCATCTCCTCCACGAGCGCCTTCTCCAGCCCCGGCATGTGCGCCGCGCCGTAGAAGATCGCGATCGGCCCCTTCGCCTTCTGCTCGAGCTGTTCCTTCAGGCGCTTGATCGCCACCTCGTTGCGGTGGTCGAGGATCCACGCGACGCGCTCCGGATCCGAGCGCCGGATGCGCTCCTCCATGTCCATCGTGCCGAGCATCTCGGCCATGGACTCCTTGAGACCGCTGCGCAGGGGACCGGCCGACTTGCCGCGCCCGAGCAGGAGGTCGAAGAGCGGCCCGGCTAGCTTCAGGAGTCCGTTCATGAAGCGCGCCTGCGCGAAGATGCCGCTGCGCGAGGACTCCTTCACCTGTTCCTTCGTCTCGTCGTCCTCGCCCTCGAGCTCGTCCGTCGTGACGTCGGCGTGCACGAAGTGGGGGCGGCGATAGGTGATGCCGTCGAGCTGGAAGGCCAGGCCGAGCCAGCGCGCCATCCTCTCCTGTAGCTCACGGATGGCGCTCTTGGGCTTGTCCGGGGGCGGGCCGCGGTCGAACTCGGCGTTGCTGGTGCCCTTGGGCTTGACGCCTTCGAAGAGCACGGTGCCGGCGTCCTCGAGCACCTTCTGGACCTCCCGGTAGAAGGACCGGTCGGCGATGTGGACCGCGCCGACGAGATCGACTCGCGGCGCGCCCTTCTTCACGTAGTAGGTGATGGCGACGTCCAGTCCGCCGGGCTTGTCCTCGGTCGGCTCCACGTAGCGCGTGAACGTCCCGGTGGCGGCCTCTTCGTCGTCCTGGACGACCTTGGCGATGTCGGCACGCCGGAAGGTGAGCGTATCGCCGGCGGGCAGGAGGAGGTCGACGGCGACGCCGCTCTGGCGTAGGACGACGCCGTGGATGGTCGTGCCCCCCTTGAGCCGGATCTCGTCGGCGCCGGCGAGGGGGAGGGGCAAGAGGAAGAACGCGACGAAGACCAGCAGGGCGAAGCGCTTCATGGGGGCATCGTAGGCTCACGCCGATGCCCATGCCGATTCCGATGCCGATTCCGGAAGCGGATACCGCTCGCTCTCGGAATCGGCATGGGCATCGGAATCGGTCGCCGACACCCCGACCCAAGGTCTCGCGCTCGCGATCTCGCTCGCGCTCGACGATCGGCCCATTGCCGTGGCGCGCCCGTGGGTCGAGCGCGCAGGCGAGCGAGAGCGCGAACCCGGAATCAGCGCCCCGTCACCGCCGGCGGCAGCCGCCTCGTCCCGCGCTTCAGGAACAGCAACGCGAAGCACGTCGGCGGCGTCGCGTCGGCGCCCTTCTCGGGCCACGCGCCGACCGTCTTCTCCTCGACGCTCTGACGCATGAGCAACTGCAGCGCACCCTCGTAGTACCAGTCACACCCGCCCAGCCGCTTCACCTCGGCCAGCACGCCGGCCCGCTCGAGGCTGTACAGGAAGTACCAGTACCAGCTGTTGCTCGGCAGCCCGGGATGCCGGTCGAGGCGCCAGTTCGCCTGCATCCACGCCCAGCCGCAGGCGAGCATCTCGTCCACCTGCTTCGCGAGCTTCGGGTTCCACTTGCGGCTGCCGAGAGCCTTCAACTGGTGCCGCGCGATCAGCAGGCAGGCGATCGCGCCGCACGTGAGCGCGCCGTCCACGTGATCGTGCGACTCGAGCGTCGAGTACCGGAAGCCGACCACCTTCGGTACGCCGCGCAGGTGCAGCAGGTGCGCCGTCTTCTCGTCCGGCACCGCCTGCCCCTCGCGCACGATCGAGACCTCGCCCTTCGGGCCCTTGCGCTCCATCACGACGCTGAAGTGGCGGATGACGCCGAGCCACGTCTGCTCGCGCACCTCGTAGCCGAGCCGCGTGGCGGCCCGGAGCCCGAGCACCGCGTACTGCGTGTTCGACGTGTCGAACGTCAGGAGCGAGCGTCCGCCCGGGGGATAGCCCCACGAGCCGGGTGACGTCGCCGTCTTCTCCAGACGCTCTGCCACCCGTCGCGCCCACGCCATGCGTCTCGGCGGCAGGTTGCGCACGTACCGATCCACGGGCCGGCCGCGCGCCTCCGCGTCCAGCTCCGCCTGCGGCGTCCACGCGCGGTCGATCGCCATCAGCGAGACGGCGCGGTCGTATGTCTTCTCCGGCTCCTGCTCGAAGAGCCAGTCCAGGCTCTTCTTCACAGCCGGGTCGTCGCGCGGGACGCCGCACGCGACGAGCGTCAGCACGCCGAGCGCCGTGGTGCCGATCGTGTAGCCGCCGTGTGGCTTGAAGGTGCCGTCCTTCTCCTGGAGCGTACGCAGGTGCTTCAGGCCCCCCTCGATGGCCGTGTCCACGCGCGTCTGGAAGTCCGTGGCGCGGGCCCGGATGATCTCCTGGAGGCGCAGCTCGTACGTGCCGCTCGACTTCGAGACGGCGGCGGGGCCGGAGCGCTTCAGGTTCTCGCGCTGGTAGCTCCAGACGATCCGCGCCGTGCGCACGACGCCTTCCTTGGCGTCGAACTCGAGCTCAGTCGTCGCCTCCCCGCGGTCGTACCACCAGCGGTCCTTGCGATGGCTCTTGCCGCGCGACTTGAACGTGTACGTCCCAGACAACTTCACGACGCGCGGGCCGATGTCATCGATCGCCACCTTGCCCCGGATGCGCATCGGCGCGGTTTCCTGCGGGTGCCAGTCCAGCTTCACCGACGAGGCCTTCGCGCCCGCCGCGGGCATCCGCAGCGCGAGGAGGTGCATCAGGTCGCCCACGACCGGC
>JASJDY010000197.1 GCA_030065025.1 Planctomycetota bacterium
TGCACGTCGAAGTCCAGCGTCCACCCGTCCTTCTCGATCCAGCAGGGGACGCCGAGCTTCTCCAGGAGTCTCTGGCTTCCGCGATAGAACGCCGTGCTCATGCCCTCGAGCGCGATGTCGCGCTCCCATGCGCACAGCCCGACGACGCCGGGGACGTGCCAGCCGAAGAGGTTCGGCTCTCCGCGCGCGAGCACGACGGCGTTGAGGCCCTCGGAGAGCTCCTCCCACATCGGCAGGACCTCGATGAAGCGGCGCACGTCGTCGAGCCGATGCAGGTGCTTGTAGGCCCGCCCCGGACGCTCGCGATCGAACACGAGCTCGTTCTGGGGCGTGCTCCAGTACGAGGCCGGCAGCTCCCAGCGGTTCTTCCGCTGGACCTTGCCGTCCCGAACCTTGGGTGTCGTCTTGCGTGTGATGCGGCGCCCGGCCATCGTCTTGGCTCCGCGGGAGATCGTACCCGCCGGAGGCTCGAGCCATGGACCTGCGTGCTGCCCTTCTTCCGGCGATCCTGAGCCACTTCGCGCAGCAAGATCCCGTCGTCGGTGAGCCGCCCGAGATCGTCCGCTTTCGGCCTCGGCACCCGGACTTCGGTGACGTCATCGTGCTCGACGACGGCCACGAAGCCACGGTCTGGGTCGGCGTGTTCACGCACTTCCACGCCACGGAGTACGAGGGCAGCTTCACGGACGAGCAGCTCTGCGCCCGAGTCACGGAGCACGTCCTCGAGTGGCTGGAGGCCCTCTTCGACGATCGCGTCCTGGCGTGGGGCAGCCACGAGGGCGGTGGCGGCTGCGCGTGGTTCGAGCCCTGGGAGCCGGTCGACGACTACATCGAGCAGAAGTCGGGCATGCTCTGGTCGGGTCCGTGGCAGCGTCGCCCCCACTGAGGTCCGCAACCTGCCGGTAGAGTCTGCCCATGCGCATGCCCCACGAGCCGGAGTCCGTTGCCCGCCTGCGTGAGCCGACGGAGGACGCCCCCTGGCGCGTCCTGCTCAGCGGCTGCATGGCCGGCCTGCCGTGCGGGGTGGACGGCACCGACTACGGTTTCGGCGGCGTGATGGCACCGTTCTTCGACTCCCCGCGCGTGGTCGCGTGTCCGTTCTGCCCCGAGGACGCGGGGCTCGGCACGCCACGGACGTGGCCCGACATCCACGACGGCGACGGCTTCGACGTGCTGGACGGCAAGGCGCGCGTGCTGGACCCGGACGGCGCGGACCTTACGGAGGGCATGGTGGCGGGCGGCGAGGCGATGGTGCGGTTCGCCCGCGAGCAACGCGTGGACTTCGCGATCCTGCTGGACATGAGCGGCGCCTGCGGCACGCAGGTCGTCTCCGATGGCTCACGCTTCGTCGAAGAACGCGGCTATCGGCAGGGCGTGGGCGTGGCGGCCGCCTGCCTCCTGCGCGCCGGCGTACCGGTCGTCAGCCAACGGGACTTCCGCACGCTGGAGGCCCTGAAAGCACGCCTCGATCCGGACCACGTGCCGGATCCGGACGCACGGGATCATCACGAGACCGACTGGTACCGGGACTACTTCGGCAGCAGCCCGTAGACCGCACCAGCATCGATCGACTAGATCGCCTCCGTCGAGGGCACGAGCTTCACGCGTGTGGACACGGCGTGCAGCGCGATGTTGTGGAGCATCTCATCGACGGTCGTGCAGCAGTCCGGCAGGATCGTGACGTCGTAGGGTTCGGCCGACCTCGAGATGGCGGTATGCGTGACGCAGTTCTGCGTCATCATCCCGCACACGAGCAGCTCGGTGGCATCGACCCGGCCCAACTCCTCCTGCAGCGTCGTCTCCACGAAGCTGTCGGCGAAGGCCTTCACGACGACGGGTGCGTCGGGCGCCGCGGCCAGGACGCGCTCGTGGACCTTCGCTCCGTCCGTCCCCTCGTTGAAGAAGGGCGCGATGCCGGCGCTCGCGTCGGCGATGTGCTGGATGTGGATCACGGCGACGCCCGCTTCCCGCGCACGCCCGATCGCGGCCTCGATGTTCTGGAGTGTCGCCTCGGTGTTCCAGAGCGGATACGCCCCGCCCGGGAAGTAGTCGTTCTGCAGATCGATGACCAACAGGGCCTTGCTCACGTCCATGCCTCCACGTCGTGGATGCACCACATGTACCACGCGAGCACGGAGCGGTACGGACGGTACGGCTCGCCCAGGACCTGCAGCTCCTTGTCACTGGGGACGTCGGAGTCGGCGAACTTGGCCCACCCCTGACGCACGCCGAGATCGAGCACGGGCCACACGTCGGGGCGGCCGAGGGAGAACATCAGGTGCATCTGCGCGCTCCAGGGGCCGATCCCCCACACCTGCGTCAGCGCAACGATGATCTCGTCGTCCGCCATGTCGTGGAAGTGCTCCGGATCGAACACGCCGTCCTCGATGTGGCGCGCGAGGTCGCGGATGCTCTTCGTCTTGGCCCCGGAGAGACCCGCCTTGCGGTAGGTCGTGTCGCGCTTGCGCAGGAACGCGGCCGGATCGATCTCCTCCTCGGGGAAGAGCGCGGCCACGCGCCCCCAGATGGCACTCGCCGCGGCGCCCGCCAGCTGTTGATAGGTGATCGCGCGCGCGATGCTCGTGAAGGTCGACGGACGCAGCTCGACCGAGGGGTAGCCGGCGTCTGCCACGAGACGCGCGAGGCGTTCGTCCTGCGTACACAGCTCGCGCACGGCCTTCCGAGGTCGCCAGTAGCGTCGGGCCATCCGGGCTCCCTTCGCAACGCAAGCAGCGGTCATTCGTGCACGCGATGCCTGACAAGTATGCGGCAGACTGGGCAGCTACCGTGCGGATGGTGCGCCTATGGGAGATCGCGCGTGCTGCCAAGTCCCAGACTCGCTAGCATCGGGCCGGCGGAGAGACAGGAGGACGAGACATGGGGACCATCAAGCTCACCTCGGTTGCCGGCATCGGTCCCGAGCGAGCCGTACTGCTGGAGCGGCAGGGCATCACCAGCGTGAAGAAGCTCGCGAAGGCGAAGCGGTCCGCGATCGAGGCCGTCCACGGGATCGGCCCCGTGACCGCCATGCGGGCGCAGGCGTCGGCGCAGGCGTTGCTCGAAGCCGCGGCCCCCGACAAGAAGGCCGACGCCAAGAAGCAGCGCAAGGACAAGAAGGGTGACAAGACCAAGAAGGGCCGCAAGGGCCAGAAGCGCAAGAAGGGCGACAAGGCGAAGAAGGACCGCAAGCGCAAGAAGCGCGACAAGGCCAAGAAGGGTCGCAAGGGCAAGAAGGGCAAGAAGGGCAAGAGCTAGCGCCGCCCCGCCCCCGCGGGCGCCCGGCTACTTCTTCTTGTCCTTCTTCCTCTTCTTGTCCTTCTTCTTGTCCTTCTTCTTCTTGTCCTTCTTCTTCTTCTTCTTGTCCTTCTTGGTCGGATCCGGACCACGCGACTCCGGGTCCTCGTCGTAGTAGTCGAGGTAGTCCACCGGCAGCACGATCGAGGTCACGATGTTCACGGCGTGCGAGATGATGCGGCCGTAGTAGCGGTAGCACAGGACCGTCGCCGCCGGATCGGCCGGACTCACCATCTCCGCCTCGCGTGCACTGAGGATCTCGAGCGTCTGCGCTTCGATCTCCGCCGTCAAAGCCTCGGCACGCTCGACGAAGACCCTGGCCTTGTCCGTGTCCTCGCTCTCGAATAGCTCCCCCGCCTCGGCAAGCGCCTCCGAGATCGTGGTCCGCAGTGCGAACAGCGTCTCGTGGTGGCTGCTTCCGGGCGCCTTCGGAGACCGCAAGGCCAGCCTGCAGATGTGCTTCGCGTAGTCTCCGATGAGCTCCGCGTCCTTGGCCACGCTGATCATCACCAAGGAGAACGGCACCTCCCCGGCCCCGCGCAGCGAGGCGTGGATCACCAGGCCACGGCGGATCTTGCGGTGCAGCTCGTTGATGCCCTCGTCGTTCTCGACGACGGCCTGGTTGGTGGCCTCGGCATCGGCGCCCGCAAGGTAGGCCTCCGTGGCCATGTCGAAGGAACGACGCGCGCTGGCGAGCATGCCCCCGAACTTCCCGATCAGATCCTCAAGGGGGCCCTTGCCCGACCCCATCGTTTGGATCCATCCGAAGATCGACATCGCCGTCTCCTTTCGTCGTGCGAACTACTTGAACAGCAGAATACCCAGCAGCGGCATGACCACGAACACGCCCACGATGTAGGCGACAACCCACAGGCGATTCTCCGCCGCCCTTGCCGCCAGCGCCTCCGCACAGCGAATGGGCCAATGACGGGTCCAGCGGAGCGGGTACAGAAACGCGATGCCCGTGAGATTGAACAACAGGTGGACGAGGGCGATCGTCAGTCCCGCCGGCCCGGCGCTCAGCGCCGCCAACAGGCCCGTCACGGTCGTCCCCAGATTCGCCCCGAGCGTGATGGGAAACGCTGCCTCGAGCGAGAGCACGCCGGCGCCGATCATCGGAACCAGCAGCGACGTGGTGATGCTGGAGGACTGGACGAGGGCCGTGAGGATGGCCCCGATCGCCATCGCCAGCACCCCGCGCCGGCCGAGCAGGTCGTTCAGCGCCCGCTCGACGCGGTCCGCCATGAGCGACCGCATGGTCTTCGTGATGAACATGAGCGCCACGACGATCATGCCCAAGGCGATGGCCAGCGTGACCGCGGCCGCCGGCCAGCCCTGGAGGCCGATGCCGTCCGTCACCACGCTCTCGACGGCCTTGGCGATCGACTTGAAGAAGCTCTTGATCGGGCTGCTGTAGGCCGCACCCGCGGCGCCGGGGTCACTGGCCAGGATCCCGGTCAGCCACCGCGCCGCCCTCTCGCCGAAGCCCGTGATGAGCTCGGCCGGCAGCAGGATGGCCAAGGCCGTGAGATTGAAGAAGTCATGCATCGTCGCGCCGGCGAACGCACGACGGAACTCGTTGCGACGAGCGATGTGCCCCATCGACACGATCGTGTTCGTCACCGAAGTGCCGATGTTCGCGCCCATGATCATGGGTACCGCGTGCGAGATGGACAGCTCACCACCGCCCACCAACGCAACCACGGTCGCTGTCGTCACGGAGGACGACTGCACGAGCACGGTGGCGAGGATCCCGACTGCGAGGCCCGCGAACGGGTTGCTCACGCCATCGAACAGCGCCTTCGCCTGCTCTTTGCCAAGCAGCTTGACGGCACCGCCCATGAGCTGCACGGCGGCCAGGAACAGGCACAGGAGTCCCAGAAGGAAGGCGAGACGCAGCCAGATGGGGAGGTTCGCGTCAGGCGACGCGTTGCGTGCAGGCATTCGTCCACCGCTCCCGGGGATCAACTTGCAGCGTACAGATCTTCACGTGATTTTCACGCCACGTTTACGGAAAGCACGCGCTCGAGGCCGTGCGCGCTCTCTACGCGAGTTCTTCTCCGAGGCTTCATCATGTCTTTGCAGCTCCTCGCTCCAATGGACGACATGTTCGCGACCCACGTACGTCGCTCGCCTTCCTGGTGGATGAACCTCTGGCTGCGCATCGTCATTGCGGCCTGCCTCGGCATCGGCCTCCTGCTTCTCCAGTAGCAGCAGCGTGACGCGCGAACGAAGCGCCCCCCCATCACGAGCAATGACACATCGGGATCCAGCGCTCGGGACCGCCGATCGCCGCGTCCCCCTGCAGGAGGCCGCCCGCTCCTGACGCTGCGCCGGCCTCGCCCCGCATGCCTACCGGGTTCCGTGGTCGCAAATCTGGTATGAGCGCACCTTTTTGTTGCGTGACGCGTCAGCGCGCGGCTTCATGGGGCGCGCCGTCTCCGGATACCGCAGGGAAGGGAAGCCCAGCGCGCATCCACCGGGGGGACGTGCGCTGACCGGAGCCCTGCATGAACTGCGCCTCGATCGAGTTCGGCACCATGGCCATGGGTCTCTTCGGAGGCCTGGCGGTCTTCCTCTTCGGCATGGAGCTGATGACCGACGCGCTGAAGACCGTCGCGGGCGACGGCATGCGCAAGCTCCTCGCGCGGCTCACGACGAACCGCTTCAAGGCCGTCCTGGCCGGCGGCTTCACGACGGCCGTGATCCAGTCCTCATCCGTGACGACGGTGCTCACGGTCGGCTTCGTGTCTGCGGGCCTCATCTCGCTCCAGCAGTCGGTCGGCATCATCATGGGCGCGGAGATCGGGACGACGATCACCGCCCAGATCATCGCGTTCAAGGTGACGAAGTACGCGTTGGCGATCGTCGCCGTGGGCTTCATCCTCAAGTTCTTCTTCAAGTCCGAGAAGGTCCGTCAGTACGGCGTGATGATCCTCGGCTTCGGCCTCGTCTTCTTCGGCATGACGCTCATGAAGAAGGCCATGGGCCCGCTAAAGGAGTACGACCCCTTCCTGAACCTCATGCAGGGCATGGACAACCCGCTGTTCGGCATCCTGACGGGCGCACTGTTCACCGGACTGGTGCAGAGCTCGTCGGCAACGACAGGCGTCGTGATCGCCCTGGGGGCCAGCGGCCTGGTATCGCTCGAGGGCGCCATCGCCCTTGTTTTCGGGGCGAACATCGGTACGTGCGTCACGGCGCTGCTTGCTTCGATCGGCAAGCAGCGTGAGGCAGTGCAGACGGCACTCGTCCACGTGACGTTCAACTCCCTGGGCGTGATTCTCTGGTTCGCGTTCATCCCAATGCTCGCCGACGCTGTGCGCGACATCTCCAGCGATCCAGCGCGTCAGATCGCGAATGCCCACACGGCCTTCAACGTCGCGAACACCTGTCTCTTCATCGGCTTCACGGGGGTCTTCGCGCGCTTCGTCACCTGGGTGCTGCCCATCAAGCCCGAAGTCGTCCCGGGCCGCCTACGCCCCAAGTTCCTCGACGAGAACCTGCTCGAGACACCCGCGCTGGCCCTCGACCGCGTCGAGATGGAGCTGGGCAGACTCGGCAAACGCGTGCGCAACCTCGTGCGTCGCGCGCCTTCCGCGATCATGACGGGCACCGAGGAGGAGATCCGTGCCGTCGAGCGCATGGACGACGACGTCGATGTGCTGCACAAGGCGATCGTCGACCACCTGAGCAGGCTGTCGGCCGGCACGCTCGACGAGAAGCACCGCAACCGGCTGCATGGATCTCTCACCGTCGCGAACTACCTCGAGAACATGGCGGACGTGGTCGAGACCAACCTGGTGTCGGCCGGTTTGCGGCGTACGCGCCACGACGTGCAGATCAGCGAGGGGACGCAGGAGTTCCTCGATGCGCTGACGGATCGGGTCGTCTGGGCGGTACGACGCTCCGTCCGCTCCGTGCGGCGCAACGAGCCCAGCGCGGCTCAGGAAGTGATCGCGGCCAAGGGCGAGATCATGAAGCTCGCGGATGACGCGAACGATCGGCTCATGGAGCGGCTCGGCGCCCCGGAGGCGCACCGCATGGATGCGTTCCGCGTGGAGTCCGAGCTCGTCGAGGCACTCAAGCGCATCTACTACCTGGCCAGGCGGATCGCGGAGATGGTCGCGGAGGGCGACTGGTCCCTCGAGCTGCATCTGCACAAGAAGAAGAAGAAGAAGAAAAAGAAGAAGAAGGCGAAGCCGGTCGAGATCGGCGACGAAGACACCTAGGGGAGAGGATCTCCGCTCGCCTTGTCTCTCGCGGGCCGCGCCGCGGGACGCCCGGATGCAGGCACCTCCCGCAGCGCCCCTGCTGTGCTCAGCACGACGCGCAGGAACTCACGTGCACGCAGGCGGCCCAGCCCGCCACGCATGCAGCCGCGCTCGCCGAACACCTTCACGGCGTCTCTGCGCCCCCCGCGTGTCCAGACCAGGGCCGGTACGGGATCGGATGTGTGACGCCCCGTGTTGCTGTCGGTCGTGTGATCGGCTGTGACTGCGATGACGACGTCTTCCTCAGCGAGGGGCGCCAGGGCACTGTCGAGCTGTGCGATGTAGTCACGCTTCGCACGCGGACGACGATCGTGCGCTGCGATATCGGATCCCTTGGCGTGGAGCCAGACGATGTCGTGCCCGTCCAGCGCGTCGCGTGCGGCCGCAACCTTGCCGGCCAGATCGGTCTCGAGGAGCCCCGTGAATGACGGCCGCACGATCGACGTGTAGCCGAGCAGGGCACCGAGACCCAGCACCGTGCGGTCTGCGCCGACGACCGCTCCGCGCAGCCCGCGGCTGACGACCATGCTCTCGACATCGGTCACGGCGCCGGCACCCCGCGTCAAGAGCCCGGTGGCCTGAGGCAAGCCCTCGCGGACTCGCTCGCGGTTGACCGGGTGATGCGCGAAGACTTCGTGGGCATGGAGCAGAGCGCGATTGACGGCCTCCGCGGTTCGCTCGGCCGCCACATCGCCGCTCTGCCGCGCACGACTCCAGAGCAGGGTCTGGGCTCCCGCACCGGATCCCGGATCCGAGTCGGTGATCGCGGCCGAGAGCCCTTCGCCCGAGAGGCGCAGCACGGCGCGGTGCTGGCTGAGCGGCGTCAGGACCGTCGTGATGCCATTGCTCGATCCAAGCCCGTTGAAGGCCTCGGCCAGCTCTGCTTGGCCTTCGAGGATGCGCCCAGCGCGACGGTCCCGGACATGGAGGGTCCCATCCTCGCGCTCGAGCGTCGCGAAGTTGCAGCGCAGGGCCACATCCCCCGGCTGCAGTTCCACACCGGCTCCGGCGGCCTCGATGGGGCCGCGGGCGAGTCGCGTGACCGCATCCTCCGCGATGCCGAAGAGCGTTCCGGTACCAGCGTGGGTCTCGACGGTCACACCGGGCTCGAGAGGATCCACGAGTCCGCACTGACCATCTTCGACCCACTGGTCCATGACGGGCGTCGGCGCAGCCTCCAGCGGCGTATCGCCGTCGAGAGCGCGAATGGGTAGGTCGCCGAGGCCGTCGACGATGACGACCACCATCTTGCGACGAGGTCTCCCGCGGGGGGACATCAGAACACCTCTTCAGGGGTGCCGCGGAACTCGCTCGCGAGCTTGCCCATCAGGATGCCCATGACCTGGTGGATCGTCTTCTCGAAGTCCTCGTTCGGAACGATGGGTACGCCGACCAGGTCGGCTTCCGAGAGCATGAACGACTGCAGGTCCCAGATCGCGTCGAAGTGCTTGAGATAGCGCTTGGCGCGCCGGTCAGGAGCACGCTTCCCGCGGCCCTTCAGGCGACGCTTCAGCTCACGGGCCTTCATCACGGCGAGCATGATGCGGACGATGATGGCGTCCTCGCCTGCCTCGGCCTCGAGGTTCGGCATGAGCCCGGGGTGCGCGTGCACGCCCTCCAGCACCAGGGACACGCGCTCACGCAGTGCGCGCTGGATGACGGCCTCACAGGCGACCGAGACCTTCTCGGCCTGTGTGAGGAAGCCGTCGACCAGCGCCTGACCGGAGGCCTTGCCGTTGCCCTCGCCAATCGGCAGCGCTTCCCAAGCGCGGAAGGTCGACGTGTGCAGGGCCGGCATGAGGCGCTCCGGCATCATCATGCGCATGACCTCGCGCAGCATGTCCGTCGACTGCGAACGCACGATCTCGAGCCGGTGCGCGATCTGGGCCGAGATCGTGCTCTTGCCGCTCCCGACCGCGCCGCCGACGATCACGATGAGGGGTCGCTTCGCCCGCCGAAACTCCTGCCAGACGAGATACTGCCGCGCCGCGTCACCCCCGAGGTCGGTCGTGAGGTGCCGGTAGGTGAGGTGACGCAGGTCACTTGCGCTGATCTCGCGTACGTCGTGTCCGACGAGATCGTCGTAGATGCGCGCGGCGACGGTCGCCGCGTCATCGGCAGCCAGCCCGCAGGCCTCGAGATTCACACGGTGGTTTCCGCGCGAGAACGGCGTCTCGTGCCCGTCCGAGTAGCGGACCTGGATCGACGCCGGCGTCGGCGGTCCCAGGTAGCGCTGAATGACCTCCGAACCGTAGACCTCGAGTTGAGGGATGACACGATTGCGGATGTCCTCCGTCGTGAGCTCGCCGATCTCGTCGATCTGCACGCGGATCTCGGATGCGATGTCGTAGGCCTCCTCGAACGGCACGCCGGCCTCTTGCAGCGAGCGCGTGAGGATGCCGCGCAGGAAAGGGAAGCGCGTCCCCTCCGTCTCGTCTACGACGACGGGGCGCGCCATCAGCGGCCCCCGTGGGCGCACGCGGGCGCAGTCTGTCCAAGATTCGAGCCGGTCACGGTCGAGAACGATACACGCAGGCGCGGGCTCTGGCTACGGAGGAGGACCTACCCGTACCGCCCCTCGATGTAGTCCGCCGTCTCCTTGTTCTGCGGCGTGACGAAGGTGGCGTCCGTCGGGCCGTGCTCGACGACCTTGCCCATGAGCATGAAGATGCACTCGTCGC
>JASJDY010000208.1 GCA_030065025.1 Planctomycetota bacterium
GAGCAGGCGGATGAACTCACGCTGCAGCGCATCCTGCCCGCGGCCGGCCGCCTTGAGCAGGGGTGCGGTGGCGCGTTCCTGCTCCTTGCCGTCGACCGTGTTGCACACGCGCGCCATGGCCTTGCGCGTGTAGTCAGCGATCTCCTCTTCGCTCGCGATGTCACGGCGCAGGTTCTCGAGCTTGAGGTTCTCCTGCTGCCACACGGCGACCTTCTGCGGCACCATGATGTTGCCGCCGGGCTTGGCGCCCTGGCGCCGCGCAGCCTCGTCGATGATGCGCTCCATCTCCGGACGCTGCTTCTCCCAGCGCGCCTTGCGTCCGGCCCAGACCTTCTCCAGGTCGCCGACGAACTTCAGCTGCTTCTTGTGCGCGGCGAGCAACACGGGGATGGCGCGGGCATCGTGCGACTTGCGCAGGCCTTTCACTGCCGCGCGTTTCTTGCCGCGCAGCTTCGAGCGCAGCCCCTTGTTCTCGAGGCCGTCGACCTTCCAGGTGTCCTTGAACGCCTTGAGGAGCTGCGGCCACTCCTCGTGCTCGGCGGAGACTGGTAGCGACAGGAGCGCGAGGCCGGTCAGGGCGAGCGCAGTCAGGACGGCGAGGGAGCGCACGTCCCCAGGATACCGATGCCGGAATTCGGCGTCACTCGGTCTCGGGCTTGTCTTCCGGCTCGGCGTCGTCCGTGGACTCGGCCTCCGGGGTGGACTCGCCCTCGGCAGCCGGTGCGTCGGCCGGCTCGTCGGCCTTGGCGGGCTCGTCGGCCGGCGGGGTGTCGTCCGCCACGGCGGCGGCCTCCTCGGCCGGTCCGCCCTCGGCGACGACGTCGAGGTCCTGGTCCTCTTCCTCGATGTAGACCTCGTCCTCCTCGGTGCCGTCGACGTCCGCGCGGAGATCCGCGTAGACGGAGGACGACGCGCCGATCAGCCAGTACAGCGCGTAGCCCGAGACGCCGAGCCAGATGAAGTTGAAGAAGAGCCAGAAGACCAGGGCGTTGAGCTTGTAGGTCCAGTCGACCGCGCCGACCGCCTTGATGTCCATGGCCGGCGGGACCAGCAGCGGCGCACGGCGGTCACGGCCATCGATGCCGAGGTCCTTGTAGAGCGCCTTGGTCTGCTCGTCGTAGTCGCCGTAGTCCGAGCCCTCCTGGAGCACCTTCGGCGGCGGGTCGATGAGCAGCGTCTGCTGCGTGCTCACGACGCCCGAGTCGATCGACTTGGCGAACGTGAACGTGAACCAGCTCCCCACCAGCAGGATGATTCCGGTGAAGAGGAAGATGAGGAAGAAGTTCCAGAAGAACTGGAGCGGGCGCGCGAAGAGGTAGGAGAACGCGCGGCTGATGGCGTCGAGGCTGCCGTTGCACTCCCACGCCGCGGCGGCGCCGATGAGCGGCAGGCCGAACACACCGCCGAGCCCGACGAGCAGGATCAGCAGCGTCGAGATGAACGCCAGCGGCACTAGGATCAGCGCGAGGATGCCGCCGAGACCCGGGATCGAGATCGCGAGGCCGGCGAGCATGTTGCAGGCGTAGAAGAGACCGATGACGCCGCCGACGATGATCGGAGCCAGCAGCAGCGTGACCCAGTTCTTCGCCGAGAACGCCAGGGCCTCGCCGATGGACAGGCCCTCGTCACGGGCGATGCGCAGCGTGGTGATGCGGTGGATGCCCAGCGCGAAGAACGACCACACGCCGATGAACCAGACGCCGCCGACGAGGATCTCCCAGAAGCCGTAGGCGTCGAGGTTCATCCCCGGATCCATGCGCAGCGCGCCGGTCAGGAGCTCGGCGATGGAGCCACCGATATAGGGGATGCCCCGGAAGAGCTCGAAGGCCCACAGGAGGAAGGCCCCGGGGACGTCGTACGACGCCCCGTCCGGCAGGTTCGACGGCCAGAAGATCTCGCTCAGGAGCAGGCCGCCCGACCAGTAGACGAGGAAGCCCAGGATCGCCAGGGCCAGGGCCCTGAAGTCGAAGGGAACGCGCGGCGCCCGGAAGTACGTACGCGGAAGAATGCCCGGATCGAACTGCTCGGCCATGGAACCTCGCCCCTCCCTGGGTTTGGGGCCGGATTGTAGCCCTGGCGGCGCCAACGTGAAGCCCCCCCGGGCCTCCTTGGGGATTCGCAGAGCGTCCCTGGGACCGCCGGGCGCCCCTCGCTTCGACGTTCGGGTGGCCGCGTGGCCGATCGTGGCCGATTGCAGTGATAGGGACGTGACGCGCTGCGTCGCGTTCCGGGAGCGGAGGCCAGTCGCTGGGGCTCGAGGGGGGATCTCGCCGAGATCCCCGCGAACGGTCCGGCATTCGACAGGCAGGCAGGGGAAGGAGGTGTCCGTTGGATCCCAGCAACCAGACAGCGCGTCGTTCGGTCGTTGGTCGTGTGGTGCTCGCAGGGGCGCTTGCCCTCGGCCTGCTCGTCGCCGGCCCCCTGGCCCACGCGAACGACAAGAAGCCCGCGCCGAAGCCTCCCGCGAAGAAGCCGGCAGCGGCCAAGCCCCCGGCCAAGAAGGCGCCCGCCAAGCCCCCCGCCAAGAAGGCGCCGGCCAAGAAGCCCAACCCGAAGGTGCCCGCGCAGCCCAAGCCGCCGCCCAAGCCGGCGCTCACCTTCGTGAACGAGGGGCTCATCGAGCGTGCCGACGGGACGGTCGTCTACTTCTACCGAACCAACTTCGCCGAGCCGAACGACATCATCGCGGCGGTCAAGTCCATGGGCTTCGAGAAGCTGCCGGGCCTCAAGCGCCTCCAGGCGCTCGCCAAGAACAAGAACCAGGTGCTCATCGAAGGCGAGCCCGACGCCGTCGGGATGGTCCTCGACGTGATCGCCTACTTCGACGTCTCGCAGCCCCAGGTCTTCATCGAGGCGAAGGTGATCGAGGTCACCTACGACTCGAACTTCGAGTTCGGCCTCGACTACCTGTGGGACCGCAGCACGAACGGCCCGAACACCTTCTTCCGCGGCGCCGGCGCCACGCTGAACCCCCCGTCGTTCCTGCGCTCCGGCTTCGCCCCGCGCTTCCCGTTCCAGGGCTCGGATGTCGCGTTCGGCTTCGCTGGCAAGAACCAGGCGCGCTTCGGTGACCTCTCGATCAACTACCAGGCCCTCCAGATCAACGGCAAGGCGGAGATCCTCTCGCGGCCGTCGATCATCGCGACGCAGGGCGTCAAGGCGACAGTCAGTACGGACGAGACGATCCCGATCGTCGCGCTGAACTTCGCCAACCGGAACGACGAGCAGTTCCGCGCCTCGAACGTGAAGACGGGCGTGAAGCTCGAGGTCACGCCCAAGCACGTCGGCGATCGGTACGTCACGCTGCAGGTCATCCCGCGCGTGCAGGGCGCCGACGCGCTGGCCGCCACGCGCACGGGCGGCACGTTCGCGCCCATCCAGACGGTGCGCGAGGCGAACACGCAGGTGACGCTCGGCGACGGCGAGACGCTCGTAATCGGCGGGCTCTACACGAACCGCACGTCGACCGAGAAGGCGAAGACGCCCTTCCTCAGCGACATCCCGCTGCTTGGCGACCTCTTCACGCGCACGCGCGAGACGAAGCAGAAGACCGAGCTGATCTTCATCCTGACGCCGCACATCGTGCGCAAGACGACGGACCTAAAGATCGTCGTGCCGCCGAAGGAGCTCGAGCGTCTCGAGGCTGCGGGCGACAAGGGCAAGTGCGGGGTCGAGTGCGACGAGCCGCTCCCGATGCCGAAGCCCTGTCTCCCCAAGCCGCCCGGCTGGGGCGCGCAGATCGAGGACGACAAGCCGCGGAGGTAACGGCGATGCGCGCAGGCCTGCTCCTGCTCGCCGCGCTGCTGGCCGCCGGCTGTGCGGCCCAGCGCCGCTCAGGCGTACCGCTGCTCGACGCGCGCTCCGTGCGCGTCGTCACGGACGACGGTCCGTGGAAGCCGGTCGCCGAGGAGGAGGAGATCGGCGGTCCGTGGCGCGTCGCGAACGGCGGGTTCGAGCGCGTCCTCGAGCCCGTCGAGGACGAGCCGCTGCGCATCGCGCCGCCGGAACCGGAGCCTCCGGCGCAGCCCGCCGTGGTCGCGCCGCCGGCGGCGCCCAAGCTCGCGATCCCGCGCCGGCGCGCGCGCAAGGAGGCCCGGCCGGTCGGCAAGAAGGTCACGAAGAGCAGGGCCCTGTTGGCTCGCGATCACTTCACGGACTACCCCACGCGCATCGTGGGTCGGAGCATCACGCTCCACGCGCCGCCCGACCTGGCTCGTCGTGCGCGTCTCGAGGGCCAGCAGGTGGACACACTGGCACGCGGCCGGCGCCAGGCGCTGGGCGGCGCGCGGCTCACGCTGGGGGAGCTGACGCTGGAGGGGGAGCGGATCACGCTGCGCACGCGCGACGACGGGCGCAACGACCTGCAGGTCATGGCCCGCGGGGAGGTCGGCTTCGTGGCCGAGGTGCGCGGGAACATCCTGCGTGAGGAGGGGCTCCGCAGCCTCCTGATCACGAACGATCAGGTTGTGCCTCTGCGGTGATGGCTGCGTGCCGGGGCGGCCACCGCTCCTGGTCGCGCTCGCGATCGCGCACGCGCTCGACCCACGGTCGGGTCATGTGCCGCGTTCGAAATTCGAGCGCGAGCGTGAGCGCGAGCGCGAGGCGGGTACAACGACGCCCACGATGTCCGACGACCCGTCCCCGTCCCCGCTCCTGAAGATCGGGCTGCTGCTCCTCGCGCTCGCGCTCGGCATCGCAGCCGCGTGGCTTGTGATGCGCAGCGGTCACTTATGGCTTGCGCCGATCGTCATGCTGGCGCTGGCGCTCCTCTTGGGCGCGCTGCTGAAGAAGGCGGGCTGGACCAGGGAGAGGCGCTGACGCCACCTGGGCGCCCCATACGCGTCGCGCTCGCGATCGCTTACGCGCTCGACCCACGGGCGCACCACCCGGCGCGTTCGAAATTCGAGCGCGAGCGTGAGCGCGAGCGCGAGGCAGGTACGCTCCCCCGCATGAGCGACGCACAACCCCTTCTCCACCCCGATGCCTTCGCCGGCAAGACCGCCTTCATCACCGGCGGCGGTACAGGGCTCGGCCTCGCCGTTTCCACGCGCCTCGGTCGCCTCGGCGCCAACGTCGTCTGCGCCAGCCGCAGCGTCGAGCATCACGAGGAGCTGATCGCGCGCGGCGAGACGCACGGCTTCGAGGTCATGAGCCACGAACTGGACGTGCGCGAGCCCGCCGACGTCAAGCGCGTCGTGCGCGATACGTGCGAGCGCTTCGGCCGCATCGACGTCCTCATCAACAACGCCGCGGGCAACTTCGTGCGTCCCGCGATGCTGCTCGCGCCGAAGGGCTTCAAGGCCGTGATCGACATCGCGCTCAACGGCGTCTTCTACGTGTCGCGCGAGGTCGGCCGCCGCATGCGCGAAGGCGGCGGCACGATCGTCAACATCAGCGCGCCCTACGCAACGACGGGCAAGCCCGGCGTCGTTCACTCCGCCTGTGCGAAGGCCGGCGTCGAGGCCATGACGCGCTCGCTCGCCGCCGAGTGGGCGCCACTCGGCATCCGCGTGAACGCTGTCTCGCCGGGACCGTTCGTTTCGCATGGCGCGGCCGAGCGGCTGTGGCCCAGCGAGGAGATGGAGCGTCAGGTGCTGGGGCAGATCCCGCTCGGCCGCTTCGGCACCGCGGAAGAAGTGGCGGAGCTCGTGTGCGTGCTCGCCAGCGAGGCGACGCCGTGGATCACGGGCGCGGTCTGGCTGGCCGATGGCGGCTGGAGCCTGCCGCAGCCCATCGCCGAGGGCGATGTCGCCCGAGTCGTTCGGCGCCGGTCAACAGACGAACAGCCCGATCCGCGAGAGTGATCCCAGCGTTGCTACACTCCCGCGGCTGAATGGCGAGTGAGCGGGAGCAGCGGCCCATGAGCATCCGAGACCTCGGGATCAACCGACGATTCCTCCTCATGGGGGGCATCGTGGTGGTCGGCTTCGTCGCCCTCCTGCTGATTGCAGGCGGCATCCTCGACCACGTGATGATCAACGGCGACCTGTACACCGAGATCGTCCAGGAACACGACCTCGTCGCCGACATCCTGCCGCCGCCGCACTACGTCGTCGATCCGTTTCTGCTCTGCCACCAGATCCTCGCCACGCGCATGACCGCGTCACGAAACGAGATGATCGAGAGGCTCGATGCTGCAGCCGAGCTCTTCGAGAAGCGTCGCGCCTACTGGCAGTCCGTCCTGCCCGACGGCGATCTCAAGGCCGACATGGCCCTCGTGGCCGAGCCGGCCATCGAATTCTTCCGCATCGTGAAGGAGCAGTTCGTCCCCGCCGTGAGGGGGGCTGAAGAGGGGGACGTCGAGGCTCGCCGCATCCTCGAGCTGGAGCTGGCGCCGGTGTTCGAGCGCCACAAGGGCGCCGTCGACAACGCCCTGGTCAGAGCGCGCGCCGTCATCGCCGCGACGGAGAGCGACGCAGCCGACGCGGTCGCCACCGGCCGCGCGACGGCGCTCGCGGTCGTCGGCATCCTCCTGCTGGTCATTCTCGCCGGCGGCGCGCTCATCCTGCGTCCGGTCGGCCGTTCGCTCGGGGAGCTGAGCGAGCGTATGCGTGAGCTCGCCGAGGCCGAGGGCGACCTGAGCGCGCGCATCGAGGTCACTTCGCGCGACGAGGTCGGCCAGCTCGCGAGCTCGTTCAATCAGTTCGTCGAGAAGATCGGCGGACTCGTGCAGGCCGTACGCAAGTCGAGCATCCAGCTCACGTCCACGAGCACCGAGATGGCCGCCACGAGCCGCGAGCAGGAGGCGACGGTGAACGCCTTCGGCTCGTCCACGAACCAGATCGCGGCGTCGGTACAGCAGATCTCTGCGACGGGCACCGAGCTCATGCGGACGATCGACGACGTGCAGGAGATCGCGCATCACTCCGCGTCGCTCGCCGACACCGGTCGCGACCGCCTCGAGACGATGGAGTCGACGATGTCGCAGCTGACCGACAGCAGCTCGTCCATCTCCGACAAGCTGTCGATCATCAACGAGAAGGCCGGCGACATCACGTCGGTCGTCACGACGATCACGAAGGTCGCGGACCAGACGAACCTGCTCTCGGTCAACGCGGCGATCGAGGCCGAGAAGGCCGGAGAGTACGGCCGCGGCTTCCTCGTCGTCGCGCAGGAGATCCGGCGCCTCGCCGACCAGACGGCCTCCGCCACGCTCGACATCGAGCAGACCGTGCAGGAGATGCAGACGTCCGTGTCGGCCGGCGTCATGGAGATGGACAAGTTTGCCGATCACGTGCGCCGCAGCGTGCGCGTCGTCGGCGAGGTCGGCACGCAGCTCGGCTCGATCATCGCGGAGGTCGAGCGCCTCACGCGGCGCTTCGACTCCGTGGGGGAGGGCATGAAGAGCCAGGCGACGGGCGCCGATCAGATCAACGACGCCATGCGCTCGCTCAACGACACCGTGCAGCAGACCGTCACGTCGCTCCGCGAGGTCACGTCCGTCGCGGAGGACCTGCGTTCCGCCGCGAACACCCTCAACGACGAGATGGGCAAGTTCCACCTCGGTGAGGTGTAGCAGAGCAGGCATGCAAGCAGTGGTCTTCCACGTCGGACCGGAGCGCTTCGCGATCGACACGTCGTCGATCGCGGAGGTCGTGCCCGGCATCCCGGCCCGTCCGGTGCCTGGTGCACCGGAGGCGGTGACCGGCGTGATCGAGTACCGCGGCATCGTCGTGCCCGTCCTCGACCTGTGCCGCCTCTTCGGCCGCGGCGACTGCCCTTCGCGCCTCTCCAATCGCATCATCGTGTGCGACCTGCAGCGCGCAGGTCGCCGGTGGGGGGAGCAGCAGGAGGACGCCTCGTATCTGGGCGTCCTTGCCGAGAACGTCACGCGAGTCACGACCCTCGACCCCGACGCGCCCGGCAGCCATCCCGGTCCGGCGACCGAGGGCTTCGATGGGCTCGGCCGGATCCTGCGCGACGCGGACGGCCTCGTGCAGCTGGTCGCGGTGGAGGAGCTCGTTCCCGCGGACGTGCTCCAGGCGCTACGTCTTCAGGCGAGTGGGGAGGCCGGATGACCGACGGCCGCATCCCCGAGCGCCTGACGACCCTGCTCGGTCTCGACCCCGACGCGCTCAGCCGTATCGGGCTGGAGTCTGCGGTGAAGCGGCGCATGCGCGCGATCGGCCTCGAGACCGAGGAGCAGTACGCGGACCGGCTCGACGTGGACATGGCCGAGTTCGAGCGGCTTGCGATGGCCGTGATGGTCCACGAGACGAGCTTCTTCCGGTATCCCGCGTCCTTCGATCTGCTCGTTGACGAAGCGCGCCGTGTGCTCGCTGCCCGTCCGGACGACGTCTTCCGCGTGCAGTGCGTGGCGAGCTCCACCGGCGAGGAGCCCTGCTCCATCGTGATGGCGCTCATCGATGCCGGTATCGATCTCGACCGCGTGTACGTCGACGCTTCTGACGTCAGCGAGCGAGCGATCGAGTACGCACGGCGCGGTCGCTACCGCGGCCGCAGCATCGAGCGTCTGCCGAAGGTCGTGCGCGAGCGCTGGTTCAAGGCCAGCGGCGACACCTACGAGCTCGACCCGGAGGTCCGAGGGCGTGTGCGCTACCGGCAGGCCAACGCGCTCGATGTCGCCTTCGGTCTGGGCGATCCGTCCTACGACGCCCTCTTCTGCCGCAACCTGATGATCTACCTCGTACCCGAGGCGCGCCGTCGGTTGCTCCGGCGCTTGCGCGAGATGCTGCGACCCCGTGGCCTGTTCTTCGTCGGGCACGCTGAGGTGGCCGCGCTTCGCGACGTCGGACTCGAGCTCGCTACGCCGGCCGAGGCGTTCGCCTGTCGCCTCGTCCCCCGGACCGCCTCCAAGCCGACGCGCTCCCCCGCGCCGAGCGCGCGCACCCGGGCGCGCCCTGCGCCGCCCGCGCCGCGCCACCGGCCTGCACCGCCGCCTGCCGCGGATCCGAATGTCGTCCTGGCCGAGGCCGCGCGCTTGGCCGATGCAGGCGACCTCGAGGAAGCGCGCCGGGCGCTGCGCGACGGCATCCGCACGGGGCCGGCGACGGCCGACCACTACCACCTGCTCGCGCTCGTGGAGAGCGCCCGCGGGCGGGACGACGACAGCGAGGAGGCCCTGCGCCGCGCGCTCTACCTGGATCCGCACCACTACCCGTCGCTCATGCAGCTCGCGTTGCTTGCGGAGACGAAGGGCGAGCGCGGTCGCGCACGGCGGCTCCGCGAGAAGGCGGCCCGCGTGAAGGAGGGCGAGCATGGTGCCTGATCCGCGCCCCCGCGATGCCGACGCCGCTTCGCGCCTGCTCGGGCGTGAGCCGCCGGAGGCCTACCTCGCCGCGTGGCAGCGCGCGCTGAAGGCGCGCCTCGACGAGGACCAGCGCGATGGCCGCTTCTCCGTCGGTCTCTTCCGTCTCGGCGACGAGCTGTTCGCGGTGCCGACCGAGACGGTGGTGGAGGTGCATCCGCTGGCTCCGGTGCGTTCCGTGCCTGGTCGCACGGGGGAGGTCTTCCGCGGACTCGTCAGCCTGCGCGGCGAGATCCACCTCTGCGCGAGCCTCCATGCCCTCTTCCGCCTCGACGAGGCGCAAGGCGTGTCCGCGGAGGAGCAGCGTCTACTGGTCGTGCAGAACGACGGCCAGTCCTGGGCGTTGATCGTCGATGAGGTGCTCGACTTCGAGCGCTTCGATCCCAGCGATCTCCAGGACGCGCAGGTCACGGTCACGAAGAGCGCGGTGCACTTCACGAACGGTGTCGTGCGCACGCCGGCCGGCCCTGCCGCGCGCGTCGATCCCGGGCGCTTGTTCGAGGGTCTCGGGAGGAGTCTGCAATGACGCCTCCGCCGGACGACCTCAGCGGCTTCTCGATGCTCGACCTGTTCCGGGCCGAGGTGGAGACGCATGCCACGACGCTCGAGCAGGGGCTGGTCGATCTGGACGAGGGCTCGCAGGAGGGCGCCGTCATCGAGCCGCTGATGCGTGCGGCGCACTCGCTGAAGGGCGCGGCGCGGATCGTCGGCCTCGACGCAGTCGTCGGCCTGGCGCACGCGATGGAAGACCTGCTCGTGCTGGCGCAGAAGGGCGAGCTGGTTCTCGGCGCGGGCGCGGTGGACGCGCTGCTGGCGGGCACGGACGTGCTGCGCAAGACGGGCGACCTGCAGGAGGGCGAGACGGACGCCTTCTTCGCCGAGCACCAAGCCGAGATCGACGAGATCGTGGCGAAGCTCGTCGCGGCCGAGAAGGGCGAGCTGGAACCTCCTGCTCCCGCGCCCACGTCCTCCACTTCCACTTCCACTTCCACTTCCACTTCCACTTCCACATCCACTTCCACTTCCACGCCCGAGTCCGCGTCCGAGTCCGCGACCCCGTCCGAACCGAGCGATACACCCACCTCGAGCCCCGCGCCCTCTCCCCAGGCCCCAGCCGCACCCCAGCCCTCTTCCCCCCGCTCCCTCGCCTCCGCCGTCCGCGTCGACCCCGA
>JASJDY010000209.1 GCA_030065025.1 Planctomycetota bacterium
ATCCAGACGCCCGAGGAGCTGCTGCGCGAGCTCGACAAGATCCGCACGAAGTACAACCTCGAGGCGCACGGCATCAAGCCCGCCTCCAAGAAGCCGCTCATCATCGCGGCGGTCGCGGCCTTGCTCGCGATCGGCGGCGCGATCTGGTTCGTCACGACCCAGGAAGAGAAGGTCTTCGTCCCGCCGAAGAGCCAGGAACAGCTCGAAGCAGAACGCAACGCGGCGCGGGTGAACGCCAAGGAGCCGCTCGCGGAGTACGTCCGGAACGCGGACAAGCGCTACAACGACCTCAACAACGAGTACATCCGCAGCGACATCGAGGAAGAGGACAACTGGAAGAAGCCCGTCTTCGGCCGCATCGCCAAGGATGCGCGCGAGGACGCCGACCGCTGGGCACAGAAGATCAAGGCCTGGGACACCGAGAAGGGCGACTTCGAGGACGCCGAGATCCTCGGCTACTACAACACCTACACGGGTGAGCTGCAGGGCCACATCGACAGCGCGCGCAAGCTCGCGAAGAAGATCGACGACGAGATCAGCGAGCGGAACCAGTTCCAGACGCAGCTTACGCAGGGCCGCGCCGACGCGCGCAAGGCGATCGACGCCGACGTCCGCGCCTACGCCGAGCAGGTCAAGAAGCTCTACGACGACAAGGACTACCTCGCCCTCGAAGAGAAGCTGCGCAGCAGCGAGCTGGACGACATCGTCAAGAAGGCGCTCGAGAAGAAGGTCGGCCGCTTCCTGCTCCTCAAGGAGGAGAAGGACGTCCTACCCGTCCTCGACAAGCACGTGCCGGGCGACAAGAGCGGCAAGAACCGCGGCATGAAGTGGGTCACGGAGGCCGAGCGCCGCGTCGGCGCGGACGCCAAGTCGACCATGAGCAAGGCGCTTGCCGGCCTCGGCTCGGAGCCCGGCTTCGTCGAGTTCAAGCAGGCGCTGGACACCCTCAAGGGGTGGCTCGACGGCGTGCCGAAGGACAAGCTCAGCTCCGAGAAGGCCCCCACCGTGACGCGCGCCTGGAATCGCGCCAACGGCGAGATCTCCGAGATGAAGGGCAACCTCGAGGAGCGCCGCGACAAGTACGAGCTGGCCCTGCTCGCCGCGGATCGTCAGACCTACTTCGCATTCCTCGTCGACATCTGGGCCCCGCGCACGGGCCTGCTGCGCAACTTCGAGCTGGGCGTGGCCCGCGACAAGGCCGAGAAGCTCGAAGCCGCCATGAAGCATGGCCTCTACCAGCGCCTCGCGCGCACGTGGCCCGCCCCGCTGGCGGCGCTCGAGAAGGTGTTCCAGGACGTCGTGGCCGCGTACCCCGACGGCTGGACGGAGAAGTACGCGCTGGTTCCCGACCGGAAGGGCAAGCTCAAGAAGGAGACGATCAAGGCGATCGACGCGACCAGCGTGCGCATCGACCGCGACACGTACACCTTCCAGCAGCTCGGTGCCGCCGGACTCCTGGACAAGGTCTTCTTCGTCGAGGGCAAGCCCCGGCTCACCGACTGCAAGCCGGTCCACCGCGTGGGTCTGGGCATGCTCGCCGAGCTGGCTGGCCAGTACGACCTCGCCGTGCAGCAGTACGAGGCTGCGAAGAACGGCGCGGACGACGAGCTGACCAAGGTCATCGCGGACCGCCTCGATCGCGCCGGTGCCGAGCGCCAGGCGGCCGAGAAGTACCTCGCCGTCGTGCGCTTCCTCGAACAGGCCGAGGCGTGGGCGGACAAGCAGGAGGCTGCGCTCGCCGAGGACGCCGCCAAGCCGGGCACACTGAGTGATGACGATCGCGGCAAGATCGTCAATGACGACGGCCCGCGCTTCGAGAAGGACCTCCAGAGCTTCCAGGCGCTGCGCTACGAGCTCATCGAGAAGGCCGAGCTGGCCGTGACCACCTGGGGTAGCTCCATTCGCGAGCGCGTGCACGCGAAGGTCGCGTATGCCGGCGAGCGGCTGCCGCAGCCCAAGAAGACGGCGCCGCCGCGCGAGCCGGGCAAGCCCGCGAAGAAGGACGCGCCGAAGTAGCGCCGGTGGCGCATCCGGCGATCGAAGCCCGTTCTGCCACGGACGGTCCCGTGGTCCACGTGCACCTCAAGGTCGTACCGGGTGCCTCGCGCGCGGGTCTCGCCGGTACGTACGGTGATCGGCTCAAGCTACGCGTGACAGCCGCCGCGGAATCGGGCAAGGCGAACCGGGCCGTGCTGAAGCTGCTGGCAGAGACGCTGGGGATACCGGCGCAGCGGCTGGAGATCGTGCGCGGCAAGGGCAACCCGCTGAAGACGGTGGCGGTTGCTGGAGTCCGTGCGGAACAACTCGAGCGCACCCTGTTGTCGTGAGTCGGGCGGACCTGCGGCCGCGCATACGCGGCCTCGGGCCGCCCCTACGAGGAGCCTGTAGGGGCGGCCGGAGTCCTGAGCGACCAAAGGGAGCGAAGGGCGAACGCCCGCCCGCGCTACCGCACCCACCGCTCGATCGCCGGCCGGATCTCCCCGGGCACGCTGCGGATGTAGCTCTCGAGCGCCTTGCCCCGCCGCTCGTGCTCGCGCCGCCCCACCGTCGCCAGGTCGTAGAGGTGCAGGCCGCCCTCGACCATGCGCTTGCGGCTCACATCGAGATCCGCGAGGAACGGATCCTTGTCCACCCGCAGAAGCTGTCGCTGGAAGTCAGCCAAGGCGCGCCCTGCGAAGGGCCGACGGCGACGTGCGGCGCGCTCACGCTGCGCAACCGGCGCCTGCCACTCGAGCCACGGCCGATCGTCGGTGATCGCGGGCGTTCGCCGGAGCTCGGCCTGCACGTAGTCCAGGCGTCCCGCGTAGAGGAGGAACGGCACCGCAGACGCCGATCCGTCCTCCTTCACGGCGCCGGCTTTCTCCAGCCGTTCCCACGCCCGGGCCGTCGCCTCCCCGTTCCACGGCGAGGATGAGGCGCGGCCCACCAGGGCGACGATCGGCCGGCGGCTGAAGAAGTCACCGCGCCAGAGGGTCGCGTCGGGGAAGACCTCGATGAACGTGCGCGCTACGCCGCGGAAGCCCTCCTCCCCCAGCTGGTAGAGCGGCAGCCATTGGCAGAAGACTCCACCCGGGGCGAGGCGCTCCTTCACCGCCCGGAACTGCTCCTCGGTGTAGAGCAGCGCCGTGCCGCGCCGCCACGGCAGGAAGAGATCGCCCACGACAACGTCGTAGGTCTCGCGTGAGCCAAGCAGCACGGTCCGGGCGTCCTCGACCACGATGTCCACACGTGGATCGGTGAAGAGCCCGCCGCACCACGGTGCGAAGTGCACGCGGGCAGCTTCGACGACCTCGGGCACGATCTCGGCGACGCGCACGCGCTTGACGTCGTGGGCCAAGGCGGCGCCCGCCGTGATGCCCGTACCCATCCCCAGGAAGAACGCGCGCTTGGGGTCCGGATGCAGAGCCATCGGGATGTGCGTCTGGTACTGCTCCCAGCGCGGCTCGGAGGTTCCGCCCAGCGTGTAGCTGTTGTTCAGCTTGAGCTTGAGATCACCCTTGCGATCCACGACGAGCAGCGTGCCCGCGGCGCCTTCGTACACGGCGAGCACACGCTCGCCCTTCCGGCTGTTCCACGCGCGGGCCTCGTCCGCGCTGGCCCAGGCGAGGCCGGCGACCGCTGCGGCTGCGACCACGCCGGCTGCTCGCAAGGCCGCCGCGCCGCCGGACCAGGCGGCGCCGAGCAGATACAGGCCGGCGCACAGCGCCACGGCGCCCCACAGCCCAACGAACGTCGGCAGGAGGAAGCCGCCGGCGACCGCACCCAGGAGGGCGCCACCTGTGTTGAACGCGAGCAGCCGACCCAGCCTCGCCCCCGCCGCCTCCTCACCGTGGCGCAGCTCCTCGACGCGCATGAGATACGGGAACACCGTGCCCAGCGCGACGGCGGGCGGCGCGATGCACAGGGCAAGCACCCCGAGGTTGGCGAGCACGTAATCGATCCAGGCCTCACCGCGCCCGACGGCGCCGGGCTCGGAGACCAGCGCGCGGAAGACGAACGGACTCGCGGCCACTGCGAGGCCGGCCAGCACGAGGAGCACCCCGAGCGCCGTGCGGCCGTCGGTCGTGCGCGCGGCGAGCAGCCGCGCGATCGCGGCGCCCACGACGAGCGCGCCGAGGAACACGGCGACGATCGCGGCGTACGTGTAGACCGAGTTCTGGAAGGCGAGCGCGATCATGCGCGTCCAGAGCACCTCGAGGGCAAGCGCACCGAAGCCGGAGAGCGCCGCGAAGCCCAGGAGCGAGCGCTCGACGCGCGCCGTCGCCGGCGGCGTGGGCGCCGTGCCTCCACCGCGATCGTCGACGCGCGCCAGCACGAGAGCGAGCACCCCGACGAGCACGCTGAGCAGCATCGCGACGCCGTAGGCCCCGCGGTAGCCGAGGAGCTTGGGCAGCAGGAAGCCGGCGGCGAACGCGCCCGCCATGGCGCCGGCGGTGTTCACCGCGTAGAGGAGGACGCCCCCCCGCGCGAAGCCACGTCCGCGGCGCGCGGCGAGCTCCGCCAGCACAGGCAGCGTGCCGCCCATGAAGAACGCCGGCAACCCCAGCACGATCGCGGCGAGCACGAACTTGGCGAGCAGGAACGCGGACGACTGACCGCCCAGCACGTCGTAGAGCGGCGCGAAGACGAGGCGGTACAGCGGCAGCAGGGCGAACACGAGCGCCGCGCTCAGCGCGATCCCGAGCTCGAGCCACGCGAACGCCCTCAGCGGGTTGCGCCAGGCGACGCTCCGGCGGCCGAGCCACCAGCTGCCGGTGGCGAGGCCGAGGAAGAACACGGCGAGTGTGGTGGCGGTGGCCTGGGTGGTGTTGCCGAAGAGCAGGCCGAGCTCGCGCTGCCAGAGAACCTGGTAGACGAGTCCCGCCGCGCCCGAGAGCAGGAACAGCAACGCCGGCCAGCCGATGCCCTGTGCGGGCGGCCCCGACGCCGGATCAGACGCGGGCGCCACCGGGAGCCACGCTCGCGCCGAGCCCATCGGCGCTCTTCTCTCCTGCGTCCCTGGCGGCGTCGAGCTGCTCGCGGTAGTGGCGATAGCAGACGGCCTGGTAGCGCTCCTCGGCGCCGAGCTGGCGGCTCGGACCGTCGATGGAGGCCCGTCCGTCGACGTACTTGAGGTTCTGGGTGGCCTTGCGGTTGCACCAGGCGCAGGTGGTCTTGATCTCCTCGATGCTGTCGGCGAGCTCGAGGAGCCGGAGCGAGCCCTCGAAGAGGCGGCTGCGGAAGTCGGCGCGCAGGCCGTAGCAGATGACCGGCACGCCGAGCGCGCGGGTCCAGTCGCGCAGGGCTTCGACCTGCGGCTCGGTGAGGAACTGGGCCTCGTCGACGAGCACGCAGTCGGCGTCGGCCGCGATGTGGGACGGCGGAACCTCGCCGTCGGCGAGGACGCGGTCGGCGGAGCGGTGCAGGCCGGCCCGCGAGACGACCTCGACGGCGCTGAAGCGGGTGTCGAAAGCGGGCTTGAGGACGAGCACGCGCTTGCCCTGGCGCTCGTACTGGTGGGCGACGGCGAGCAGGTTCAGCGTCTTGGCGCTGCCGACGGCACCGTAGCGAAAGTAGAGCTTGGCCATGGAAGGAGCGTACGGGCGGGGGCCCCCAAGCGACTCCCCACTGTGCCTCTGCCCGCCCGTGGCCCGCGCCTCAAGCCCGCTTCGCCCGCCCCAGGTTCCTCAGCACGAGCCACATCATGCTCGGGCTCTCGCGCATGCGACGCCTCAGGTACGCGGTCGCGTCGTCCCAGCTCATCGCAAAGGGCACGTAGAGGCGGAACGGCACGACGACGCCGAACTCACCGGCCATGAGCTTGCGCGCGAACGGACGGCGCGGGACGCCCAGCAGCATCTGGATCTCGCAGCGGTCGGGCGCCTTCGGGGCGACCTCCCGCAGGAACCGCTCGAGCGCAGGCTCGTCATGGGTGCCGAACTCGACGCGGCAGTCGCGGTCGAGCAGCACCGAGGCGTACTCGACCATGCGGTCCTTCATGACGCGCTTGTCGAGGACGGCCACGCTCTCCGGCTCGGGGTAGATCCCGATGACGAGGCGCAGGCGCATGCCGGGCGGGATCCGCTCCAGGTCCTGCTCGGTGCGGTTCAGGCGTGTCTGGAGCACGGTGCCGACGTCGAGCCCCTGCTTGTAGAGGCCGACCGCCCAGTCGAGGGTGAGGTCGGTCCAGGGCCGATCCTCCATGTCGATCGTGATGGCGACCCCGCGCTCGTGCGCGCGCCGGGCCAGCAGCTCGATGTGCTCGAAGGCGCTCTCGCGCTCGCCGCAGGTGAAGGCCGACGGCTTCACGGAGACGCTGGGGCGCGTCTTCGCTTCGGCGAAGCGCGACTCGCTGCCGATGCGATCGATCAGGCGCTCGTACGTGGCGACGTTCTGGACGACCTGGAACTGCTCGGTCACGCCCTCGCCCAGGAGGTCCATCGTGGCGAGCGCCCCGAAGCGCTCGAGCCGGTCGTGGGCGACGTCGAGGCCGGCGTCCATCGACCCGCCGGCCACGTAGGGCCGTGCGAACCAGCGGACGACGGGGCCGGGAGCCAGGCGTGCGAGGCGGGTCAGCATCGGCCCGGGATTCTACGCCCACCCGGGCCGAAGATGGAGACCTGTAGGGGCGGCCTGAGGGAGGCCGCTTCGGCCGACCGGTTGGCCGCCCACGTCCACCGTCCAGCCCCCCGACCGTCGAACCGATCCCTTAGAACGAGGGGTCCCAATCGCGGGAGAGGTGCGTGCCGAAGAAGCAGGTCAAGTACGACGAGAGCACGATCCAGACCCTGGACGCGCTGGAGCACATCCGGCTGCGCACGGGCATGTACATCGGCCGCATCGGCGACGGCTCCCACCCCAACGACGGCGTCTACGTGCTGCTCAAGGAGGTCGTCGACAACGCGGTCGACGAGTTCATCATGCGCGAGGGCAAGACCATTGAGGTCTCGCGCGTCGACGACACGATCACCGTGCGCGACTACGGCCGCGGCATTCCGCTTGGCAAGGTCGTGGACTGCGTCAGCAAGATCAACACCGGCGGCAAGTACAACGACGACGTCTTCCAGTTCTCGGTCGGCCTGAACGGCGTCGGCACGAAGGCAGTCAACGCCCTCTCCTCCGAGTTCGCCGTCACCTCCTGGCGCGACGGCAAGTACCTACGCGCTGACTTCGAACGCGGCCAGCTCGTCAAGGAGAAGAAGGGCAAGGCGCCCGGGGAGCGCAACGGCACGCTCGTCGAGTTCACGCCCGACCCCGAGATCTTCCCGACCATCCGCTGGAACGAGGACTTCCTCGACCATCGCTTCCGCTACTACGCCCACCTCAACAGCGGGCTGCACATCCGCTACAACGGCAAGCGCTACGTCAGCCGCTACGGCCTCGCGGATCTCCTGGGCGAGGAGCTCGGCGAGGAGATCGCCGTCTACGACATCGTCCACATCAAGCTGGACACGCTCGAGTTCGCGTTCACCCACACGAACACGTACGGCGAGAGCTACTTCAGCTTCGTGAACGGCCAGCACACGGGCGACGGCGGCACGCACCAGAGCGCCTTCCGCGAGGGCCTGCTCAAGGGCGTGAACGAGTTCGCCGGCCGGAACTTCGCGGGCCCCGACGTGCGCGACGGCCTCATCGGCGCGGTCGCCGTGAAGCTCCAGGATCCCGTCTTCGAGAGCCAGACGAAGAACAAGCTCGGCTCGACCGAGGTGCGCTCCTGGGTCGTCAGCGACGTGAAGGACCACGTCGTGCGCTGGCTCCACGAGAACCCCGAGTCGGGCGAGGCGCTGCTCAAGAAGATCAAGGCCAACGAGAAGGTGCGCAAGGAGCTGGCGGCGGTGAAGAAGGCCGCCAAGGAGCGCGCCCGCAAGGTCGCCATCCGCATCCCCAAGCTCATCGACTGCAAGACGCACCTGAACGATCGCAAGCCGACGGGCCGCAAGCCCGATCGCCGGGAGGAGAGCACGATCTTCCTCACCGAGGGCGACTCCGCCGGCGGCGCCATGGTCCAGGCGCGCGACGTCGACACGCAGGCCATCTTCTGCCTCCGCGGCAAGCCGCTCAACTGCCACGGCCTCAAGCGCGACACCGTCTACAAGAACGAGGAACTCTACAACATCATGCGCGCGCTCGGCATCGAGGACGACCTCGACGGCCTGCGCTACAACCGCGTCGTGATCGCCACCGACGCCGACGTCGACGGCATGCACATCCGCAACCTGCTGCTCACGTACTTCCTGCACTACTTCGAGGAGCTCGTGCTCCGGGGTCACCTCTTCATCCTCGAGACGCCGCTCTTCCGCGTGCGCAACAAGAAGCAGACCCTCTACTGCTACAGCGAAGCCGAGCGCAACCACGCGCTGGAGACGCTCACCAAGCCCGAGACGACGCGCTTCAAGGGCCTGGGCGAGATCAACCCGAAGGAGTTCAAGCACTTCATCGGCGACGACATGCGCCTGCAGCAGGTCACCGTGCCCGACAAGGGCGCGCTCAAGAAGTGCCTCGACTTCTACATGGGCAAGAACACCCCCAAGCGCCGCAAGTTCATCACGGATGAGCTCATCACGGAGGCGTCGTGGTAGCCCCCACCGAGCACGACAGCGACGGCCACGCCGGCTCCATCGACGTGCAGCCGCTCATGCGGCGCAACTTCCTCGAGTACGCCAGCTACGTCGTCGTCGACCGCGCGATCCCCGAGATCCGCGACGGCTTCAAGCCGGTCCAGCGACGCATCCTCGCCACGCTCTGGAACATGCACGACGGCCGCTTCCACAAGGTCGCCAACGTCATCGGCGACACGATGAAGCTGCACCCCCACGGCGACGCTTCGATCGGCGACGCGCTCGTCGTGCTGGCAAACAAGGGCTACTTCATCGAGCGCCAGGGGAACTTCGGCAACGTCATCACGGGCCACAAGGCGGCCGCCTCGCGCTACATCGAGTGCCGTCTCACGCCGCTCGCTCGCGAGACCCTCTTCCATCCGGATCTCACCGAGACGCAGCCCAGCTACGACGGCCGCAAGAAGGAGCCCGTGCAGCTGCCGGTCAAGCTGCCCGTCGTCCTCATGCTCGGCACCGAGGGCATCGCCGTCGGCATGTCCACGCGCATCCTGCCGCACAACTTCTGCGAGCTGCTCGAGGCACAGATCAAGCTGCTCAAGAAGGAGCCTTTCGAACTCTACCCCGACTTCCCCCACGGCGGCCTGGTGGACGTCGGCGAGTACGAAGACGGCAAGGGCCGCGTGAAGGTGCGCGCGCGCATCGAGGCCGACGGGCCGAAGAAGGTCGTCATCCGCGAGATCCCCTACGGCACCACCACCGAGTCACTGATCGCCTCCATCGAGAACGCCGCGACCAAGGGCAAGGTGAAGATCGGCGGCATCCAGGACTTCACGACCGACCGCGTCGAGATCCAGGTGGACCTGCCGCGCGGCGTCGACGCCGACGAGACGATCCCCCAGCTCTACGCGTACACCGACTGCGAGGTCTCGCTGAACTCCGCGCTCACGGTGATCCGTGACCGCCGCCCGATCGACACGACCGTCAGCGAGATCCTCGCGGACTGCACGAAGCAGCTGAAGGCGCAGATCAAGGCCGAGATCGAGCTCGAGCTCGCCAAGCTCGAGGACAAGAAGCACTGGCTGACGCTCGAGCAGATCTTCATCGAACAGAAGGTCTGGCGTCGCCTCGAGAAGGCCAAGACCGAGGACGCCGTGCGGCAGCAGGTCTGGGAGGGCATGGAGGAGAACGCCGAGCTCTTCGTGCGCCCCATGACCGAGGACGACGTCGACCGTCTGCTCAAGATCCACATCCGCCGCATCTCGGCCTACGACATCGCGCGCTTCCGCCAGCAGATGGACGAGATCGACGCGGCCATCAAGGGCGCGAAGAGCCGCCTGCGCAACCTCACGAAGACGACGATCCGCTGGCTCGAGGAGATCCTCGACACCTACGGTCCCGCGTGGTCACGCCGCACCGAGATCGACACGTTCCAGAGCGTCGACAAGAAGGCCGTGGCTCGCCAGAACATCAAGGTCGTGTTCGACCCTGACTCCGGCTTCGTCGGCGCCCAGGTGAAGTCCGGCGCGCGCACATTCACGATGAGCGACTACGACCGCCTGCTCGCCATCTCGGACGACGGCACGTACCGCATCATCGGTCCCGAGGACAAGGTGCTGCTGCCGGGCAAGGTGATGCACCTCGAGCCCTTCGACCCCGAGAAGGGCGAGTACTTCACCGTCGTCTATCGCGACCGCGACAAGATGGCGTACGGCAAGAAGATCCACATCCACAGGTTCATCAAGGGCCGCGAGTACCGCCTCATCAAGGGGCCGCGCGGCAAACTGGCCTTCCTGATCCAGGAAGACAAGCCCGGCAAGGTGCACATGACCTTCGTGCGCAAGCCGCGTCAGCGGGTGAACGAGGGCGAGTTCGACCTCGACATCCTCACCCCCACGAACCCGGG
>JASJDY010000021.1 GCA_030065025.1 Planctomycetota bacterium
CCCGCCGTGGGGCGCGACGGCCCGCGCATGGTCACCGTCCCGCACGGCATCCGTCCTCTCGCCGGGGAGGACAGCCCGCCACTCGATCCGCCGCTCCGCACACGTCTCGGCATCGCCGCGGAGCCGTTCCTGCTCGGCTTCCTCGGGCGCTTCATGGAGCAGAAGGGCTTCCTGCCGCTACTCGAGTCGCTGCAGCGCACGCGCGCCGTGCGTCCGTTCCATCTCGTCGCCGTCGGTTCGGGAGACTACGAGCGCGAGTACCGCCGGGAGGTCGCCGACCGGGGCCTGGGCGACGTGGTGTCGTTCCTGCCCTTCGTGCCGGACGTCATGCCGTTCCTGCGCGAGCTCGATGCCGTGGTCATGCCCTCCCTGTGGGAGGCGGCCGGCCTGCTCGCGATGGAGGCGCTCGTCGTCGGCACGCCGCTGCTCACCTCGGATTGCCCCGGCTTGCGGGAGGTCGTGCGTGACACGCCGGCGCTCCAGGCGCCGGCCGGCGACGTCGGTGCCTGGAGCGCGGCCCTCGAGCGCCTGATCGCGGAGCCGCCGATCGAGGCAACGCGCGCGTTCACGGCCGAGGCACGCGAGCGGTACGACGCCGACCGCACGGCCGAGCGCACGGTCGCGCTGCTCGACGAGGTGGCGACGCATGCGGAGGCGGACGCTTGATCCCGCGTCGGCTCACGACGCTGCTGGGCGAGCGAGGCAGCCTGGCCCGCATGCTCGCGGGGCAGGGCGCGGGCAGCGCCGGCGTGTTCGTCGCGACGGCCATCGTGGCCTTCGCGATGCGGCCCTGGATGATCGGCTGGCTCGGCACGTCGACCTTCGGCGTCTGGCTGATCATCTCCTCGCTGACCGGCTACTTCGGTCTTGCCGACCTGGGCGTGAGGCCCGCCGTCGTCCACTTCATCGCGCGCAACGACGCGCGCGGCGACATCGACGAGGTCAACCGCTACGTCAACACCGCCTTCAGCGCCTTCGGGCTTTGCGGCCTGGTCATCCTCGCGGCCGCTGGGATCTTCACCTGGCTGCTACCCGACATCTTCCAGATCCCGCCGGACGCGGTGAGCGACGCGCGCATCGCGCTGCTCGTCGTGGGACTCGATCTGGCCGTCGGCCTGCCTTGGAACGCCTACTCGGCCGTCGTCATCGGCAAGCGCCGGTACGACGTGCTCAACCGCATCAACCTGCTGATGCTCGTCCTGCGCAACGGCGCGATCGTGCTCCTGCTCAGCCAGGGCGGCGGCATCGTTGCGCTGGCGCTCGCCAACCTGGGCGGCACGGTCCTGGAGATGGCGCTGAAGAGCGGCGCCGCGTTCAGGCTCGAGCCGAGACTCCGCTTCCGCCTCGGCCTGGCCAATCGCGAAGCGGCGAAGGACCTCCTGCGCTACGGGATGATGGCCGTCGTCGTCACGCTCTCGCTCCAGCTCGTGTGGCTGACCGACGCCATGGTCATCGGCTGGCTGATCGCCGTGCCGGCCGTGACGGCGTTCTCGAACGGCGCGGTGCTGCCATCGCAGATCCGGCAGCTGCTTGCGGCGGCCGGCCGCGTGATCGAACCTGCGGCCGGCGCCCTCGACGCTCGTGACGATCACCGTGCGCTCGGTCGCATCATGCGCGGCGGCGCACGCACGATGATCGCGCTGGCCGCGCCGATGCTCGTGTACCTGCTCGTCTTCGGCGAGATGTTCCTGTTGCGCTGGCTCGGCCCCGAGGAAGTGGAGAAGTCCGCACTCGTCATGACGGTGCTCGCCTTCGGGGTGGCCGCGCCGATCGCGTCGTATCCGTTCGTCGCCGTCATGTACGGTGCGAATCAGGTGCGCGCGCTGGCCGGGCTCTCGCTGCTCGAGGGCATCGCCAACCTCGCGATCAGCATCTCCCTGGCCGGACCCCTCGGCATCGTCGGCGTGGCCATCGGCACCGCGGTGCCGGCGGCGGTCGTCCATCTCGTGCTGATGCCGCGCGTCGTGCTGCGGCGCTACGGCGTGCCCTGGGGTGATTTCATGCTGCACGCCTGGGCGCGGCCACTGGCCGCCGCGGGTGTGACGTGGGTGGTGCTGAGCGCCGTCCCGCTCGGCACGGACGCACCCGGCTGGGCGCTGCTCGTCGGTCTCGCTGCCGGCACGGCTGCGTTGTTCGGCGTCGTCTGGTTCGCGCTCGGCCGGTTCCTGCCCTTCCTCGACGGCGCGGTCGAGCCGAAGGAGGACGCCGCATGAGCGAGGCGCCCGCCCTCCCCGCCGGCGGCGGCAGCTGGTTCTCGTTCGCGCGCATGAACGTCCGCGGGCTGCCGCTCGTGTTCTGGGCGTTCCTGCTCTACCTGTTCCTCAACACGTCGTACGTGGACGAGGAGTGGGCGGTCGTAGGTGCCCTGCGCCTGCGCCCGCTCTCCGGCCTCCTCGTGCTCGCGATCATCCTCTCGCAGGCGGCGCTCAAGGCACTGGTGCCCTGGCGCAGCCGCACCGCCCGTGAGGACCCCTCGGGTCCGGCACTGCTCGCGGCGCCGGGCGCCTGGTGGCTGTTCCTCTTCCTCGTGGCCGGCTTCCTGTCGTGGGTCTGGGCGTACGACCCGTCCCGGTCGGGCACGGCCCAGATCGAGCACGCGAAGCAGGTGCTGCCCTTCTTCGCGGGCGGCGTGCTGCTGACCTCGCGACGGCGACTGATGCTCGCCATCCTCGTGCTCTGCGCCGGCTACGGCGTCTACCTGCTGCGCTCGTTCACGGAGTTCCTCTCCGGCAAGCACGACTTCACGATGGGCGTCAAGCGCATGCTCGGCGCGGGCACGTCGTACGAGGATCCCAACTCATTCGCCGCGACCGTCGTGTTCGGTCTCGTGCTCGTGGTGTGGGCCGGGATCCACACACGCTCACGCGCCCTGCGCCTGTGCAGCGTGGTCTACCTGCTGCTCGGCAGCGCCTGCGTGATCTTCGCGCGTTCACGCAGCGGCCTCGTCCTGCTCGTGCTGGCCCTGGTGTGGACCTTCTTCAGCATCCCGAGCCGACGCATCCGGGCCGCGCTCGCCGTGGCCGTCATCGCCTTGGGCATCGCCCTGGCCGGTGCGCAGACCGAGGCGGCGATGGAGCGGTTTGCCGGCATCTTCTCGGCAGAGACGTACGAACGGGACGCGTCCACACGCGGTCGCATCGAGGGCTACGTCGTGTCCTGGCAGATCTTCCAGCAGAAGCCGGTCTTCGGCGTCGGCCAGGGCAACTGGGGGCACTACCGGGCGCGGCACATCGACGGCAACAAGCACGAGCCGCACACGCTGGGCGGTCAGCTCATTGCGACGCGGGGGCTCGCGGGAGGGGTCACGTTCCTCGGCTTCCTGCTGGTGAGCGCTGCGTTCGCGCTACGCGTGCGCCGAGAGCGTCGCGGCACGGAGAGTGCCTGGGCACGGAGCGTGGCCGGTCTCGCTTCCGTCGTGCTGGCGACGCACGTGCTTCTGCTGGTCTCCGGCCTTGCCGCCCACAACCTGGATCGGCCGCAGTGGTACCTGTTGCCGGCGCTGCTGGCCGCGGCCGCGCTCAGCGGCGAGCGTCGAGCACCCGACGCGCCGCCCGCACGAGATCGCGCGGCGGGAACGGCTTCTGCAGGAACGTGATGTCCGCCTCCAGGCGGCGCTTCGGGATGACCTTCTCCGGGGCGTAGCCCGAGATGTAGATCACACGGATGTGCGGATGCTGTTCCGTGACGAGCTCGGCGAGCGTGTAGCCAGTCATCTCCGGCATGACGAGGTCCGTGATGAGCAGCTGGATCTCCGCGCCTTCCCGCTCGACGATGTCCTGCGCCTCCTTCGGCGTCGACGCGACGAGCACGCGGTAGCCCTTGCGCTGCAGCACGTCGACGATCAGGTCGGCCACGAGATCGTCGTCGTCGACGGCGAGGATCGTCTCGGTGCCGCGCGCATCCGAGGGATCATCGCGGTCGCGGTGGTACTCCGAGAGGTCCTCGTCGCACTTCGGCAGGTAGACCGTGAAACACGATCCTTCGTCGACGGTGCTGTTCACGTCCACGTACCCGTCGTGCTCGGTGGCGATCGAATGGACGGATGCCAGGCCGAGGCCCGTACCGCGTCCGACTGGCTTCGTCGTGAAGAACGGATCGAACGCACGCTTCAGCGTGGCCTGATCCATGCCGTGGCCCGTGTCCTCGATCCGCAGGAAGGCGTAGTCCCCGTTCTCCTGTTCGCCTTCATCTGTCCAGCCGGGTCCGGGGTTGCCCGCACGGCGTGCCCACCCTGTGCTGATCTCGAGCGTGCCCCCCTCGGGCATCGCGTCCTGGGCGTTGATGCAGAGGTTGAGGATCACCTGCTGCACCTGTCCGCGGTCGGCCTTCACGACGACCGAGTCCGCCGCCGGCTTGAAGATCGTCTTGATGTTGGCGTTGATCAGGCGCTCGAGGAGGTACTTGACGTCGGCGAGCATCTCGTTGAGGTCGAGCACGACCGGCTGCACGATCGTCTTCCGGCTGAACTGAAGCAGCTGCTTCGTCAGCGCTCCCGCGCGCGCGGCGGCTTCGGAGATCGCGCGCAGCGCGGGCGTGGAGCGCTGCATGCGCAGCAGCTCGGCGTGCCCCTCGATCACCATGATGAGGTTGTTGAAGTCGTGCGCGAGACCGCCCGCGACCTGCCCCGCGGCTTCGATCTTCTGAGCCTGCTCGAGGGCGACGCGCGCCTCGCGCAGATCCGAGACGTCCATGGCGACGGCCAGCAGCCGGCTCTCGCCGTCCTGCTCGATGTGCTGCAGGCTGAGCTGAACGGGGTAGCGCTCGCCATCCGAGCGCTCGTGGACGGTCTCGATCGTCAGCGCAGCGCGCTCCCCTGAGCCGACGGCTCGTAGCGTCGACTTGTCGAGCTCGGTTGCGATGTCCGTGAGCCGCATCGCCTTCAGGTGATCGGGCGGAATGCCGAGCGCTGTCGCCGCCCCCCGGCTGGCGAAGGCGATGCGCAGCGTCTTCGGATCGACGAGGTAGGCCTCGCTGAGGCCGGCGTCCAGCGCGTGGTAGAGGTGGGCGCCTTCGCGCTCGGCTTCCTGCCAGGCGACGACGGCCCGGTCGGCGCGGTCCAGGATGCGCCAGACGACGATCGCGCCGATGAGCAGGGCCAGGCCGGCGAGCCCGACCAGCTTCATGACCCAGCTCTGCGTCGCGGTCTCGCGCTTGGCCTGCAGACGCAGGTGCTCCGCATGGTGCACGCGCTGCAGCTGCTCGGCGCGCAGGACGGTACGGTTCAGCAGTTGCACGCCGTACGGGTCGAGTTCCGGCCCCGCGCGCTTCCGAAAGTGCTCATCCAGCTTCCGCTGAGCCTTCGCGAGGCGCCTGGCGGCGGGCGTGACGGCAGCCACCGCGAACTTGCGGTTCAGGTTCAGGATCCGCTGGACGTATTCCTCGGCGAGACGGCGGTTCGTGATGCTGGGGTCGTTGGGCTCACCGGCCCACGCGACCTCGCTGGACAGGTCCACGCGCATCTTCAGCAGGTGCTGCTCGATCTTCCCGCAGAGCACCATCGATTGCAGGTGGAACTCGGCGTTCACGCGCCGCAGCCGATCCAGGTCGCGGTTGCGCTCGGCCACGAGCGCGACCGCCGCTCCGCCGATGACGAACACCAGAATCCCCAGCAGCAGGTAGGAGCGGTGCAGGTCGCTGTGGACCTGGCGATGGCTCCCCCGGCTCACGCGTCGTCCCCCAGCAGGTCGTGTATGGCGGCGTAGCTGCGCATGTTCTTGAGCTCGTGACGGTGCACGGGCAGGAAGCCGCGGCACTGCTGCGCCTCGAGGAGCTCTTTGTGCTCGTCGTCGATCGGGTCGAGCTCCAGCAGGGCCTCCCGCAGCAACGAGCGCAACGCTGTCGGGACGTCGGCATGGGCGACCCACAGGTACGCCACGTAGGGGTGCGAGCGCTCCAGCACCATGACCTCGTCCGGGGACAGCACACCGGACCTGTACATCGCCTCGAGCTCCAGCGCGTTGATCGCGCCGACGTCGATCCTGCCGTCCCGAACGTGCTGCGCCGTTTCGTCGTGCGTTTGGTGATGGTGCGCGCCGTCGAAGTACGTCTCGGGATCCTCGATGTCGTGTACGCGGGACAGGTGGTGTCGCGCCATCAGGTGGCCCGAAGTCGAGAGCCTGTTGCCGAAGCCGAAGCGGAGGCCCTGCATGGCCGCGAGGTTCGAGTCGACGTGCTCCGGCCGCACGATGAAGACGGTCGTGAACTCGGCGTCGACGTCGCGCATGACGAGAGGCACCGCCTCGCGGTGGCGCTGCGCTTGGAGGAAGGTCAGCGCGCCGAACCACGCGAGGTCGACCTCGCCCCTGCGGTACAGCGAAACGAGCTCGCCGTAGTCAGCGGGGATCACGAGCTCGCAGCGCACGCCGGCGCGCTTGCTCATGTGCGCGAGCAGCGGCAGGAAGCGTCGCTTCAGCTCCTCCGGGGGGCGGCCCGGCAGGACGCCGCAGCGCAGCACCGCAGGGCGCGGCGGCTCGGCTTGCGGTCGCGCGTTCCAGAGGCCGACGGCCGAGACGGAGACCAGGACCAGGCCTACGATCAGCGCGATTCGGATGGTCCACGGCACCGCGGGCTCCCCCTCGAGACTCTGGAGTCGCCGCGGCTTCCCTGTTGCCGCCGCGCCCCATTTCTTGGGCCTGGTGCCTAGATGCTAGGCCCCACGACGCTGCAGTCCGGTGAGCCTTGTTGGGGCGTCTTAACAACTATGAAGACGGAACTGTCGTTATCGTCCGCGCCCATCCAACAGCCGGCGGAAGTTCAGGTGGGTCGACGAGGCGAGGGTGTTGCGCAAGCGCAACGGAATACCCTCGGCCGCCTCGGAATGTCCCTTGCAATGGACATGCTCGGCCGACGCTCTGAATGGGTTGCTTACGATTCGGACGTGCGACGGCGGACGAGCTGTCCGACGAGCCACGGGACGAGACTGGCGCCGAAGACGAGCAGCCAGCCCGCTGCGTCCGGCGGCGTGATCTGCAGCAGGCTTGCGAGCGCCGGCGTGTACACGGCGAGCAGCACCAGGACGACGCACAGCACCAGCGCGCCCCAGACCCACGGGTTGCGCGTGACCTCGTTGCGCAGGAACGAAGACCCGGGGCTGCGGACGTTGAACACGTGCCACAGCTGCGCGAACGCGACGGTGAGGAAGGAGATCGTGACCGCTTCCGTCCGTCCGAGTCCCAGGATCTGGAATGCCGCGACGAACGCGAGCATGACTGCAAAGGTGATCAACGCGCCGAAGCCGATGATCGCGTGCCAGTGCCTGCGGCCGAGGATGCCTTCGTCGGGCGGCCGGGGCGGCTGCTCCATGACCGTCTCGTCGCCTTCTCCGAGCGCGAGGGCCAATGCCGGGAAGACGTCCGTCACGAGATTGAGGAAGAGGATCTGCAGCGGCAGCAGAGGGAGCGGCGCCTGCACCAGAGCTGCGCCCGTGACGATCATGATCTCGCTCACGTTGCAGGAGAGCAGGTAGATCACGAACTTGCGGATGTTGCCGAAGATGATGCGGCCATGGCGCACGGCGGCGACGATCGAGGCGAACGCGTCGTCCTTGAGGACCATGTCCGCGGCTTCGCGTGCCACCTGCGTGCCCCGGCGTCCCATCGCTACGCCGATATCCGCCTTCTGTAGAGCGGGGGCATCGTTCACCCCATCGCCCGTCATGGCCACGATCTCGCCGGCCTCCTGGTGCAGCTGGATGAGGGCGAGCTTCTGTTCCGGCGCGACGCGCGCGAAGAGGGACACAGCGCGAAGCCGTTCCGCGTCGGGACCTGTCACTGTCGCGGGCATGGCGCGGCCCTCGACGACCGTCGCGTCTTCGCTCTCCGTGATGCCTACGGCGTGGGCGACGTTACGAGCGGTGCCGGCCTGATCCCCCGTGACCATCACGATGCGGATGCCCGCGCTGGTGCAGGCCTCGACGGAGGCCCGCACATCTTCGCGCGGCGGATCCAGGAGCGCGAAGAGGCCGAGGAGCGTGAGTCCCGCGTAGGGCTCCTCGGCGGCGGACACGCTCTTCTCGGCTGCTGCCAGGACGCGGTACCCCGCACGGGCGAGGGCGTCGTCGCGCTCGCGCCAGGCCGCGCGCGTCTCCGCCGTGATCTCGACGTCGCCACCGTCGGTGCGCACGCGGGAGCACACGTCGAGCACGGCGTCCGCCGCGCCCTTCACGACGACGAGGAGCGTCTCACCGTCGCGATGGGTCGTGGCCATCATGCGGCTCGTCGCGTCGAAGGCCTCCTCGGCGACCTCCGGGTGCTCCGCGAGCAGCGTCTCGCGTTCGAGGCCGAAGCGGCGTGCGGCCTCCAGAAGCGCGACCTCGAGTGGATCACCCGTGACTGCGTTGCTCTCGCCGCGCACCTCCGCGTTCGTGCAGAGCACGCCCACGCGGAGCGCTGTCCGAAGCGCTGGATCGAGCGGGGGGAGGTCGTCCACGTCGAGCGCGACGTCGCCGCCGTGGAGTGCGACGGATGCGAGCGAGAGCCGGTTCTCCGTGAGCGTGCCGGTCTTGTCCGTGAAGATCACGGTCGCTGCGCCGAGTACCTCCACCGCTGAGAGGCGGTTGACGAGCACGTTGCGACGCGCCATGCGCCACATCCCGCGGGCCAGCGCGATCGTCGCGACGATCGGCAGGCCCTCGGGGATCGCCGCGACGGCGAGAGCGACGCCCGTCTCGATCATGAGGACGAGATCCTCGCCTGCGAGGATGCCGAGCACCGCGGTCAGGATCGCGATCCCGACCGTCAGCAGGATGAGCTTGCGGCCCAGGGCCTCGAGCCGCCGCTCCAGCGGCGTCACCTCCGCCTCGGCTTCGTCGACGAGACCCGCGATGCGTCCGAGCTGTGTGGCCATGCCCGTCGCGACGACCACGCCCTCGGCCGAGCCGCGCGTGACGGCTGTACCCTTGAACAGCATGCTGCTTCGGTCGTGCAGCGGCGCGTCGACGCCGGCGGGCTCCACGGCCTTCCCGACGGGTACCGACTCGCCGGTGAGCGCCGACTCGTCGGCCCGCACGCGCGAGGCCTCGACGAGCCGCAGGTCCGCTGTCACGACGTCGCCGCCCTCGAGCAGCACGATGTCTCCCGGCACCAGGGCCGCCGCCGGTACCTCGCGTGCGGCACCGTTACGCCGCACCCGCGTCCGCACGTGGCCCAGACGGCGCAGCGCCTCCATGGAGCGGACGGCGCGCAGCTCGGCGAAGAAGCCGAGCGCGGTGTTGATCACGAGCACGGCGGCGATGGCGATCGCCTCGACCGTGTCGCCGAAGAGGAACGACAGCAGCGCGGCTGCGGCGAGCAAGGCCACGATGAGGCTGCGGAGCTGGTGGATCAGCAGGTCCCAGGCGCTTTGGGGCTTGCGCTCGCGCAGGACGTTGGGGCCGTGCCGCCGGCGCCTGCGGCGGATCTCCGCGCTTCGCAATCCCTGTTCGCGGGTGACCCCGAGCGCGGTGAGCACGTTCTCGGCGGGCGCGCTCCAGGGAGCGGCGGCGCCGACACGATCCTTCGCGAGCATGCCGGATCCGCAGCACGCCGCGTGCCGGGCATGCCCCACCCGTATCCGTTTCCGTTCGCGTTTCCGTTTCCGACGTGAGCTTGGCCGGTGCCCGGGCCCGCCCCGCCGCGCCGTTCCCGAGAAGTGGCCGGCCTAATGCACCGGAGCCGTCTTCACGATCTTGCCGGCGGCATCGATGCGCACGACCCGCCAGCCCGAGGTGCCGCCGAAGCCGGTGCCGTCGTTCGCGAAGCTGAAGCTCTTCCAGTACTCGGGGAAGCCGGGCTGCTTGTCGAGCTCGAACGCCGTTCCCTTGCGGTCCGCGAGCGTCGTGCGTGCGCCGCTGCGCAACCCGCCGCTCAGCACGGTGGATCCATCCGCGCTCACGCCGGTGCCGTAGTTGTAGCTGTTGGCCAGCTCGAAGTAGGTGACCTCGGCATCTGCTGCGATGCGCGCGTTCTGGTTGCGGTATCCGATCGCAACCACCGCGTCCCCCTGCCACGCGATGCGCATGCCGCCGCCGGAGGCGCTGTACCAGAGCTGCTGATCGCGCACGGTCTTGCCCGTCGCCACCTCGTGGACGACGAACCGCGACTGGTAGCCGTCGTTGCGCTGCTTGAACTCGTTCAGCGCGGCGCCCCTGAGGTCCTTGGGGATGTCCTTGCGCTCGACCTTCTTCTCCGCGTCGCTCCGTTCCTGGCGGTAGAGCATCGCGAGCTGCTTGCCGTCGGGGCTCAGACCGAAGGCCGAGACGCTCTTCATCCGATCGAAGGGGACCGCACCCTTGTCGCTGCCATCCGCCATCGAGAGCAGGCGGATGCGTGCACCACGACGCTCCAGCACGGCGACGAGGTTGGCGCGCGGGGCAACGGCCATGCGCTCCGCCTTCTCGAACGTGTTCAGCACCTTCCACGACGCGGCGTCGAGCATCTGGACGGCCCCCGTGCTCTCGACCCACAGGCGCTTGCCGTCTCCAGAGAAGGCGAGCGCGACGATCGAGCGTCCGAGGTGCACGCGCTGGGTGACGGCGAGCGTCGTCGGATCCAGCATGTACAGGGCGCGGCTGTCACCGCCCGCGACGAGACGGGCTCCATCCGGCGTCACGGCGACGGCCAGTCCACCCAGCGGGACGGCGGCGGGAGCCGAGGGGCACAGCAGGACGAGCACGAGACAGGCGAGGGCAAGGGTCTTCATGGGGGCTCCAGGGGCGGTGGATGGGGGGGAAGAGTACGAAAGGCGAACGGCGGTTCCCATCGTCTCGACACGCGACACTCACGGTTCCAGTGGATGGGGGCGACGGGTCGATAGCGGTGCCCATGCGTACTGCCCGCCGAGCTCCCGTCCGTCGCCGTCGTGCCACCCGTCGCTCCTCAGGAGGAGGAGGGACCGTAGCGGCATGCCTCGTCGCGGGTCTTGCGCTCGCGGCCGTGATGGGCGTCACCATGCGCAGCGAGCCGACCCCGCGCGCAAGCGCTGCGCCCGTGGTTCGGCCGGCGCCCGTGCGCGCAGCCGTGGTCGAGCCCCTGCCGATCCCTGCACCGCGACCTGCGCATCCGCTCGACGTGCTCGCGAAGACCATCCGGGACGCCGAACGGCGGGCTCCGGCCGTCAAGCGACTCGAGCGGGGCGAGACGTTCGACCAGGCGCGCCTCGAGCTGCTCTCCGAAGTGGCGGATGCACGCGACGAGCTCGGACGCTGGCTGGACCGGAACCCGAGCGACGATCGCGCGAATCGTCTCTGGGATCGCGTGCTGCGTCTCTACGTCGCGCTGCGCAAGATCTGACGGCTGAGGTAGCGGCTAGGGCGCGCCGGCGGGCACGTCGCACTCGCTCGTGCGGCGCCACTCCCAGCGGTCCTGCGATAGGGGCGTGGTGGTCGTCTTGGTCTCGTAGACCGGCGGCACCCACACCTGGCACCAGACCTCGCCGGGGCGCACGCCGCTCTGAAGGTCCTTGCGCACCTGCGGGCCTTGCGCGCCCGCGGGTGCCGTACCCGGCACCTCGCACGACGCGCTGCGCTGCCACTCCCAGCGACCCGGCGATACGAGGACGCGCTCCGTTTGCGTGCAGACCTCGCCGGGCACCTTGACGTAGCACCACACCTCGCCGGGGCGCACGCCCGCGGGGCGTGCAGCCGGAGCCGGTCCGCAGCACGGCTGGCTGGCGGGGGCGTAGGCGATCGACGTGTAGGTCCCCGCGCCGGCGGCCGGAGCTGCGGCGGTTCCCAGGGGATCGGACAGGTTGGCGCAGCCGGCCATGCCCGCGGCGGCGAGCACGACGGCGACGAGGCACAGCTTCTTCATGGACCCAGCAAGCTCCCGTGCGTCCCCACGCGATCCTCCCGGAGGCGCGAGGATCTCCTGACCCAGGCGTCCGCCCAGACTCGCACACGGTCGGCGATCCTCCGAGCACGAAGCGCCATCCGGGCCGGAACGGACGAGATCGGCCGCCGGCAAGGCGCTCTCAGGCCGTCTCGGCCAGCGGCAGCGTGAACACGAAGGAGGCGCCCCCGCCCGGACGCTCCTCGTAGCGGATGGCCCCGCCGTACTTCTCGACGGTGATGCGGCAGTAGTAGAGCCCCAGTCCGGCCGTGCCGCCCCCCCGGGGGCCGCGCACGAAACGGTCGAAGAGCGTCTCCCGGTGCTCCTCCGGGACGCCCTTGCCCTCGTTCGAGACGGTGACGACCACCATGCCGTCCTCGGACCCGATGCGCAGCGAGCAGGAGCCGTCGAGCGGTGTGTAACGCTGGGCGTTCTCCAGGAGGTTGGCGAACACGCGCTCGATGCGGCGGCGGTCCGCGCGCACCGGCAGAGGTCGGTCGTGCGGCGGCACGTCGAGCAGGAGTGTCCGGCCCGAGGACACGAAGGACGGCTGGAAGTCGGCGAACACCTCGGCGGCGAACTCCGCCATGTCGAACGGGGGCGTGAGCCCGGGATGCACGCCGCTGCCCTCACGGTGGTGGCCGTGTCGGAACACCGAGACGATGTCCTCGATCAGCCCGAGCTGCTTGCGACAAGCACGCCGCGCCGTGCCCAGCAGGTCGAGCAGGTCCGGGGGCATCGCGGGATCGCTGGCGAGCAGGTCGATGCTGCCCTGCATGCCCGCCAGCGGGCCTTTCAGATCGTGCACGATGCAGTGCAGCAGGATCTCGCGCTGATCCTGTTGATGACGCAGCTCGTCGAGGGCGAGGCGGCGATCGCGGGCCAGCTGCAGGATGCGCTGGCGCTCCCAGTAGCGGTCGCCCAGGAGCTCCACCATGAGCACGTCGCCGACCGGCGGCAGGCACGTGGCCGTCGCCTCGAGGTGCAGCTCCGTGGCGCTGGGGCCCTCCTGCGTCCACGTACCCGAGCGGAGCATGCCCGCGCGACGGCGTCCCCAGATGTCCTCGGCGTCCTGCAGGAAGCTCTCGAGGAACGGGAACACCTCCTCCACGTGCGCAGCCCCCGTACTCGGCCACAGCGTGCGCGCCCAACCGGGCACCCGTGCGAATGCACGAAACGTGTCGTCCGCCGTGCGGGCGAGCACCAGCACGCCCAGGGCCTCGGCGAGTCCGTGGGCGTCCTCCTCGAGCTCCCGCCTGAGGCGCAGGCCCATGTCGAGCCGGGCCTGCTGCAGAGCAGCCTGCTCCTCGGCGCTCTCGCTGCAGTCGAGCAGCAGCACCCAGCCGTGGCCGGCCTCGCTGAACAGGTGGATGTCCGCGCGCACGCCGGAGGGCATCTGCAGCATGGGCAGCGCCTCGCTCCCCGGCGGCAGCGGCACGTAGCCGACGAGGAACGACGCCTGTTCGGTGGCGCGCAACCCCTGGCGCATCTCCGCCAGGCCGTAGTAGGCGAGGTCGCCCCCGCACTGCAGGACCGCACCCTGTTCGTCGATCTCGATCCAGGCGGGCCTGCGCACGTGCAGCACGGACGAGGAGAAGTGGTGCGTGAGGGCGTCGGGCAGGCTCATGCGTCGCCGGCGGTCATCTTCTCGGCGAGGATCCGGAACGCGTCCTCCACGCCCTCGCCCGTCTTCGCGCTCGTCTGGATCACGCGACAGCCTGGTCGGTTGTCGCCCTGCAGATCCTCGTCTTGCAGTGCCCAGTCCGCGGTCAGGTCGACCTTGTTGAGCAGCATCACGAACGGGATCGGGCCGGCGTTCGCCTCGCCCCAGATCTTGAGACGGCGCGCCACGTCGAGCGTCTCGGGTCGCGTTCCGTCGACGACGAGCAGGCAGCCCGACGCACCCGTCATGTAGGAGGGCTTGATCGGCTGCAGCTCGTCCTCACCCTGGATGTCCCACAGGACCATCCGCACGGTTTCGTCGCCGACGGCGACATCCTTGCGGTCGGTCTTCACGCCGACCGTCGTGAGGTAGCGCTCGTCGAAGATGCCCTTCACGAAGCGGGCGACGAGGCTGGTCTTGCCCACGGCGAAGGCGCCGAGCATGCAGACCTTCTTCTGCTTGGTCATCGGCCGCCCTCGGCGAGCCGTACCGTGAGATCGAAGCGGATCTCGGGGCTGTCGCCCGCCGGCATGAGGTCGTCCGGCTTGGGGCGTGCGAGGTCCGCAGGACTGCGGAAGACCTCGGTGGATTGGATGCCGGCGCGCTCGAGGAGCCGGACCACCGTCGCGGCCTGCGCACGCGCCTTCGGTTCGTCCTCGGCTCGGGGCAGGAGCGTGATCACCTGCAGCTCGACGGCGAAGCGTTCACCGGCGGTCGTGCGCGCGCCCTCGACCTGCTCGCGCACGCTCGCGATGAGCTCGTCGGTGACCGGCGTGTCGACGGGCACCCGTTGCGCGATGAGCACAGCACGCGATACGAGCAGAGCGTCGAGCGCGGGATCCGGCGTCAAGCCGGAGATGTCGACGCCGTCGACCTCGGGCACGTCGGCCACGGCCTGCAGCGCGGTGCGGATCCACGCCGAGTACACGGGGCCGGTGAGCACAAGGGTGCGATCCCGCCACGTGGCCCGCACCGTGTCGGGGACCGACAGTCGATCGAGCAGGCGTCGCTGCACGAAGACCGGCTCCAGCGAGCGGTAGGCGCCCATGCGCAGCTCGACGTCCTCGCCGTCGACCGCGCTCTTCGCGCGTAGTTCCTCGGGATCCGCGGCGAGCGGATCGCGCAGGCCCTCGACGATCCAGCGTTCGTCGCCTTCGTGCACGTCAGTCACCACGATGCCGGGCTCGGCCTGGAGGGTGCGCGCCAGCTGCCGCACGTCGCGCTCGACACGCGCTGCGCGCATGCGGTTCGTGACCAGGCTGGTGACGGCGGTGGCCGCGACCACGGCAAGTAGAACCCAGAACACGAGGGACGCCGGACCGCGCTTCTTGCGCCCCTTGGCCTCCTCCAGCAGGTTCGGCTCGAGCAGGGCCTCGACGCCGGCAAGCGACTCCATGTCGCCGTCGAACGCGTCGATCTGGCGGCCGTAGTCGCGGTGCACCTCCTCGATCGACGTCTGCAGCCTGTCGTGCAGGGCGGGCGGCGGGACACCCCGCACGGTTGCCGCGAGCACGGCCTTCGAGCCGCCCTTCACGACGAGTGTGAGATCGCCGACGCGGAACGTCTCGACCTCGGAGCCCTGCTCCACGTCGAACGAGTCCCGGACGAAGTCCGTGATCGCGGTGAGCATGCCGGAGATCACCTCCGGCTCCTCAGACTCCGGACCGCGCGATGCATGCGCGAGCAGCAGGCCGGAGCCGCGCTGGATGAGGAACAGCTCCTCGACGCGGTAGACCAGCCCGTGCATCAGGGCGATCTCGGCGTAGGAGCGCTTGGTGCGCCACGCCTGCATGCGCCACTTCAAACCACGGATGGTGAACGACGACTCCACCGCGCGGTTGATGGAACCCACCATCGAGGTGATGGCCGAGCCGATCATCTTGCGGATGGCCGGACCGAGCACGGGGAAGATGATGTCGACCAGCGCCTGCGGATTGCGGCGCACGGAGGCTTCGAGCGTGTCCTCGATCGTCGGCCGGAGCGAGGCCGCGAGCTGGCCATCCTTGCGCGCGCGCGCGGCGACGGCCCGGGGCAGCACGGCACCCACGTCCTCGGCGCGCAGGTCCTCGTCCACGACGCGCTCGCGAACCGGCTCAACCGTCGCCAGCCGCTCGTCGAGGCGATCGATGTCCTGGACGCGTTGGGCGAGGCGCTCGATGTCGTCGACGCGATCCGTCAGGCGCTCGACGTGTTCGATGCGCTCGGCCAGACCGCCTTCGCCTTCGACCCGCTCCGCCAGCGCCTCTGCTGCATCGACGCGCCGAGCCAGGGCCTCGGCCGCATCCGCGCCCTCGGCCAGCGCCGTGCGCGCTTCGCTCTCGATGCGGGTCGCGCGTGCCTGCAACTCGTCGAGTCGTGCGCCCAGCGCATCGGTCGCGGCGATGCGCTCCGCGAGCTCACGAGCCGCGGCGGCGTCGCGTTGGTCGGCGCTCGCGTGCAGCTCGGCCAGCGTGACCTTCAAGCGGCCCACGCGATCGCGCAGCACCTCGAGCTGTTCGAGACGCTTGCCGAAGACGATGTCCCGCAGCGACTCCAGAGCGTCGAGGTTCGCCTCCGGGGTGGGGGCGGGGTCCTCGGGACGCTCCGCTGCGCGCGTCTCGTGGTCTGCGCTGAGTGCCTCGTCCGACATCGCTGGTCTGCGTTGCGCCCCTCTCCGGTGCTCGCGCAGATCGTACCTTCTTGGCGTCTTCGCATCTCGTCGCGCGCCGCGAATCGACCATCCGGGTGTGTCGTCCGGCGACGATCCGGAAGGACGTTGTTTGGTACCCCGCTATCCGCAGCCCCCGGGTGGCCGCCGCTCCCGGCTGCGCACACGCGGCCCCTCGGCGTCGAGATGGCAGCGGTCGTTGTGGTCGCGTCGGTCGCGATGCAGTGGAACGACCAGCGCTCTGTCGTGGTCCTCGGCTGCGGGGAGGTCACGTAGGCCCAGATACGTGTAGGCGGCTTGGACGATGGCCGCCGCATGCGGCTCGCGCGGTCTGCGTCGCAGGACACGTCTTGCCAGCACCAGCGCGGCGTGATCGAACTCCTGGTCGAGCAGGAGCTGCGCCTCCAGCACGTCACGGATCCAGCGCGGCTCGTGTGCCAGGCGCGCATGGAGCTCGGCAACCGCTCGCAGCTCGTCCGCGTTCGGCGGATCCAGCCACACGCCTGTGATCGCCTGAGCGTCGTAGCCGTTCTTGCGCCCCCATGTGATCCGCCCGCGCACACCCTCGAGCCGGCGGCTCAGTTCACGAGGCACGACGGCCGTGATCGTCCCGTCGTCGGCCTCTCTCTCGAGCGGGAACCGGACGCGGCCGAGGACGGCCTCGCCGCAGCGCACCAGGACATACGGATCCGCCAGGAACGCATCGTCGATGTCGAGACCGATCCGGATCGTCAGCCGACTCAACTCCTCCGGTCGGAGTCGTCCGCGCGGCGTGGCGGCCCAGAGGGGATACGTCGGGCCCGGGCAGCGGGCGCGCCGGTACGGTCGCAGCGGCGTAAGTGTGAGGCCGACTTCCTCCGCGGCACGGCACACGGGGCAACGCACGCCGTCCGGGTCGACGTCCGGGCGCGGTCCCTCCGCGGTGCGCGCTTGGCGCTCGATGTGGGAGATCGCTGCGGAAGACAGCGCCTCGGGCGGGTCCGCGGCATGCACGAGGAGCAGCACTGCCAAGAGTGGAACAGCAAGCGGGAAACGGGTGGTCACGACGCCCTGCTGAGCGGCGCGACCCCACGTTCATTTCGGCGATCGAGACGGCTCGTTCATGCCCGCAAGCTCGCGGATGCGCGCTTGGGTCCCCGCGGCGAACTCCGCAAACCGGGCGGAAGCCGTGAGGGCCTTGGCAGCAGCGACGGCGCGCTTCGCATCGAGGGCCTTCAGTCGATCGAGTGAGACCCAGACGCGCATCTCCTGTGTCGCCCGCTCGTGGCGGACGTACGCATCGAGGGTCTCCGCCAGCGCCGGTGCGCCGATGTCATGCAGGGCGTTCAGCAGGTGGCCTTCGACACCGGACCAGCCCTCCTCGAAGGCGAGCAGCTGCTTCGCGATTGGCGTGTGTGCCTGCTCCTCCTGGAGCATGGCGAGGGCTTGAGCCGCTGACATGAACAGGCCGGCATCGCGACCGCGAGCGACCTGCTCCAGCAGGAACGCACGCACGTGGGACAGGTCGAAGAGGCCGAGCCCCTTCATGGCGATCCAGCGCCCGTAGCGCGGGAGCGCAGGGCCCCCGACCAGCGCCATGAGCTTCTTCTCGTCGCCGGTGCTCTTGGTCACGTCGAGCAGCAGGTGCGTGCGCCAGTGGCCCTGACCGCGGCGGATCAGCGCAACGACGTGATCGAACGCATGAGGCTTCGAGCGCGAGCCGAGCTCGCGCAGCCAGGCCGTGATGTCGGTGCGGGCGTTCAGCGCGAGCGTGTTCACGTGCCGAACGAGTCCGGGCAGGTCGAAGTCCGCCGGGTTCATCTCGCGCAAGGGCTTGGGGCGCTTCGCCTCCGGCACCTCGGCGCGCGACGAGGCGACGAAGCGGACGGCGACGTCGCCTCGGGCGCCGTAGTCGAAGTTCGCCTTCACGTGCAGATAGCGCTTGCCGTCGTCTTCCTCCAGCGCCCAGACCGGGGCCAACGTGCGGATGGGCTTGCCGCCTTGCGTCGCCGTGTCGATCCACACGCTGCGGATCAGAGGCGCATCCGCGGGCAGCTCGATCTTGCCGTAGAGCTTGCGCGCCATGCCGTGTAGGCCGCCGGGGAACTTGCGGAAGGGATCCGCGCACCAGATGCCCATGTGGCGCTCGGCCAGAGCGAACGCGACGATCAGGTCCTCGCCTTCGCCCTTCACGGCCTTGGCCAGCGGCAGCGACTCGGCGTTGCGCTCGAACGGCCGGAAAGCGGGATCGCCATACAGGATGCCGCCGGTGGCGCCGTCGAGCATCATGTGGCGCACCGGGTCGACGGCCTTGCGCGCCTTCGTGCGGCCGTCTTCCCATTCCGGCGGCACGATGCCCTTCTCACCCCAGCCGAGGTAGCCCAGCAGGATCTTCGCGTAGTCGGCACGGCGCGACTCGCCGAGGCTTGCGCCGGCCAGCACGCGTGCGAAGTCGGTCGAGAGCTCGGGTCCTGCCGGCCGCGGGTTCACGTACGCGACGTAGCCGGTGATGCCCGTCTTGATCATGTTGAGCGCGAAGCTGCGCTTGCGCTCCACCTCCATGAGGCGTTCGACGACGTTGCCGCCGCTGTACTCCCGCTGGGGATAGCGCCTGGTGACGCCGGTGTGGCAGGCGTAGTTGAAGGCCACGGCGGGGAAGAGCCTCAGCTTGCCGATGTCCTCGGCGCGCGGTCCGTGGCCGATCTCCCACGGCATGCCGTGGCCGCCCATGATGATCGCACCGCAGCCCGCGAGCGAGGGCAGCTCCGCGTCGATGAACGGCTGATCGCGCTCCTGCCCTGCCGGTGCACGGAAGCGTAACGTGCGCTGCGGCAGCTTCAGGGCGCCCAGCTCGTAGTGGCCGTCGCTGGCTTGCGACTGGCCGGTGCCGCCCCAGACGCCGGCTGAGCCGACCTTGCGCGGTTGCTTCGTCTTGCCCGCGCGGATGATGGTCTCGACGAAGGCGAGCGCGTCCTCGGGTGTGGCCCCCGTGATGAAGCCGTAGGCGAAGTCGACGAAGAGGTCCGCGTCGACCTGGGTGGCCATGCGCAGGAAGCGCCGCACGGAGTTCACGTCGATCTGCTCGGGACGCACCACGACGGCCACGTTGCGCGGCGCCGCCTCCTTGAGCGCCGCGAGAGCGCTCTCGGGCTTCTCGGGATCGAAGCGCACGATCTTCCCGGCACCGTGATGGGCGGCGAGGCGCGCAGCCGCCTTGTCGTACGGATCACCTTCGGGCACGCCGCTCAGCACGACGTACTCACCGGCGATGGCCGGATTGGCGAACAGGATTCCCAGCAGAACGACGATCACCCAACGCATATCGTCACTGTAGACGACAGCCGGGCTGCATGTCGTGTGGCTAGGCTTGTCGCGTCAGCCGATTCGAACGGCCTCCTGCTGGAGCTTGATCAGCCTCGTCAGCATGGCGCCGACCCGATTCGCCAACAGGCGGAGAGTGCGGATCTCCGTCTTGGGCGCCAGCTCGAGTCGCTCGATCATCTCCAGAGCGGCATCGGCCTCGCCACATTCGCCCCGTGCGATGATGAAGCGCGCCGCCTTGTCACGCGGGGCCCAGCGGTTTGCGCCCTCGGTGATGTTGCGCATCGTGGCCGAGGCCGCACGCCTGACTTGATCCTTGAGGTCAGCGTGCCCGCGGGGGAGAGCTGCGGCGAGGCGTTCGACACCGATGGTCAACTCCATGGCGACATGGAAGGCATCGAGTCGCTGGTGGGCGAAGCCGGTCGTGGACGAGTGGGTCATCGAAGTTCCTCCAGGTT
>JASJDY010000210.1 GCA_030065025.1 Planctomycetota bacterium
GTACAACGCCGACCTCAAGTCCCTCTCCGAGATGGCTGGGTGGACCGAGTACAGCGAGCGCATCTCCGCGCCCGGTCAGTGGGGTGACATCACGAAGGAGGGCGTGACCGTCCACTTCTTCACCTACACGGACACCGGCAAGCAGACCGTCGAGGCGGCCATGGTCGGCCTGGACGATGCCTTCAAGCGCATGGGCAACGAGCTCAAGGCCAACATGGGTGCCTGGGCCCAGGAGATCACGCAGCTCCGCAAGGACACGGCCGCGAAGGACGAGGAGCTCAACGCTCGTCAGGCCGCGCTCGAGAAGGAGCAGACCGACCGCACCAACGACGTGAACCAGCTCACCGAGCGCGTCAACGCCGAGACGGAGCGTGCGAACCGCAACGCCATCGGCAAGACGACCGCCGAGAACGAGCTCGCGAAGGTCAAGGAGGACTCGGCGAAGACCGAGGCCGGTCTGAAGCGTGACATCGAGGCTCGCAAGGAGCAGAACCGTCTCCTCAAGGAGAAGCAGGATCTGGTCATCGCGCGCAACGACGACGACGGCAAGGTGCTCGTGGCGAACAACGCCCTCGGCACGGCCATGATCGACCTCGGCCACAACGACAAGGCCTTCGTCGGTCAGAAGTTCGGCGTCAGCGATCTCGACCGCAACGGCAACCGCCGCATGAAGGGCGAGATCATGATCGTCCGTGTGACGGGCGCGCACAGCGCGAAGTGCCGGATCCTGTCGGGCTCCGTCAACGGCGGCGACAACATCCACAACCCCTTCTACGAGAAGGGCGCCACCATCTACGTCTACTTCGCCGCGAAGCTCGACAAGTGGCCCAAGGACATGGCCGCGCAGCGTCTCGCGAAGCTCGGCGTCGTGGTGCAGGATGCCCCGAACGGCGACACGCAGTACATCGTCGTGCCCAACAGCTGGGCCGCGCCGGTCGAGACGTCCAGCGAGGACGACGAGGACATGGACGACGAGGGCGGCGAGGGTGCCGCCAACCCGCTCGAGGAGATCATGAAGACGGCCCGCCTCTTCGGCGCGAACGTCATCACCGAGCGCATCCTCGACGCGTTCCTCGACTACTAAGAGTCCCACCCCACATCGAGAGCCCGGCCGGTGACGGCCGGGCTCTTTGCGTTTTGGCCCTGCGCGAAGCGGAGGGCCGAAACGCCACGGTCACGGCCACGGCCACGCGCTGTCGGAGATCGTGGCCGTGGCCGTGGCCGTGTGAAGAACCGGGAACGGTTACGGTGACGGTTACGGTTACGGATGTGCCGGCAGGCGGTACTCTCGTGCTCGCATGACCGACCCCGAACTCGACATGCCCCGCATGACCCTGCCGGAGCACCTCGACGAGCTCCGGCGCCGCATCCTGCTGTCGGTCATCGCGATCGTCATCGGCATGGTCGCGTCGTTCTTCTTCTACAAGCAGCTCTGGGACTTCATCCGGGTGCCCTTCGACGACGCCGTGGTCGCCGCCACCGGCGAGCTCAAGAGCGTCACCGCGATCGATCCGGGCGAGGGCTTCCTGCAGGTCCTCAAGCTGTGCTTCATCACCGGCATCGTGTTCGTCTCGCCGATCGTGCTCTGGCAGCTCTGGGGGTTCATCGCCGCCGGGCTCTACTCGCACGAGCGCCGTTACGTGCGCATCTTCTTCCCCGTCTCGATGGTCCTCTTCGTGATGGGCCTCGTCGTGGCCTACATGCTGCTCATTCCGTTCGGGATGCGCTTCCTGATCGGCTGGAACGAGGCGCTCGACATCGAGACGGACTTCCGTATGTCCGCCTACCTCTCCACATGTCTCACGATGCTGTTCGGCATGGGGCTCATCTTCCAGCTGCCGCTCGTCATGCTCTTCCTGCAGGCGTCCGGCATCGTGGCGCGCAAGACGTTCATCGCCGGGTGGCGTTGGGCCGTGGTGCTCGCCTTCGTCGTCGGCATGGTGCTCACCGATCCGAGCCCGGTGACGCAGCTCGTGATGGCGATTCCCGTCGTCGGGCTCTACTTCCTCGGCATCTGGGGGGGGCGCTTCGCGGGCGAGAACGCCGAGACCTTCCGCTGGTGGAAGGCGTGGCCGGTGGTGCTGGCGCTGCTCGGCTTCGCCGCGATGCTCGTCTACCGCGACGAGCTGAATGAGCTGGCGGTGGACATGTTCGGCGTGGAGGAGGAGCGCCCGCCGAAGGAAGCGCCCGAGGAACCGGGCGGCGACGGGTAGGGGCGGCCGGAGCCCGCCGAGGCCGCATCCGGCCGTGCCTCTGCCGGTGCCGGTGCCTCTGCCCGCCCGTGCACGTGCGGGCACCGGCAGAGGCACCGGCACGGGCACGTAGCTGATCGCGCCTCCTGCCCGATCAGCGCCTGTTCACCACCAGGCCGTAGTTGTCGATCTTCGAGTCGAGCGTCGGCCGGCTCACACCCAACATCCGCGCCGCCTGCGCCTTGCGACCACGACAGCGGTTGAGCGCCTCCTGGATGACCTGGCGCTCGAGGCCCTCCGTGACCTCCTTCACCATCTCCCGGAGCGGCTTCTCGCCCAGGTCGGCGACGGCGGCCGGCGCGTCGTCCTCGCGGCCGCGCACCGCCTCGCTCAGCACCAGCGGGACGATCACCCGGTCGGAGAGCGCCGCGGCACGCTGGATCTCGTTGCGCAGCTCGCGCACGTTGCCCGGCCAGTGATGACGCTCGAGGGTCTTCATCGCGTCCTCGCTGACCGTCTTCTGGTCGGCGTCCGGCGTGAGCTCGGTGATGAAGTGCTCGACGAGCAGCGGGATGTCCTCGCGTCGATCGCGCAGCGGCGGCAGCTCGACCGTGATCACGTTGAGCCGGTAGTAGAGGTCCTCGCGGAAGCGGCCCTCTTCACACAGCTTGCGCAGGTCCTGGTTGCTCGCCGCGACGATCCGCACGTCGATCGGGATCGTGCGGCTGCCCCCCACGCGGCGGACCTCGCTCTCCTGCAGCACGCGCAGCAGCTTCTTCTGCATGTCCATCGGCATGTCGCCGATCTCGTCCAGGAACAGCGTGCCGCCGTTGGCGGCCTCGAACAGCCCCTTCTTGTCGGCGGTCGCGCCCGTGAAGCTGCCCTTCTGGTAGCCGAACAGTTCGCTCTCGAGCAGCGTCTCGGGAATCGCGGCGCAGTTCTCGCTGATGAACGGCGCGCTCTTGCGGGGGCCGTTGAAGTGGATCGCCCGAGCGACCAGCTCCTTGCCCGTGCCGCTCTCGCCGTGAATCAGCACGGGCACGTCGCTGTCCGTGACCTTGTCGAGCAGGTGGAACACGTCGCGCATGCGACGACTCTTGCCGATGATGTTCGTGTAGCTGTACTTGAGCGGCGCCTGGTCCAGGTCGCGCAGCACGTGCTCCTTCACCTCCATCAGCTCGGCGCTCGTCTGGGCGACGCGCTCCGACAGGATGCGGTTGAGCTCCTCCACCTCGGACTTGGCCGTCGTGAGCTCCTCGAGGCGCTTCTCGTTCGACGCGTGGAGCATGGCGTTCTGGAGGGCGACGGCGGCGAAGTCCGCGAACATGGCGATGAACGGCAGCTGCCGCTCCTGGAACACGCCGCGCTCGAAGCGGTTGTCGAGATAGATCGTGCCGACCGCGCCCTGATCACCGCGTACCGGCGCAGCCAGCACACTGCGCAAGCGCATGTCGACGATGCTGTCGGAACCGCCGTAGCGCTCGTCGTATGGCGCGTCGTTGACGATGATGGGCGTGCCCTTGTCCATGACCTCGCGCTCGATGGTCTTGCTGACCTTGGCGAGGGCGTCGCGGATCTCCTCCTTGTCGAAGTTGCGCGCTGCCATCACGCGGCGCACGCCGCGCTTGCCCTTGCCGCGCCCCTTCTTCTTCTTGAGGATGAAGAAGCCCCGCTCGGCGCCGGTCAACTCGATGAGCGTGTCGACGATCATCTCGAAGGTGTCGCCGGGACGGCCCGTCACGACCATCGCGCTCATCACCTCCTGCAGGTTGTGGAGCGCCCGCAGCTCATCGTTGCCGACGAGGATGCCGGGCGCCTCGTGGCGCGACGCCGTCTGGGCGAACTCGTCGGCCAGCTCGCGCAGCCCCGGCTCCCCCCGCCGGCGGAAGGCGTCCGTCAGGAGCTCGCGGAGCTGGGTGACGGGATCCGCCTCCTCGCCGCGCAGCATGAACCGGAACTGGGCGCGGCCGAGCCGGACCCGGTCGCCGTCGCCGAGCTTGCGCTGCTTGACCAGCACGTCATTGACGAACGTGCCGTTGCGGCTGCCCAGGTCCACGACCTTCCATCCGGAGCCGCTGGGCTCGAGGCTGCAGTGGCGAGCCGAGAGGCTCAGGTCGCCGAGCCGGACGTCCGCTCCGGCGCCCCGGCCGATGAGCATCGGACGGCGCGTGACCGGAAAGCGCTGCGTGCCGTCGGGCCCTTCGTAGACGAGCACGGGGCCATCGATGCTCGCGGTGCTCGCCGTGCTGGCGGTCTTCTTGGTGCTCACGACAACCTCTCCAGACGCGCGTGGCGCAACAAGAGCTGCTTCCTGCCGTGGACGTCGAAGTCCACGGTCACCCGGGCATCCGCGCCGCCACCGCCCACCTCCTCCAGCCGGCCGGGGCCGAAGTAGGGATGCAGCACGCGCTCGCCGACCTCGAGGCCGAGGCCCGTCTCGCGCACGACGCTGACGTCGTCGTCGGGGGGCGGCGCGTACCCCGTGGCGGAGGGCTGATCGAACAGCGAGCTCGCACCCGACCACGTGGCGAGGTCGCGGCGCTCCAGGCGGTCCTCGGGGATGTCCAGGATGTAGGGCGAGGGCGCGCGGTGCTCCTCGCCCATGTAGGTCTGCCGGCGGACGGCGTGCGAGACGGCGAGCTCGTCCTGAGCACGCGTCATGGCGACGTAGAACAGCCGGCGCTCCTCCTCTTCGCCGGCGTCCTCGCCGAGGCTCCGGGCGTGCGGGAAGTAGCCCATCTCGGCGCCTGCGATCAAGACACACGGGAACTCGAGTCCCTTCGCGGCGTGGACGCTCATCAGGCTGACCCGGCCGCTCTCGCCGACATATCCGTCCTGGTCCGAGACGAGCGCCGCGCGCTCGAGGAACGACTGGAGGTCGCCGCTCGCCTCCTTGGCGTCGAACTCGCGCGCGTAGGCGACGAGCTCGTCGACGTTCTCGAGCCGACTGCGGTCGAGGTCGTCGGCGCTGTCCTCGAGCGTGGCCCGGTAGCCGCTTCCCTCGAGCAGTGCTTCGAGGATCGGCGCCACGGGTGCTCGCGGCATCGCGCGCACCTTCGCGAAGAGCTCCAGCAGTCGCTGGAGACCGCCGCGCGCGCGCTTGCTCACGCCGGCCTCCTCGGCGCGCGGCGCGGCGTCTGTGAGGGCGAGCTCGCGCGCGAGCGCGAAGTCGCGGAGACGCTGGATACTCGTGGCGCCGACGCCGCGGCGCGGCACGTTGACGATGCGCGTGAAGGCCGCCTCGTCCCGCGGGTTCGCGATGAGCCGCGCGTAGGACAGGACGTCCTTCACCTCGCGCCGCTGGAAGAACTCCGTGCCCGCCACGATGACGTAGGGGATGCGCCGGTCGTTCAGCGCCAGCTCGATGCCGCGCGAGAGCGCGTTGATGCGGTAGAAGACGGCGATCTGGTCGTGGCGCCGGCCCTGCCGGACCCACGTCTCGACCTGAGCGGCAACGGCGCGCCCCTCGTCTTCGGCGTCGCGGCAGCGCGTGAGAAGCACGCGTTGGCCGTCCTCGCGTTCCGTGTAGAGGCGCTTGGCATGTCGCTCGCGGTTGCGCTCGATCACGGCCTCGGCGGCGCCGAGGATGTGGCCCGTGGAGCGGTAGTTGCGCTCGAGCAGGACCTGCTCCGCCCCTTCGAAGTCCTCGCCGAAGTCGAGGATGTTGCGTACGACCGCGCCGCGCCAGCGGTAGATGCTCTGGTCGGGATCCCCCACCACGGTGATGCGCTGATGCGGACCGACAAGATGGCGCAGCAGGTCACGCTGCACGAGGTTGGTGTCCTGGTACTCGTCGACGAGGACGTGCGCGAAGCGCTCGCGGTAGAGCGCCGCGACGTCGTCGCACTCTTCCAGCAGCCGCACGCTGTCGAGAAGCAGATCGTCGAAGTCGAGCAGGTCGGCGCCGCGCAGGCGCTCGACGTACGCGTCGTGGAGCTGATCGAAGATGAAGGCGACCCCGGGCATCGTGAGGTCGATCGGCGGTCGTCCGCCGCCGCCGTTCTTGCGATGCGAGATCATGGCCAGCGCGTCCACCGGACGCAGCACGCCCTTCTCGATGTCGAGGTCCTTGTAGATCGCCTTCAGCACGCTGAGCTGGTCGTCGCGATCCAGGATCGTGAAGCGCGGATCGATGCCGACGGCGTCGCCGTGGCGGCGCAGCAGGAACGAACCGAAGCCGTGGAAGGTGCCGGCCCATACGCCACCGCCACCGGGCAGCGTGACGAGCCGGCGCTTGAGCTCGTCCGCGGCCTTGTTGGTGAACGTGATCGCGAGCACCGCGTGCGGCGGCAGCCCCTGGGTGATGAGCCAGGCGACCCGCCGCGTGAGGGCGCGCGTCTTCCCGGTGCCGGCGCCCGCGACGACGAGGAGAGCCCGCGCGTCGTGGGTCACGGCCGCGCGCTGGGCCGAGTTCAGGTCTTCGAGGAGGTGTTCGGCGCCGGGGCGGATGTAAGGGCTGGTCGACATGGACCCCTCGGATTGTAAAGTGGACCTGCGTCCGACGCCCCCCGGGGGCCCCACCGGCCCCGAGGGAGCACCCCGGCCGTCCAGCCCGCTTGGCACCCCGGTCGGGGGTGCGAAACGTTGGCGCCCCGCCGGAACGCGCCTAATCTCCCCCGTTCGCCGGCGCCCAGCGCCCGAGACCAGGAGTATCGCCATGCCTCGCGTCTGTCAGATCAGCGGCAAGAAGACCCGCAAGGGCCGGACGTATGCGCGCCGTGGTCTGGCGAAGGCCAAGGGCGGCGTCGGCAAGAAGACCACGGGCAAGACGCTGCGGCAGTTCAAGCCGAACATCCAGCGCGTGCGCGCCGTGGTGGACGGCCGCGTGGTGCGCGTCAAGGTCGCGGCCAAGTACCTCCGCCGCGGCCTCGTCGAGAAGCCGGTCAAGCGCAACTGGAAGCCGGAGCAGTAGGAAGCACTCCGGAAGACTCGTCGGATCAACGGGACGGCCGTCGCATCGCGACGGCCGTTTTCGTGTCCGGACCGTGGGTCGTCGTCGACCCCTCCTGCTTCAGGACGCCTCGCGCTCCCGCTCTCGCACGCGCTCGACCCACGGCAAGGTCCTTGGGGCACTGATCGAAACTCGAGCGAGAGCGCGATCGCGAGCGCGACCGAAGACGGCAACGGCAACGCTCCACGGCCACGCAGGCGCAGGCGCAGGCGCAGACGGGAAGGCTACATCCGGCGACGCTTCCTTCGCCGCACCGGCGCCTGCATGCCCGGCGCCTTCTTCTCCGGCGCGGGCTTCGCGGCCTGTGCCTTCGGCGCCGCCGAGACGGCCGTGCTCGCCGCCACCGTCGCACCGCGCGCGCTGCGCACGTCGCGCAGGGCCGCCTCGAGGTTGCCGACGAGGTCCTTGGCGCTGCTGATGCGGTCGGCAGGATCCTTCGCCATGAGCGTCTGCACGAGCAGGTCGACACGCTCGCTGATGGTCGGATCGATGCTGCGCACGGACGGCGCCGGCTCCGTCAGGTGCTGCGCCAGCACCGCCCCGGCGTCGTCGCCCTGGAACGGCTCGTGGCCCGTCAGCATGTGGAAGAGCGTGCAGCCGAGGCTGTAGAGATCGGTGCGCTCGGTGACGTTGTCGCCGCCGCGCGCCTGCTCGGGGCTGATGTACGCCGCCGTGCCCATGCGCGCGGGCTCGTCGCCCTCGTGGTGCTCGAGACGCGCCAGGCCGAGGTCGCACAGCTTCGCGACGCCGTCCTTCGTGATGATGATGTTGTCCGGCTTCACATCGCGGTGGACGAGGTTGTTGCGGTGGGCGTGGTCGAGGGCGCGCGCCATCTGCAGCGCGATCTGGAGCACACGCTCCTCGTCGAGGGCGCCGCCGCGGTTGAGGAGCGACGCCACGGTCATGCCGTCGGCGTACTCCATCACGAGGTAGCGGACCCCACCGGACTCGCCGACGTCGATGCCGCTGATGATGTTCGTGTGGTTGAGACGGGCAACCGCCTTTGCCTCCGTGAAGAAGCGCTGCACGTACTGCTCGTCTTCGCTGAGCTGCGGCGCGAGCACCTTGATCGCGACCTCGCGGTCGAGCGAGAGCTGGCGGGCCTTGTAGACCGAGCCCATGGCGCCCTCGCCGAGCTTCTGGAGCAGGCGATAACCGGCGATCTGCTCCTGACCCTCGACGCGGCGGTCCTCGCGCTGCAGATCCTCGAGCTGGTCCTTCTCGATGACGCCCTGCTCGAAGAGGACCTCGGCAACGCTGCGGACGCGCATGCCCATCTCCCCGAGATGGTTGCGCACCTGCACTGCGGCGTCGATCTGCTCCTGCGTAGCCAGCCCCTTCTCGAGGATGCGCGGGATCATGCGGTCGTCACGGGCTTCCACGGGTTCTCCTTGCTATCGCTGTGCGCGGCGGCGCCCGAACACCGGGGGCATCCCGAGGCTCGCGAGCACCGCCCGCTCCGCACGCCGCATGCGCCGCCGCGCCGCGGGGTCGTGATCGTCATACCCCAGCAGGTGCAGGACGCCGTGCACGGCGTACAGCAGAAGCTCATGGTACGCGGGATGCCCTCGCGCCGCGGCCTCGCGACGGGCCGTGTCCGCCGAAAGCACCACCTCCCCCACGACCGCCGGCTCCTCCGCGTAGGGGAAGCTGAGCACGTCCGTGGGGTAGTCGTGATCGAGCGCTTCGCGGTTGAGGGCCTGCATGCTCTCGTCGTCGATCACCGCGAACGAAAGCTCGACGGGGCGGCCGGCACGGTCGGCGGCCTGCCGGGCGAGCGCGCGAAGGTCGCGCTCGAGGCGCCGCCGGCCACCGGGGACGCGCGTGACCTGCACGGCGAGCTCGACGGTCGCGCTCAACGCGGATCCTCGCCATCCTCCGCCGCACGGCGCTCGTCGTCGCGGTCGTAGGCGTCGACGATGCGTTGCACGAGCTTGTGGCGCTGGATGTCCTGCGGCCCGAAGCGGATGACCGAGAGGCCCTTCACGCCATCGAGGATCGCGATGCTGTCCACGAGGCCCGAGCGCGTGGAGTCAGGCAGGTCGATCTGGGTGACGTCGCCGTTGATCACGACCTTCGAGCCCTCGCCGAGGCGCGTGAGGAACATCTTCATCTGTGCCGGCGTGGTGTTCTGCCCCTCGTCCAGGATGATGAACGCGCCCTTCAGCGTGCGCCCGCGCATGTACGCCAGCGGCACGATCTCGATCACGTCCGCGTCCATGTAGCGCTGCACCTCGCCCCAGGGAATCAGCTCGCCGAGCGCGTCGTACAGCGGACGCAGGTACGGGTTGATCTTGGCGTGGAAGTCGCCGGGCAGGAAGCCGAGCTTCTCGCCGGCCTCGACGGCGGGACGCGTGAGCACGATGCGCTTCACGCTGCCTGCGCGTAGCGCGTCGACGGCCTCGACCACCGCAAGGAAGGTCTTGCCCGTGCCCGCCGGCCCGATGGCGAAGACGACGTCGTTCTTGCGGATCGCCTCGACGTAGGCTTCCTGCCCCTTCGTGCGCGGCTTGGGGCGCTTGGGGACCGGGCCCGAGATCGCGCCGGGCGGGCGCGGAGCACCGCGGCGCTGGCCGCGAGGTCCGCGCGGCGCGCGCGTGCGCCGGTTGGTCTCGATGCCGTCGCCGATCAGGATGTCCTCGATCTCCTCGGCGGTGGGCTCGCCCGGCTGCGAAGCGCGGCCGAGCGCCCGCTTCACGCGGCGCGCGACCTCCTGGACCGCAGCGTCGTCGGGGCCTTCGAGCGTGAGCACCTCGTGGCGCGCGCTGATGCGCACCCCGAACCGCTCGCGCACGGCGCGCAGATGGCGGTCCATGGGTCCGAAGAGGATGCGCTGCTCGGCCTCGCCGGCCTGGGGGATGCGTTCACGGGGCATCGCGGGAGTGTAGACGGGCGTCGGGTGTGGGTGGCAGGGATCGGCGGGGAGACGGGCTGACGGGTACGGGCGGCGGAGTCGGAGACGGCGCGGCGGGGTCACGGGCGGACGGGCGGTGAAGACGGACACGGTGCGGCGGGGCGGGCCCGGGAACCAGGCCAGGTTCACGTCGGAAACGGAAACGGGCACCGAAACGGAAACGGAGTTATGAGCGCAGCTTCTCCTGCATGATGTTCAGGATCTCGGCGTCCATCGAGGCCATGCCCCGCTGCGCGATGCGCTCCAGGTTGTCCAGGGATCCGGCGCCGCAGGTGCTCACGATGCCGTCAGTGGCGGGAATGCC
>JASJDY010000206.1 GCA_030065025.1 Planctomycetota bacterium
CGCCGAACACGATCGAGTGGATGGCGCCGATGCGGGCGCAAGCGAGCATGGCGACGGCCAGCTCGGGGATCATCTGCATGTACAGGCTGACGCGGTCGCCCTTCTTGACGCCGTGCGCCTTGAGCACGTTGGCGAACCGGCAGACCTGCTCGTGCAGCTCCTTGTACGTGATCTTGCGATCCGTGTCGGGGTCGTTGCCCTCCCAGATGATGGCGACCTGGTCACCGCGGGTCTCGAGATGGCGATCGAGCGCGTTGTACGTGATGTTCGTCTTCGCGTTCTTGAACCACTCGATGAAGACCTTGCCCTCGCGCGTGTCGTAGTTGTGGTCGCGGACCTTGTCCCACTTCTGGAACCAGTGGAAGTCCTCGGCGACCTCCGCCCAGAACCCGTCGGGGTCGGCAACCGAGCGGTCGTACATCTCCCGGTACTGGTCGAAGCTCTTGATCCATGCCTTCTCGCTGAACTCAGCGCTCGGCTCGAACAGGTCTGCCATCGGTCGACTCCTCCATGGGGACACACCGGCGCCCGGATCGAAGCCGGGCGATCCAATCGGATCTTCGCTCCGCTTGCGAGGAGCCCAAGAGGAGTCCAGACCGTCGCAAGCGGCCTTTACGACGCCTTTCAAAGCCCCTTTTCTGGGCTTCTCCGGGCGCCTCGTGGAGGGGCTGCGGACACGTCCTCAGCCGTCCCGGCGGCGCAGCAGCAAGAGGGCCAGCGCGAGGACCACGGCGAGGACCAACAGGAACACCTGCGGCGCTCGTGAGCCCTGCTGCGCCCCCTGGAGGAGCGTCAGCGCGGGCCGCTCGAGCGTCTCGATCAGGCGCCCGGCGTCCCCCTCCACGGCTGCCTGCGCATCGGTATCGGCGTCCAGGAGACACACGAAGTCCAGCTGGCGTCCGTCCTCACCGCGCTCGCGCTGCCACAGCTTCGCGATCTCGATGGCGGGCAGGGTCTGCCGGCCCATGACGTCTTGGAGCTCGAAGCGCAGCGCGCCGTCGTAGACCTGGTGGACGAGCTCGGTGCAGACCAGCTTGTCCGCCGAGAAGAAGTCGAAGTCGAAGTCATAGGGCTTGCCCACGTGGGCGAAGGCCAACGCAACGGCCTCGGCGATGCGCTCGGGCGGCAAGCGCGGACGCAGGACGCACACCGCGTCGGCCTCCCCCACCGAGACTTCCAGGGTGTTGAGGATGACGCCGGGCGCCAGGGCCTCGATCACGTCGAGGCGCCGTCCCTCGGCGGCGGCGCGGCGCACGTCCGCGAGGCGCCCGCGCACGCGCGGATCCTCGGCCAGCCCGAGCGCCGTCACGCCCTCGACGCCACCGGTGTAGAGCGCGGCATGCGTCCAGTACCCGGGCAGGAACACGTTGCTGAGTGCCCAGTTGCGCCGCTCCAGGATGATGTCGCCGGGCTTCAGGTGCATCCGTCGCAGCCAGTCGACCTGCTCGGACGTGATGAGCCCGTCGTCGAGGTCACCCTCGCGGATGTGGACGCCGCCGATGGCCCCGGCGAAGAGCTTGGACACCTCGTAGCGGCTTGTCTCCGCCGTGACACTCGCGCGGGCGAGGGCCGCGTCCCACTTGTAGCCCCAGAGCTTGTCGGCGAGCCGCGCCACGACCTCCGCCCCGCGTGCTGCCGCGAGGTGCAAGCGTCCGAACGAGGGTCCGCCGTCCCCGTAGCCCGCCGGCAGCTTCGCGAAGCGCGACGCGGCAGCAGCCAGCTCGTCGTGGAGGCTACTGTTCCCGAGGTTGCGACGGATGCGGTCGTAGATGCCTTCCGGGAGGCCCCACGCGGCGTCCCCCTCATTGAGCTTGCGGATGGCGAGCGGCGCGTCGTCGAACGTGTCGATCAGCTGCATGCCCCGGCGGACGAGTTCGAGGGCGGCCACGTAGCCGATGAGGAAGCCACGCCGCGCCAGCTCGGCGCGGTCGGGCGCCTCCCCCCCGTCGAGTGATCCACGGAGTCTGCGGTAGTACCAGGCCATGCGGTAGAGCTCGGCGCGGCACGAGAGGTAGGTGAGCAGCGCACGCCGTACCTGCGCCTGGTCCTGGACGGTCGTATAGGCTCGCCGCCCGGCGTCGAAGTCGCTCTTGAGCCCGTGCATGTCCTGCTCCAGGCCCTGTAGCGTGTCGAGGATGCCGGTGAGGGCCGCCTCGTCCCGCGCGACGACATCCAACGCACGGGCTTGCGCGAGGCCGGGCCAGGGCGAGGGACGATCGGGTAGCTCGTCCAGCGGCCTGTCGAGGAGCCCGAGGGCGAACCAGACCGCCGTGCCCAGCAGCGCCAGGGCGGTGAGCACGCGCCAGGGCACACGCTGGAGCCAGGGGCGCCGGCGCGGCGGCAGCAGCGGCTCGGGCGCCTCGGTCGCGTAGCGATGGACGAGACCGTCGAGGAGCCGGAGCAGGTCGTCCCGCGCGGCCGCGACCCGGGCCACGCCGGGACGCAGCACGGGCACCAGGCTCTCGAACCGCGCGCGCCAGCCGCGGACGCGCTCGGCGTAGAAGTGAGCGTAGTAGCCGCACGCGAGCATGCCCGCGACGAAGAAGGCGGTGAACCGCAGCGACTCGGACCAGAGGTACACGAGGAGCCCCAGCAGCCCCCACCACACCCCGAAGACGAGTCCGCCCAGGATGATGCGGAAGAAGGGCACCACGACCTGGCCTTCCTTGCGGGCGGCGACATCGGCGAGCGTCCCGGTGATGCGATACGGCAGGTAGCTCGTGAGCAGCCCCACGAGGAAGAAGGGGAAGCCCAGGACGATGCTCGCCCCGAGCCAGAGCGTGCGCAGCCAGGAGCGCACCGGCTTGGACCGTGCGGGCAATCCATCAGGACGCACGCCCGTCACCTCGACCAGGCGCTCGTAGCGGCGGAGCTTGCGGCGCGCGGCGTCGACGGCCGTGGGGTCGGTCGCCAGGAAGTGATTGAGGCAGGCGCCGGCGATCCGCGTGATCTCCGCGAGCGGCCGCGGCGTGAGCCCGCCGGGGTTCGCGCTCTGGTGCTCCGTGTACACCTGCGCGATCCCGCGGACGAGCGGCTCGAGGTCGGGTCGCTCGAGATGCAGGACGAGCGGGCGCAGCCCGTCGGCGATGCGCTGCTGGACCGTGCGGACGGCCTGCATGCGCGGCGCGTCCTTCAGGTCGGCGATACCGAACGGCTCGCCGATGCGTACGTGGACCTCTCCGCGGAACTGCTGCTCCGGCTCGTAGTGCAGGCCGACGGGCACGATGCGCAAGCCCAGCGCGAAGTCCGCTTCCCGCTCGGCATCGAGGGCGACACGCGCGGGGCCGGACTTCACGTCCTTGAGCTCCGGATCCATGTGGCTGACGCCCTCGGGGAAGATCACGGCCGCGCCGCCGCCGCGGAAGTGCGCGGTGAAGGCGGAGAACATGCCCAGGTTCCGCCGCGAGGCACGCCCGACGTCCTGGGCCCGGTAGACGGGCACGGCGCCGAGTCCACGAAGCATGGCGCCGAGAACGGGCGTCGAGAACAGGCTGTGCTTGGCGGCAAAGCTGACGGGCCGCGGCACGGCGCGCAGGACCGCGCCGGCGTCCACGAGGGCGTTCGGGTGGTTGGCCACGAAGAGCACCGGGCCCTCGGACGGAATGCGCTCGACGTGCTCCACCCGGAACCGGCGGTAGTACGCCCACGTGCACAGCCGGGAGAACAGGCGGATCGCGTGCCACCAGAGTCTCTTCACGACGAAGCCCCTTCAGAGGATCTTCGGAACCGCTCCGTAGGCTGAAGCCTCACATGAGGATCCTACCCGCCCTGCTGGCCGTCCTGCTGCTCGCGTTCGCTGCGCTCGCCGGCGAGGCCGCGTCCTCGGATGGGACGGCGCGGGCGCTGGCCTTGCGGCTGCAGCTGCCGAAGACGGCGTATGACTATGTCGGCTCGGCCCTGCCCGAGCACGCGTCCGCGATCGTCCGCCGGCGTTTCGACAACACGCCACGCAGCAACCGCCTCACGAACGCAGGGGCCACGCTGGGTCGGGTGCTGTTCCACGATCCACTGCTGTCTGCGAACGGCACGGTGTCGTGCGCCACCTGCCACGACCAGAAGCGCGCCTTCGCCGAGCGCCGGAGGACGAGCCGCGGGGTCGGCGGCAAGCGCGGGCGACGCAACGCCCTGAGCCTCGTGAACCTCCGCTACCACCCGACGAACCGCTTCTTCTGGGACGAGCGCGTGAGCTCGCTCGAGGAGCAGGTGCTCGAGCCGATCCAGGATCCGGTGGAGATGGCGATGTCCCTGGGCAAGCTGCCGGCGCGCGTCGCCCTGCGTGCGGAGTACGCACAGCTGTTCGAGGCCGCCTTCGGCACGCCTGAGGTCACGACGCCGCGCATCGCGAAGGCGCTGGCGCAGTTCGTGCGCTCGCTCACCTCCTATCGCTCGAAGTACGACGTAGGCCTCGCGCGCGTAACGGATGTCCAGCAGCCGTTCCCCAACTTCACGGCGCTCGAGAACGAGGGCAAGGCGCTCTTCTTCGGTGGCCGCGGCGGCGGTCGCTGCGCCAGCTGCCACGTCGCCGACGCCGGCCGGGGAGCCGGAGGCCGCGGCCCCCGCGCCATCGCAGGCCGCCTCGGCGGCGAGACGGGCACCGGCAACAGACCCGTGCTGTTCACGGCCCGCCGCCCGTCGAACAACGGTCTCGACCGGAAGGCCGCCGTGCGCGACCGCGGCGTCGCCGAGGTCAGCGGTGACGACGAGGACGCGGGGGTCTTCAAGGTCCCTTCTCTACGCAACGTGGAGCTCACGGCGCCGTACATGCATGACGGCCGCCTGAAGACACTCGATGCCGTCATCCGGCACTACGACCGCAAGGTGGAGCCGCACCCGAACCTCGACCGCCGACTCCGCGGTCGTCGTGGCGGCGCCACGCCTCGCCGCCTGAACCTGAGCTCGCGCGACCGCCGCGCGCTCGTGGCCTTCCTCAAGACGCTGACGGATCGCGCCTTCCTGCACGATCCGCGTTTCGCCAATCCGTTCCGCTAGCCCACGCGTCGTCAGTTCGCGACGCGGGCCAGCACGTACGGGCCCTTGGGGATGACGGCGATGCGGGCGTCCGGCCCGTGGTCCGCCAAGGCGTCAGCGACGGCGGCTTCCACGCTCGGCGCGCTCTCCACGAAGAGGCGCTCGAGCACATCACGCGGCAACCCGTCGCTCACGACCTTCACGCGCGCCTTGCGCCGGACCTTGGCAAGCTCCTCGAGCTGCCACTGGTCTTCGACGAAGTAGCCGTCATCGCCGGTGATGCGCGCCATGAACGAGTCGAGGCTCGTGTTCTCCTCGAACAGCCGCTGGAACGGCGCGCTGCCGATCCCCTCTTCCAGGCCTGCGGCGAGGATGATCGTGCCGCCCTCGGCGACCACGTCGAGCGCCGCGGCGAGTCCCTTGATGGCTTGGTAGAAGGTCGTGTCGAGAGGATGGCCGGCGGAGCTCGTCACGACGATCTCCGCGGGCCTCTCGAGCGTGTCGGTCACGACATTGCGTGCGAACGCCACGCCGGCATCGAAAGCCGCCTCCATGTCGCCGGCCACGAAGTGCAGCGGACGGCGCTCGGCGTCGATCACGACGTTGATGATGAAGTCGCAGCCGGCCCGCCGCGCGGTCCACGTGGCCTCTTCGTGCACCGGGTTGCCGCCGAGGACGCCGCAGGCCGCGCGCTCGTGCTCGATGAACGCCGGTCCGTGCCACACGCGCACCGTATCGACGCCGGCGATCCCAGGGCACACCAGCTTGCGCCCGCCCGAGAACCCCGCCATGAGGTGCGGCTCGATGAGACCCGTCGTGATCTTGAGGTCCGCCTCGACGTAACGCCGGTCGATCCAGACGGGAACGCCGCGCGGGCTCTCCCCCAGATGCACGTGCTGGTCGCAAGCGCGCGCGTCGTGGTTCTCGACGCGGTAGCGCTCGACGATCTCCGCGCCGAGCATGCCGCGCAGCTCCTCTCCTTCGTTGGGCCGGTGCAGACCTGTGGCGACGAGGATGACGATGTCGTCCCTCGCGATGCCCCCCTGCTCGAGGGCGGCAAGGAGCGGCCGCAGGATCGTCGCGTTGGGCACGGGCCGGGTGACGTCGCAGACCACGACGCACGCGGTGCGTTTCCCGCGGGCCAGCTCGGCGAGCGGCGGGGCGCCGAGGGGAGCCTCCAGGAGCGCCTCGAGCTTGGCCGTGGGATCAGCGAGCGGCGGTGCGTCCCGGTAGGCGAGCACGCCTGCAACCCGAGCGGCGGGCAGCTCGACGTCGAGGCCGGTCTTGCCATAGTCGAGCCGCACGTGCATGCGGCCTACTTCTTCTTTTCCGGCTTCGTGGCCGTGAGCGGGCGGAGGTCGAGGGGGATCAGGTAGGCCGCGCCAATGAGCCGCACGGCCGCGGCGTGGCGCTTCCCGTCGAGCGGACCGGCATCCAGGGCCAACGTCGCGATGCGTCCGTCGTCCATGACGTGTCCCTCCGGCAGCGCTGCATCGGCGAGCAGCGTGCCATCCGCTCCGACGATCAGGATCCGACCGCCCTCGGTCGTGACCACGAGCAGCGGAGGCAGCCCCTTCGGCTCGATCAGCGCGAGCGCCTCGACTTCCGACGCGAGCACGGCTTGCCAAAGCCGCTGGCCCTTCGCATCGATGCGCTGGAGGCTCGGGGTGCTCGTCCGCATGCTCTCCCCGGCGAGGATGACGGTGGGCGCGCCACGCTCGTCCGGCAGGAGCAAGCCGTGCGCGGCATACGTGGCGAGCTTGCCCCGATCGCTGGTGTAGGCGAGCTCGACGGACTTGCGCGTGTGGCGATAGAGCTCGTAGCTCCCCCCCACGTGCAGCAGCCAGCCGGGCAGGGCCGCGTGGGTGTGCACCGCGTACGTGACGTACGTACGGGGCACGTCCCAGAGGGGCCTGCCCTCGAGATCGAGACCGACGATCCCGTCGTCGCCGCCGGCGCCGAGCGCGACCCCGAACACGCCCTCGGCGTCGACGAGCGGAGCCATGCTCTTCGGCCCGCTGTCTTGGGGACGCCAGGTCCAGCGTTCCTTCCCGTCGGCATCGAAGCAGCGGGCACGGCGCGCGATGAGACCGCGCTTGGGGTCCCTGCCGTTCCCGACGAGCAGGCGCATGCCACCCGCGTGCAGCATGCAGAGGTCCTCGATGCCCGGAGGCAGCGGGAACGGCACGTGCGTGGCCGGATCTCCGGTCGTGACGCGGAGTTCACGTGGGTGTCCGAAGACCGGGTCGTCCTTGGGCCAGCCGTAGAGGAACCGCGGTGCCCCGTCGAACCACCGCACGAAGCGCACGAAATCGGGGCCATGGGGCCCGCGCTTGGGAAGCCGCACCGGGCGCCCGAACACACCCTCTCGGACGCTGGTGGCAGGGAAGGCGCGCTGAGGCTTCTCGACCTCCACGCGCTTGCCCGTCAGCCTGTGGATGGCGTCCGCGGCCTTGCGCCGGACGTCGTAGTCCCGGTCGGTGAGCAGCTTGTCGAGCGTGCGCACCTGGTCCATCCAGCCGCAGTGCGCGGCGAGCTCGGCGGCGGTGCCGCGCAGCGGCCCGTCGAAGTAGCTGACGACGCTCGGCTTGAAACGCTTGTTGCCGACGAGGTGCTTTCGGAACCGCGTGCCACGAACGGGACTGCCTGTCACGTAGAGGTCGTTGACCGCGTGCAGCGTGATGCCGCCTGTGAGGGGCGAGCGAAGGAGGTCGACGTAGACCTCGGCGGCGGAGCGCGTTCCGCAATAGGCGAGCGCGCGCAGGATCGAGAGCAGGTGCTCGCCTCCATCGGCGCCGCCCAGCAGCGTGCGCAGGTGGGGCACGGCCTTGTCGCCCCACGCATGGAAGCGCTTGCGGAGCACGCTGCTGCGCTCGTCGCTCGTCAGGGCCTTCAGGACGTCGTCGACCGACGGCGCCGGCGCGCCATCGTCTTCGCCTCCATGCACCGACGACATGCCGAACGCGGTCACACACCCCAGGATCAAGACGGCGAGGACGCGGAATCGCATGGGGGTGAATCGTATCCGCGCGCGCTCAATGACGCGCCTGGCGCACGCGGGTGACATCGCGGTTTCCACCTCGGCCATGCGACAACCTCGTCACCGCACACCAAGTTGCCAAGGTGCAGGAATGGTAGGAACGTGATCAGGACCGAGTCCCTCGAACGATGCCTGGGCCGCGATTCGGAGCGCGATGCGTGAAGCCAGGGGAGTGAACATGCCGTCACGTTGACGGAGTGATGTTCCGCCCATGCAACGACGACGATCCCTGGGCCTCCCCTGCGCCCTCATTGCCTTGATCCTCGGGGCCTGTGGTGGGCGTCCTGACGCGCCCGTGCAGGTCGGCTCCACGGCTGCTGGGACCGCGGGAGGCTCGTACTACCTCGAGTCGATCCGCAAGCTCCCGGTCTGGGTCGAGGAGATGACGCCAACGGTCCTGACGCCGATCGACGAGCGCAAGCCTGACTTCTGCCCGGACCTGTTCCAGGTGCTCCCGAGCGAGGGCACGTACGAGAGCCGTATCCGCCCCTTCCTGTATGCGATGGGCTCGTTGGACTTCGGGGCAGGCTCCTCCTACCCGGAAGCTGCCAACGACACGTCGGCCTCCATCGCGCGCGCGTGGCGCGACCTGGGCGTGCGCGCCCGGGGCGAGGTGAGCGGCTACGGACTCCTCCGCGTGCTGATCAAGCACTACCCCCGACCCTCGCTGCCGGGGCGCTGCGTGACGGTGCAGGTGGACGTCTACACGCTGCCCGACCGCTACCTGGACTGGCGCGACTCCATGGACTCGGCCATGGAGGATGAAGAGCTCGCCGGCGTGCTGCTGAGGCTGCGGCGCACGCTGCAGACCGAGCAGGAGCCGCACCGCCTCATCGAAGCGTCGATCGAGCTGCAGGAGCGTTTCACGATCGGCTCGAGCGGCTTCGACTACGAGCGCGCCCTCGCCGCACCCGCCGCCGCGCAGGACGGCGAGCGGGATGCGCACTTCGAGGACTTCGCCCCCGCGCGCCGCTGGGGCCTCAAGTGGATCGACACGAGTGCCGGACGAGGGACCGTCGATGCATGGGCCCGCTCCTACGTCGTCGAGGGGCAGGACGCGGAGAGCGCGCCGCTGCCCGCCGCCTGGATCGAACCCCTCAAGCGTTTCGTCCAGCAGCTGTAGCCCGTCGCGCGCACTCCGTGACGCCGTGATGATGCCCATGGCCGCCCGTGGCACGGAATGGACCCGTTCAGCGGACGTCGGCTGGCATCGCACCCTTCTTCCACGGGCAGGCTCGTCGTCGAGGTCCAAGCACCTCGCTGCGGCACACGCTCCGGCACGTGCGACCGCCTCGGAGTCGCCCCATGTCCCGCGCCCCTGCTCGCGCGACACGCAGCCTGGTGCTGTGCCTCGTCGTGCTCCTACTCATGCCCGCGTGCGTCATGCGCCACCTGCACGAGCGGCGGATCAAGCCCTACTCACGCAGGACGACGACGACGCAGGACCTCGTGTACACGGCCGAGATCCCTCTGGCCATGGCCGTGACCGTCCTGACGCTGGGCCTGGTCGCACCGCTGGATCCCGACGGGACGAAGTGGAACGATCCCGACTTCTGGACCGGCCTCTTCGACGAAGACGATGAGGACGACGACGTGCACTGCCCTTCCGAGAAGCGCGAGCGCGATGCGTCCACGACCCGGCGCCACGTCGGTACACGCCGTAGCCGTTGACGTGTAGCCGGGGCGCACCGGCGCTACCGTCCGGACACCTCCCTCGTGCAGCCCGCCCCGAACCCGTGGCCCCAGGGCGCCTGGTTGGCCCTGGTATGGGGCTTGCGTCTCGTAGTCCATGAATCGGAAGTGCATCCTTCGCGTCACGGCACTGCTCTTCGCCGCCCTGCCCCTGCTCGGCCCCACGGACGTCGCTTCTGCCGATGTGGTCAAGCTCGCCGGACCCAAGGAGGTGCGCGCGGCACTCAAGGAGTTCAGCCGCGCATCGAAGGCGAAGTCCGCCGCCGAACGCATGGATGCGGTGCGGGCGCTCGCCTCCGTCCATCACGAGAAGGCGACCGTGCGCCTGGTGAAGTTCACGCGCTCCGAAGACGACCCCGAGGTGCTCGCCGTCGCCTTCGAAGCCCTGGCCGGACACAAGCCGTTCGCGAAGCGCATCGTTCCCGCGCTGGCGGACCGCATCGCCGACGAGGCCAGGCGTGAACACAAGCGAATGTCGCGCGGCGACGCGGGTATCCGCATCGACCCCCGCTCCGGCGATCCGGACGTCAAGAGTCCGGACGGCTTGAAGCGGCTCCGCGCTACCGAGCTCCGCAGTCGTATGCTCACGAGCCTGCTGCGCACGCTGAACGCACTGGAGTGGACGCCCCGGCGCAAGACGCCCGATCTCACGCCCTTCCTCCAGGACGCATCGGACGACCTGGTCGTTGCGGTGCTGACTTGGATGGGACGCACCAACGTCACGACCGCGATCCCGGCCCTGCTCGAGCTCTTCCGCATGTATCCGACGGAGGTCTCGTGGGAGAC
>JASJDY010000207.1 GCA_030065025.1 Planctomycetota bacterium
AGCCGCCTCAGTTCATCTGGTCGTAAGTCTCATGTTCCTGGGACAGGACCGTGAGCTCGACCCCGGCCTCGGCGAGCATCTTCACGCTGTCGTGGTCGGCGTGATAGCGCTTGCGGCAGATGACGCGCTTGATGCCGGCGTTGATGAGCAGCTTCGTGCAGTCGAGGCACGGCGTCATGCGGATGTAGATGTCGGCGCCGTCGATCGCCGTGCCGTGCTTCGCGGCCTGGGCGATGGCGTTGGCCTCGGCGTGCGTCGTGCGCACGCAATGCTTGTGCTGCCCGCCGCGCTCGTCGTACGCGATCTTGATGAGGTGGCCGATCTCGTCACACGTGGGCAGGCCCGCCGGTGCTCCGACGTAGCCCGTCGCGATGATGCGCTTGTCCTTGACGATCACGGCCGCCGCACGACCGCGGTCGCAGTTCGCGCGTGTCGCGACGGTCTCCATCACCTTGAGGAAGTACTCCTGCCAGTCCGGCCGCTCGTGCTCGGGGTTCTGGCCGTACGCAAGCCGGTTGGCGGGGACGCCCTCCTGGGTGGTGGGGGTCGTGTCGCCGCTGATGTCTTCGCGATCGATCATGGCTGCGTCTGCTCCGTGGGGGCTTCGGCCGAGAGCTTCGTCAAGAGGTCCGACACCTTGGCCTCGAAGTCCGCGAGCGAGCCGTCGTTCATCAGGACGTGGTCGGCCAGGGCCATCGTGGCATCGAGCTGCTGCGCGTTCGGGTCGGCCGTGTTCTCGCGCTCTTCGAGTGCCATGAACTCCTCGAGCGTGCCCGGCGCCGACTCGCGGCCGCGCGAGCTCTCGCGCGCGAAGCGCACCGCCACGGGCGCGTCGACGCCGATCAGCACGAAGTGGGGAAGCTCTCGGAGGGTCTCGACCTCGGTCGGGTTGCGCACGCTGACCAGCGCGACGCGATCCGTCGTCATCAGGGCGTGGACCCGCCGCGCGAGCACGCCCGGTCCATCGGCCGCACGCAGCTCGTTGCCGAGGGCGATGAGCGCGGGGCGGGTGATCTCCTGACCGCGCTGGCGCAGCTCCGCGCGCAGCACGTCCGAGAGGCTGTGGCTCTCGAATCCGCGCGCGACGAGGGCCTTGGCGACCGTGTCCTTGCCGGCGCAGTTACGGCCGGTGATTCCAATGACGATCGACATGCGCGGTGGACGCCTCCCTGCGGCTCGACGCCGTACCGTACGGCGCGCCACCCCCGCTCCCCGGCGGCCGGGCGCCAGCCGCGCTACCATCGGCGCACACGCCGGGGGGAAGACGTCATGCTCCGCCGCCTCACGCCGCTGCTGCTCATGCTCCTGGCTGCTTTCCAACCCGCCTGGGCCGGCGAAGAGGACGGCACGCCGATGCGCGCCGCGGGCGGCGCGGACAAGGTCCTCCAGGCGCTGCAGACGGGCGACACGGCCGCCCTGAAGCGTCTTGCCGCGCTCGACGCACCGGATCCCTGGCGCGTGGCCGACGTCCTGATCGGCCGCGGCGAGCACGACGCCGCCAAGGCCTTCGCGGACGCAGCCGAGGGCAAGGACACCGAGCTGCTTGCAGCGTACGTCGCGGGACGGCGCGGCAAGCCCGACGACGTCGCCTCGCGCCGCGCGCACGATGCATGGGCACGGGCGCTCGACCGTCAGGACGAGGCGGGCTTTCGCGGGGCGCTGCAGGGCATCCAGCCCGACCTCTCGACCGTGATCGGCGTGTACGTCGCGTCCCTCCAGGTGCTCGAGCGACGGGGCCAGGTTCCCGAAGACAAGCTGAGCGAGCTCGCGTCGGCCACGGCGGACGCCGCGCTCGCCCTTGGCTGGCGCTACCACGCGGCGCGGGTCCTGTTCGCCAACGCGTACCGGGCCTACCGGCAGGGTGACTACGCGACGGCGGCCACGCAGTACCGCAAGGTGCTGGCGATTCACGAGCAGCGCGACGATCCGCACAACCTCGCGCTCGTCAGCCACAACCTCGGCAATGTCCTGGGGGCACTGGGTGCGTACGTCGAAGCCGAGGCGTGCTACCGCCGCGCGCTGAAGCTGCGCGAGAAGCTCGGTGACGCGGCAGGCGTCGCCGCGGGGCTCATCGATCTCGCGGCCTTGTTCCGGCGCCTGGGAGACAAGCCGCAGGCGCACGCCTACTACGAGCGCGGCATCGCCCAGGCCCGCAAGGCGGGCCAGGAGACGTGGCTGGCCAACGCGCTGGAGGGCTACGGCCATGTCCTCAGCGACGAGGACAACCCGAAGCGTGCGCGCGAGCTGCACAGCGAGGCCCTCGCGATTCGCGAGCGACTCGGCGACGCGCTCCACATCGCCAGCTCCGTGCACAACCTGGGCATCGTCGAGACGGAGCTCGGCAACTACGAGAAAGCGCAGGAGTACCTGCAGCGTGCGCTGCAGATGCGCATGGAACTGCAGCACCTGCCGCACATGACGCAGTCCCTAGTCGCGCTGGCCCAGCTGCGGCGCGAGCAGGAGCGACTCGACGAGGCGGCGGATCTCTACCGGCAGATCCTCAAGCTGTACCTGGAGGGGGGCGAGCCGCTCATGGCCGCCTACGCGCGCTGCGCGCTGGGCGAAGTGCTGCTCGAGCAGGAGGCGTCCGACGAGGTCGTAAGCGTGTTGGCGCAGACCGCGGCCGAGGCCCGGCGATTCCGCGACCCTGGACTTGCCGCGCGAGCGCACGCGCTCCTCGCGCGCGCCTACCTGAGGCGCAGCGACATCGCCAAGGCGCTGGAGCAGGTGCGCGAAGGACAGCGGGTCGGCCGGCGTGGGCTATCCGACAGTGCCGCCGTCTTCGAGGTGGGAATCGCTGCCGCCGTGGCGGCCGAGGACGCCGGGGCCGCCCTGTCCTTCCTCGAGGCCGGCCGCGCACAGGCGCTCCTGCAGCACATCACGGCGCGCGACGCGCTGCTCGCGGCCGTCGTACCCGAGGCCCTGCGCGAGGAGGAAGCCGCAGCGCGCAAGAGCCTGGCCGCAGCGGCGCGTGCGGCCTCACGAGGCCACCGCCGTCGGTCCGAGGCACGCGAGTACTGGCGCGCGATGCGCCATGCGCAAGCCCGCCTACGCAGCATCTTGATCCGCATCCAGTCCGAGGCCCAGCGTGCGGTGCAGGCGCAGCCGCCGGCCTCGTCGTCGCTCGAGGATCTGCAGGCAAGCCTCCGGAAGGACCAGGCGTTCGTCCTGTACGGACGCCACCGCGATTCGCTCCATGCACTCGTCGTGACGAAGGTGGGCGCGACGGTGCATGCCGTCGGCACCCTCTCCGCCCTCGAGCCGCACCTCGCCGTGCTCGACAAGGACACGGACGTGGACGTGCTGCAGCTCGCTGCTGCCGCCATCCGCACGCAGCTCGTGAAGCCGCTCGGCTTGCCGGACACGGTCAGGCAGGTGCTCGTCTCGCCGGCGGATGCCCTCTGGCGCGCGCCGCTCGGCTTCGTGTTCAAGCAGACCGTGGCGGTCCTGCCGTCTGCCACGGCGTACGTGACGCTCCGCCGGCAGAAGCGCGAGCGCGGCGAGGGCGTCCTCGCCGTCGGGGATCCGGACACGGGGCACCGGATGTTGGCGCGCAGTCTGCCGTCGCTCCCGGGCGCGCGCGCGGAGGCCCGCGAGGTCGGCGACAGCGTGCTGCTCGGCGCCGAGGCGACGCGGGCGAACCTCCTCGAGCGCCTCGCGTCGCGAGGGCGCTGGCGTGCCCTGCATCTGGCCTGTCACGTCGTGCTGGACGCGAAGCGTCCTGCCCTCTCCGGCCTCGTGCTCACGCCCACGCAGGACGACGACGGCCTGTGGACGACGCTCGATCTCCTCCGCATCGACCTGCCCGCGGAGCTCGTCGTGCTGTCGGCCGACCGCGGTGCACGCGGCAACGTCCGGCGCGGAGAGGGCTCCCTGGCACTGCCCCGCTCGTTCCTGCTGGCGGGCGCGCGGCAGGTGGTCGCCTCGGTCTGGCGCGTCGACGACGCCGCGACCAAGGCGCTCATGAAGAAGTTCTACGAGCTGTGGGGCGGGGGACTGGGCGTCGCCGAGGCGCTCCGCCAGGCTCAGACCCACGTCCGGGCGCAGGAGCGCTGGGCGCACCCGCGCTACTGGGCGGGCTGGCTCGTGTACGGCCTGCCGGACTGAGGAGAAGGCTCCATGGACGTCTACGGCGACACACTCGAGTTCCAGACACGCGGCAACGACGACGTGCGTGACCTCACGGGTGACGTGCGGCGCTGCGTCGAGGCCAGCGGCGTCCATGCGGGCACCGTCACGGTGTTCTGCCCCGGCAGCACGGGCGGCGTCACGACGATCGAGTACGAGCCCGGGCTGGTGGAGGACATCCAGGCGGCCGTCGAGCGCGTGTTCCCCCGCGGGCTGCGCTACCGGCACAACGAGCTCAACCACGACGACAACGGCCACAGTCACGTGCGCGCCGCGGTGGTCGGCCCCTCGCTGACCGTGCCGATCGTCGACGGCCGGCTCACGCTCGGCACCTGGCAGCAGATCGTGTTCCTCGACTTCGACTCGAGCGCACGCCGTCGCCGGCTCGTGGTGCAGGTCGTCGGGCGCTAGCAGACCGGCACTAGAACACAGGCGGCTTGCCGCAGCGTGCTTCGATGAGCGCGCGCAGGCTCGTGAGCAGCGGACCGAGCGCCGCGTGCTTCGGCAGGTCGTTCTGCCAGACGACCGCGCGCGTCTCGCCCTTCGCCGTCGTGACCATGAAGGCGTAGGTGGACTCGTCGGGCACGCCGGGCCGGTTGTCGGGCCTGAGGTTCTCGATGTCGGCGGCTGCGACGACCTTCCAGAGTGCGTCCTGCTCGCGTTGGGTGAGGTCGAAGGGGCCGTACGTCTTGATCTTGCCGCGCACGTCGTGAGCCACGACGAGCTTGCCGCCGCGGAGGAGCTCGACGCGCCACGCGCCGTGTCCCTGGATGTGGTGGGCGCCGCCGGAGTCGAAGGCGAAGCGCTCGAACGCCGGCGTTGCGGGCGGAGCGTCCGCGTCGCCGCCGCAGCCCGGGGCCGCGAGCAGGAGGACGAGCATCAGGGCGGGCATACGCATGGGGGTCTCCGTCGCCTCAGCGTACCCGTGGGCGGGGGCGCTCAGCGGTCGCGCTTGCCCTTCCCCTTGCGCTTCGGCGGTCGGCTCTTCCGAGGCGGCGCCCCTTCGGGGTGGGCGAGCCGCGCCGTCACGACGCGACCCGCGATGCGCACGTTCTGCAGCGCCGCGAGGATGCGGTCGACGTGCGGCGTGGCCACCTCCACGAACGAGACCCGCTCGCGCAGATTGATGCGGCCGACCGCCTTGCCGGGCAACCCTGTGGCGCCTGCGACGCAGCCGACGATGTCGCCTGGGCGGACGCGGTTCCACTTGCCCACGGGGATGACGATCTCCGTCATGTCGTGGGGATCGAAGGCCTCATCGCCCTGGGCGGCGGCCAGCGGCGCGTCGCCCCACGCGAGGCGCAGCGCCGCGGCGGCCACCTGCTCGCTCGTGAGGCCCTGCTCGGTGGCGATGTCCTGCGCCCACGCTGTGAACGACTCCGCGTCCTCGCCCGCCGCTGCGTCGCACAGCTTCTCCACCAGCCGGTCGCGCTGGCGCTCCAGGAGCTCGTGCGGCTCCGGCACGCGCACGGCGTCCATGCGCTGGCCGCTGAAGCGCTCGATGGCCTGGAGCTGACGCTGCTCGCGCGGCTGCCAGAACGAGATCGCCCGGCCGGTGCGTCCGGCGCGTCCCGTGCGCCCAACCCGGTGCACGTACACCTCCGGGTCGCGCGGCAGGTCGTAGTTCACCACGAGCCCGATGTGGTCGACGTCGAGGCCGCGCGCCGCGACGTCGGTCGCCACGACGATCTGGATGCGCTTGTCCCGCAGGCGGCGGATGACCGTGTCGCGCTGCGCCTGGTTCATGCCGCCGTGGATGCACTCGGCGCCGAACCCGTGTCCCTCGAGGTGCTCGGCCAGCTCGGAGGCCATGCGCTGCGTGCTGACGAACACGAGTACGGCGTCGTGGTCCTCGACGCCGAGCACGCGCTCGAGGGCTTCCTGCTTGCGGTGCCCCGGCACGCGGATGCTCAGCTGCTCGATGCCCTCGACGGTCAGGCTCTCGCGCTCGATCTTCACGTCCGCCGGAGCGTTCAGGTAGCGCTCGGCGACGCGGCGGATGGGGGGCGGCAGCGTCGCGGAGAAGAGCGCGATCTGCCGCTCGGCAGGTGCGTGCTCGAGGATCCACTCGACGTCGTCGAGGAAGCCCATGTTGAGCATCTCGTCGGCTTCGTCGAGGCAGAAGAAGTGCACGCCGCCGAGGTCCAGCGTGCCGCGGCGAAGGTGATCCATGACGCGGCCCGGCGTACCGATCACCACGTGCACGGTGCGGCCGAGCGCCTTCTGCTGCACGTGGATCGGCTGGCCGCCGTAGACGGGCAGCACGCGCACGCCGTGCTTGCCCACGTGACGGCCGTAGCCGCGCACCGCCGCGGCCACCTGCATGGCGAGCTCGCGCGTCGGCGTGAGCACGACGGCCTGCACGCCGCGCTGCTCGAGGTCGAGGCGCTGGAGCATGGGCAGCGCGAAGGCCGCGGTCTTGCCGGTCCCGGTCTGGGCCTGGCCGATCAGGTCGCGGCCTTCGAGCAGGGGGGGGATCGCGCCCGCTTGGATGGCCGAGGGCGTCTCGTAGCCCAGCTCGGTGACGGCTTTCAGGATCTCGGGCGCGAGGCCGAGGTCTGTGAACGCGAGTTCGGGGGAGTTGGGCATGGTCGAGGGATACGGGGCGCAGGCCACGGACACCCAGACAAACCGAGCCATGCAGGCGGCACGGGCTGCACCGGCGTGCGGATCCTCGTACCCTCGGGAGACGAGGAGGACGCCATGGGGAGGCCGATCCCGTTCCTCGCCCCGCTGCTTGCAGGGCTGCTGCTGGTGCTGCCCACGGCCGGCGACGTCGCGGCCGACGCGGAGGCTGCCAAGCGCTGGAAGACGTGGCGCAAGGACCTCGAGCACCTCTACGAGGTGATCGAGAAGCCCGCCACGCTCAAGCAGATCTTCAAGGCCAAGGGCATCGCGTGGAAGAAGGTGCGCAAGGAGGCGGACAAGCGCTTCAAGGCCGAGGCGGCCGCCGCGAAGAAGCGCAAGAAGGGCGACAGGCGTGCGGACGAGCTCGCCTTCCTCGGCGTGCTGCGCTACGTGATCGCTCAGCTGCGCGACAGCCACGCGTACGTCAGCGCCGGCGAAGAGGTGAACAAGGCGTGGTGGGACGCGCAGCCCAAGACCTGCGATGCCGGCATCGAGCTGCAGCCCGGTACACACGGCACGATCCTCGTGGCCAACACGTTCGCCGCCCGCAATGCGGATAGCCCGCTCTACCAGCGCGGCGTGCGGCACGAGCACACGCGCGTCGAGTCGATCAACGGCATGCCGGCCGCGAAGTACCTCGAGGCGCTGACGAAGACGAAGTGGGAGGACGAGGGCTGGCAGTCCACACGTGCGCGCGCCTTCTCCGACGCGTGCAACGGACTGAAGGTCACAGAGGACGAGCCGCTCGAGTTCGTCTTCCAGACGCTCGACGCCAGCGACAAGGCACTCGACAATTACCTCGAGCTCGCGCCGTCCAAGCGCGCGAAGGCCTTCAAGCGCTTCCGCTGGAAGAAGAAGAAGGTGAAGCTGCGCGTGGGGGAGTGCCAGCAGGCACGCAACCCGCGCAACTTCACGTTCATGCACCTCCCGCGTCGGAAGCTCGAGAAGACCTCCACGAAGGACGTCTGGTACACGAAGCTGCCGTCGGGCGTGGGCTACGTCTACTACGGCAAGGTCTCGATGGCCTCGCGCGACGGTCTGACGGAGGCCTGCGACGCACTGGCCGACTGCCCGGGCATGATCCTCGACCTGCGCTGGAACGGCGGTGGGGGTGACGGCAACGTCCAGATGTTCGACAAGAAGAAGGGCGCCTGGAAGAAGCCGCTGGCGGTGGTGATCGGGCCGCGTTCGTTCTCGGCGGCCGAGACCGAGATCTGGATGCTGCAACAGATGCGCGACGGCAAGCGCGTGAACGCGCGGTTCTTCGGCCGCACGACGGCCGGCTCCTCGGGCGACAAGATCCGCTTCAAGCTGCCGTCCGGCTTCGCGGAGGGGCGCTTCGTCCACCGCCACTGGCATGGCGGCCGCAGCAGGATCGAGGGCCACGGCCTGGAGCCGGACGAAGAGGTCCTGCAGGACATCGTCGAGCTCACCCGGGGCATCGACTCCTGCATCAGCGCCGCCGAGCGTTGGATCGCGGGGCAGTAGCCAACGCGCCAACGCGGTAAGATCCCGCCCGGAGGCTGTGATGCGTACGCTCCTCGTGCTGGGTCTGATGTTCCTCGGATGCGCGCTTGCTGTGGCCGGCGAGGAGGACGACGTCCGTGCCGCGGCGGATGCGGTCGTAGCGGCTGCGAAGGACGGCGACACGGCGACGCTGAAGCAGGTCGCGGCGGCCAAGAAGCCCACCGTGTGGTTCGTGCTCGACGAGCTCTGCGCGCGAGGCGCCTACGACGCGGCGGACGCCCTGGCGGCGGCTGCACCCGAGGCAATGCGCAAGCCGCTCGCGGCGTACGCCGAGGCGCAGCGCAAGGTGCCGACGCCGATGGCCCACCGCGAGACCTACGTGCAGTTCCGGAAGGCGATGCAGGCCGGCAATCTGGAAGCCGCGCTCGCCATCGACGTCGTGCCGACCGAGCCTCCGTCGGTGGTGGCGGTGCGCTTCCTGGGCCTCCGGGGCCAGGCGCTGGCCAGGCATCGCAAGCCCGCCGAGTCCATGCAGGCGCTCGGGCAGGCCGGGCAGCTGGCGGACGACCTCGGCTGGGCGGCCGAGAGCCTCAAGCTCTACTACGAGGCCGGGATGATGGCCGCCCGCCGTCAGGACCTGGCCGGCTGCGAGACGTACTGGCGGCCCGCCTACGCGGCGGCCAAGAAGCTCGGCTCGCTTCCCTACCAGGCCGAAGTGGGCGCGCGCCTAGCGATCGTCTTGAGCCAGCGGACGCGCAACGAAGAGGCGCTCGCCATCAACCGTGAGGTCATGCCGCTCTTCGTGCGGATGGGCAACAAGTCCGCCGTCGCGAGCCTCCAGATGAACATGGGCACGAGCCTGATGATCCTGGGGCGCCTCGAGGAAGCGCTCGAGATCCTGACCAAGGCGCGGACGGCGCTCATCGAGGCCAAGGACGCGCGGCTGCTTGCGATGCTCACGGGCAACATGTCCGCCCTCTACACGCGCCTGGGCGACTACGACCGGGCGTTGAAGATGAAGCAGGACGCGCTCGCCAGACACCGTGCGATGGGCATGGAGTTGGAGGCCAGCCGCATCCTGTCCGGGATGGGTGATCACTACCGGCAACTCGCCGAGTACGCGCTGGCCTTCGACTACTACGAGCAGGCGCTCGCCGGGCACCGCAAGCTCGACAACAAGCAGGGCATCGGGTTCACCCTCGGCCGGATGGGGCTGGCCCACGCGCAGCTGGGTGACGGTGAGAAGGCTCGCGAGCTGCTCCAGCAGGGGCTCGTAGCGCTCGACGAGGTCGGTGCCGAGCGCATCGCCATGCACCTGCGCTCCGATCTCGCCGACCTCCACACCGTGGAGGGCGACTACGAGGAGGCCCTCGCCCTCAAGAAGGAGATCCTCGCGGCGCGCGAGGCCTCGGGCAACCTCACCTACATCTCCGACGCCCACCAGACGATCGCGACGACGTACGGCTACATGGGACGGCTGGAGGAAGGTCTGAAGCACGTGGCGAAGGCGCTGGACTTCGCGAAGCGCGCGAAGAACGACGCCTCCATCGCCTACGCCCGGATCTGCTACGCCGACCTCTACGGACGTCAGGGCAAGTTCGAGAAGGCGTTGCCGCACTTCGAGGCGACCCTGGCCTACGCCAAGGAGCACGACGACGCGCGGCTCGAGAACGCGGTCTACGAGACACGCGTCGAGGCGGCGATCACGGCGAAGAAGCACGGTGAGGCCGTGACCGCCGCCTTGGCGGCCGCGGACGCGCTGCGCAGGCAGTTCCGCAACCTCGGGCACGAAGAACGCGCCCGGGCAGGGGAGCGCTGGGTCAAGGCGCTGGTGCTCGGCGTCGCCTCCGCACGCCACGCGAAGGACCCCAAGGCGGCGTTCCGCCTGCTCGAGGCGAGCCGCGCATCCGCGCTGCGCGAAGCGCTCGGTGGCGGCACCGCGATCCGCGCAGCGGCGATTCCCGCGGAGCTCAGGCGCGAGGGCGCCCAGGCTGCTGCGGCCGAGGCGGCCGCGGCCGACCGGCTGCGTGCAGCGACCGCACGACGCACCTCGCTCAAGAAGCTGCGCGAGCTGAAGAAGGAGCTCGCAGCGGCTCGGAGTCGGATGGAGGCGGTGGCGGTCAAGACGGAGCGCGCCGCCAAGGCCGCGGCCAACGTCGTCCAGCCCCAGCCGGCAACGCTCGCCGACTGCCAGCGCCTGCTCGGCAAGGACCGCGTGTTGGTGCTCTTCACGTCGCAGGGCGA
>JASJDY010000203.1 GCA_030065025.1 Planctomycetota bacterium
CCCGTGCCGTCGGGTCGTACGGTGAACAGCGCCGGCTTGCGCGTGCCGTCCGTCTCGACGCGCGTGCCGCAGAACAGCACGCGACCGTCCTTCAGCACGAACGGGTCGTTCGCATGCGTGCCGCCGAAGGTGATCTGACCCCCGGGCCGATCCTGGGACGCGGTCACGAAGAGCGCGCGGGAGGTGTCGTGCGCGATCGCGCTGTAGACGATGCGGTCGTCCGGCAGCCAGGCAAGCCGTGTGCGCGCGTCGACGTCGGCCCCAAGCGAGCGCGGGGGCTTGTCATCCAGCGTGCCCACGTAGAGCCGCAGCGGATCGTGCTTCGTCGGGCGCCCGACAATGGCGAACCGCTCGCCGTCGTGGTGCACGGCAGGCGCGTGCAGCTCGTGGTAGCTCCACGAGAGCGCGCGGTCGGGCGTAACCGAGCCCACCGTGTCCCGGACTACGAGCCCATGACCGCTCTCGTCGATGACGAGCGCCGGTAGCAAGGGCTGCACGGACTTCCCGTTGCCACCGCACCCCCCCACGACGACGCAGGCCGCAGCGACCAGGAGCAAGCCGACTGCGCGCGCAACCGACCGAGCGTTCATCAGCCGCCGCTCCCCGATGGACGTAGCGCATGCCAGGACGCGCCGCCCGGACGCACGTCGTCGATGATCCGCTCGAGCACGGAGGGACGGATCGACTGGTAGCCGTCGCAGAGCGGCGTAGTCGGGTCGGTGTCCTCGGCGATCACCTCGATGATGAGGCCGTGCGCGCCGGCCGCGCAGCCCGCGAGGGCCGCGCTCGGCACAAGCTCGTCATCGCCCGTCGCGTGACTCGGATCGACGAGCACCGGCAGGAAGGTCAGGCGCTTCACCGCCGGCACGATGTTCACGTCGAGCGTGCTGCGGTTGTACGTGCCCTGCGTGAAGCTGCGGATGCCGCGCTCGCAGAGGACGATGTCGAGGTTGCCCTCGACGGCGATGTACTCCGCGGCCCCGAGCCACTCGTCCAGCGTCGCGGCCCAGTGACGCTTGAGCAGGATGGGCAGGCCCGTGCGACCGGCCTCGGTCAGCAGCGGGAAGTGCTGCATGTTCCGCGCGCCGATCTGGAGCATGTCGGCGTACTCCGCGACGAGCGCCACGTCGCGAACGTCGAGGACCTCCGTGACGATCGGCAGCCCGGTCTGCTCGCGCGCCTCGGCGAGGATCTCGAGGCCCTCGCGGCCGAGGCCCTGGAAGTCGTGCGGGCTCGTCCGGGGCTTGAAGGCGCCGCCGCGGAGCATGTCGGCACCGGCTGCGCGCACGGCATGGGCGATCTCGACCGTCTGCTCCCGGCTCTCGACGGCGCAGGGGCCGGCGATGACCACCGGCTCGGGCCCGCCCACGGGCAGCGAGCCGACGTGCACGACGCGGGTGCCCTCGGGCCCGTACTCGTCCTGGGGGCCGCCGCGGGCGATCGCGCGGTAGGGCCCGCTTCCCGGAACGCGGCACGACATCAGGCGGGGCCCTCCGTGTTGGGCTGCCGTAACTGGTACGGCGACTCTAGATTCTACCCCCTATCGACTGCCTGGGTTTCGGCTGCACAGGCGTCTGCTTACGGACGCCGAACCCCGCCTTGCCAGGTGGCCCCCCGGTAGGAGACTCGCAGACGTGGACGCAGGCCGCCCCGGCACCTGGCGCAGCAAGGTCGTCATCGCGCTGCTGCTCGTGCTGTGCGCCGCGTTCCTCTTCATGAAGGACCACACCGGTCCGCTTGCGCCGACCGCGAAGTCGCCCAAGACGCCGCCGGCGCGGAGCCCGCTCTACGTGTGGAGCACGGTCGACGCCTTCCCCGGCCACGAAGGCCTCGTGAACAAGGCCGCGTGGACGTCGAACAGCCTGGTGCTGACCGCCGGTCGGGACCACACCGCGCGCCTCTGGACCTCCGGGGGCAAGGAGCTGGCGGTCCTGCGCGGCCACCTCGGCCCGGTGCTGGATGCGCAGCTTTCACCGGACGGCAAACGCATCGTGACGGCGTCTGTCGACGGCACCGCGATGCTCTGGGATCGCGAGGGCAAGATCCACGCGATCATTCGCACACACACCGGAGCGGTACGCCGTGCCGCGTTCGATCCTGACGGGACACGCATCCTCACGGTCGGCCTCGACGGCGATGCGCGCCTTCACCCAATCGATGGCTCGCCGGCAGAGCTCCTCGACGACGACGGCGCGGCCACCGTCGAGGCGGCGTTCGTGCACGAGGCGATCGTGACGCGGGACGCGGCGGGCGTCATGCGTTCCTACCGTCGCGCCGACGACGGTACCCAGCAGCGCACCGACTCGTCCGGCGTCGCGGACATGCACGTCACGCCACGAGGTGACCTCGTCGTCATCCAGCACGACGGCGCCGTCGTCGTCCACCGGCGCGACGATCGACCGCGGAAGCTCACGGGACACGGCGCGCAGGCGCTCGACGTCGACGTGCATCCGGAGACGGGCGAGGCCGTCACGGCATCGCTCGACGGCACGGCGCGCCTGTGGTCGCGCGACAGCGAGCCCCTCGCTGTGCTGAAGGACCACGGCTTCGGCGTGGTGCGCGCCCGCATCGCGCCGGACGGCCAGACGATCCTCACGCTGGACGCGAGCGGCGTCGCGCGGCTGTGGCGTCGCGACGGCAGCCTGCACAAGGTGCTGGCACCGGCGGGCATGCGCGACGTCGGCTTCGTGACCGGATATCCGCGCGGCGTGTGGGGCATACCGGCGGCGAGTACCGGACTTCGGCTCTGGACGCTGGAGGGCGACGACGAGGGCGCGCACGCGACGTCCGCCGGCCGCGTGCTCGAGGTGTCGCGCTCGCCGGACGGCCGGCGGCTGCTGCTGCATGCGGCCGATCGGTCCGTACGCGCCATCACCGTCGAGCGGTGGGACCGCAAGCTGGACGGTCCGAAGCGGCCGGAGAAGGAGACGGCCGCGCCCGCCGTTGGCACCCTGCGCGGCGACTACCTCGGCGCGGAAGGCTGCGCGGACTGCCACCGCAAGGAGTACGACCTCTGGGTGGCGTCGAATCATGCGCGCTCGCTCGAGGCGGCCGACCTCGACAACGTGCCGGACGCGGTACGCGAAGAGGACGTGGCGGAGCACCCGCCGGGCGAGACGTCCTTCATGGCGCACAAGGGCATGTTCCTCGCGACCACGCTCGGCGCCGACGGCCAGGAGCGCGGCTACCGCCTGGGCTGGGTCGCCGGCCGCGCGCGCATCCGCATGTACGTCGCCGAGATGGCCGACGGCCGCATGCAGGTCCTGCCCGGCATGCGCAGCGAGCTCACCGACAGCTGGTTCGACTACACGCACCTGCTCTTCAGCCCGAGCGACACGACGATCGCGCCCGTCGTGCGTCCGGGGGACGACGCGTTCTGGACGGGACAGGGTCGCTCGTGGGGCACGAAGTGCGCGCACTGCCACTCGAGCGGCGCGGAGCCGCGGGTGCTGCACGAAGACGGCCCCGGCCGGCGCGCCGTCGTGCGTGACCTCGGCGTCGACTGCGAAGCGTGTCACGGCCCGGGGCGCGAGCATGCCGAGGCGTGGCAGCGGCTCGAGACCGACGCGCCGCTGCCCAAGCTGCAGGAGCTCGAGCCCGGCCGCTCGATCGCCTCGTGTACGCGCTGCCACATGGAAGGCGAGCGGCTGAAGGCCACGTGGGATCCGGACGAAGACTTCTACGAGTTCCTCGACCCGACGCTGCTGCTCGATCCCGACCGCGTCGACGCACGCGGGCGGCCGCTCGAGCTCATCTATCACGGGCTCAGCTTCGCCGTCTCGCGGTGCGCCAACGAGAGCGAGCTCACGTGCGTGAAGTGCCATGACGCGCACGGCGGCGAGCTGCCGGCGCTGCTGAGCCGCGCGCCGACGAACGACCACCTGTGCAGCGACTGCCACGTGGAGCTCGTGCGCGACGTCGCGGGGCACAGCCACCATGACGCGCTGGGCTCGGGCGGCTCGTGCGTGGGCTGCCACATGCCGCGCCTCGTGATCGAGCGCGGCCACGGGATCATCACCGACCACAGCATCAGCGTGCCCGATCCCGACGCCAAGGGCGACCGCGTCGCGCAGGACGCGTGCACGTGGTGCCACCAGCTCGGTCTCGGCTCACCGGCGGACGCACCGTTCCTCGACGACGCGGCGCTGAAGAAGGCGTATCGCGATTGGTGGCCGAACGCGCAGCGGTCGCAGCCCTGGATGGAGGCGATCGCGGCCGGGCGCACGCGAGCCGACGACGCGACCGCCGCGCTGACGAAGGTGGTCGAGGACACCGAGGCCTATCGGCTCGTGCGTGCCTCGGCAACGCGACTGCTCGGCCGCCAGAGCGGCCAGGGCACGGCCGCCTTGATGAAGGCCGCGAAGGACCCGGATCCGCTGGTCCGCCGCAGCGCGTTGACGGCGCTGGCGGCGATCCGCTCGAAGGAGGTCGACGCGCTCTACCTGCGGGCGCTGGAAGATCCCAAGGCCTCGGTCCGCTCCGCCGCCGCACGCGCCGCGCTCGAGGGCTGGGAACGGATCCGCGCCAATCGGCCGCTGCTGGACGGGCTGCTCCCGGTGCTGCGGGCCGAAGCCGAGGCGCTGCCGAACGACGAGATGCGCTGGTTCCGGCTCGGCGCCGCGCTGGATGTATCCGGAGATGCAGCCCGCGCGATAGAGGCCTACGAGCGCATGCTCCTGCTGCACCCGCTGGCCAAGTCCGTGCGGGCGCGGCTCGAGGAGCTGCGCAGCCAAGGCCGCTGAGCGCCTCGCCCGGACGCGTCGGACCCCACCCCTACGATCGGCCTCCGGCCAGGCGAACGCAGGAGATCCCATGATCGCACCTACCCCCGGTTCCGCCGCCTCGTCGGTCGACGCCGAGGCCAAGGCCGAGCGCGCCGCGGCGACGACGCAGGATGCACGCTCCGTGACGCCGGACTGGACGTCGGCTGAAGGCCGTGCACGCGAGATGCTGGACAGGCTCGGACGCGCTGACCATCCGGATGCCGAGACGGATCCGATCCACGCGCTGTATCAGGTGGCGGTGGACTACCGGTGTTCGGCCCACGGGTATCGGGAGCTGTATCTGCATCACCTCCGCCACGCGCGCGAATAGAGCAGCACGTCCGCATCTCCCCCCGTATCCGTATCCGTTTCCGTGTCCGTTTCCGGCGTCATCCGGTCCCGACTCTGAGCCTGCCCCGCCTGCCGTTTCCGTGAAGCGGCTCCGTCGGGAAGAAGGAACGTGAGGCGGGGCGGGACCAGACTCGGGCCAAGTCCACGTCGGAAACGGAAACGCGCACGGAAACGGATACGGAGTGGGGCTCCGCCCCACCGCTTTACACTCCCCCCCATGCCCGCCACAGCCATCTTCGTACTTCTCGCCTTCGCGGCGCTGATCATCGGCGGCGCCATCCTGGCGCACAAGGCCAAGAAGAAGCGGCAGATGGCCATGGCCGCCTGGGCCGCGCGGCACGGCTGGCACTACACGCCGGACAACGTCAGCTCCATCGACCGTCGCTTCGACGACTTCAGCTGCTTCACGCAGGGCGACAACCGCTACGGCTACAACGTGGTGCGCGGCGAGCACGAGTCATGCGACATCTGGGCGCTCGACTACCACTACCAGACGTACTCGACCGACTCGAAGGGCAACCGTCAGACGCACCACCACCACTTCTCGGCGGTGATCATCGACACGAACATGCGCCTGGAGCCGCTCTTCATCCGCGAAGAGGGCATCTTCGACAAGATGAAGAGCGCCTTCGGCTTCGACGACATCGACTTCGAGTCGGCGGAGTTCAGCCGCAAGTTCTACGTGAAGGCGCAGAACAAGCGCTGGGCCTACGACGTGATCAACCAGCGCAACATGGAGCTGTTGCTGGGTACGCCGCGCTACTCCATCCAGTTCGCCGGCTCCCACGTGGTCGCGTGGCGCTCGAAGCGGTTCAAGCCGCTGGAGTTCGACCAGGCGATGAAGCTTGTGTTCGGGGTGCTGGATGGGATCCCGAAGGACATTCGGGAAGCACGCCAGCAGGTATGATCCCCACCATGCTCCTGCTCGCCCAAG
>JASJDY010000204.1 GCA_030065025.1 Planctomycetota bacterium
GACATCGACTACGCGGTGTACGAGGAGAACGGCACGCGCTACGTCCTCGGGGCCGGCACGGTGGCCAAGTACAAGAAGGAGCTCGAGGGCGCGACGCTCGTCGACACCGTCAAGGGCAGCACCTTCGTCGGCCGCACGTACGAGCCCCTCTTCCCGTACTTCGCTGACCAGCCGAATGCCTTCCGTGTCCTGGGCGCCGACTTCGTCGACACCGAGGAGGGCACCGGCGTCGTGCACATGGCGCCCGGGTTCGGCGAGGACGACCAGATCATCTGCGAGGAGAACGGCATCGACGTCGTCGTGCCCGTCGACGACAGCGGCCGCTTCACCGAGGCCGTCACGGACTGGGCCGGCGTCAACGTCTTCGACGCGAACAAGCCGATCATCCAGCACCTCAAGGAGCAGGGCGCTCTCGTCAAGCACGAGACGTACGAGCACAACTACCCGCACTGCTGGCGCACCGACGAGCCGCTGATCTACAAGGCGCTGGGCTCGTGGTACGTCCGCGTGACCGACTTCCGCGACCGCATGGTCGCGCACAACCAGAAGATCCGCTGGATCCCCGAGCACATCCGCGACGGCCAGTTCGGCAAGTGGCTCGAGGGCGCGCGTGACTGGTCAATCAGCCGCAACCGCTTCTGGGGCACGCCGATCCCGGTCTGGAAGAGCGACGACCCGGAGAGCCCCACGCCTCCGGAGTGCTACGGCAGCATCGCCGAGCTCGAGGAGGCGTTCGGGGTCGAGGTCAAGGACCTCCACCGTCCGGCGATCGACGAGCTCACGCGCCCCGACCCCAACGTGCCGGGCGCCACGATGCGTCGCGTGCCCGAGGTGCTGGACTGCTGGTTCGAGTCGGGCTCGATGCCGTTCGCACAGGTGCACTACCCGTTCGAGAACAAGGACTGGTTCGAGCACCACTTCCCGGGCGACTTCATCGTCGAGTACGTCGCGCAGACCCGCGGCTGGTTCTACACGCTGATGGTGCTCGGCACCGCGCTGTTCGACTGCGCCCCGTTCCGCAACTGCATCTGCCACGGCATCCTGTTGGAGCCCGACGGCAAGCGCAAGCTGGGCAAGCGCTACGGCAACTACAGCAGTCCCGACGAGGTCTTCGACACGCGGGGATCCGACGCGCTGCGCTGGTACATGATGGCTTCGCCCATCATGCGCGGCGGCGATCTGCGCTTCGACAGCAGCGACGCGGGCCTCGGCGACGTCACGCGCCTCGTGCTCAACCCGATCTGGAACGCGTACTACTTCTTCACGCTGTACGCCAACATCGACGGCGTCCGCGCGACCTTCCGCACGGACTCGGACCAGCTGCTCGACCGCTACATCCTCGCGAAGACGCGCGAGCTGGTGGAGAACGTCGCCACGGAGATGGACGACTACGATCTCGCCGGCGCGTGCGCCGAGATCACCGCGTTCATCGACGCGCTCAACAACTGGTACATCCGCCGCAGCCGCGGTCGCTTCTGGGGCGAGAGCGGCGCGGAGGCCGAGCAGAGCGCGTACGACACGCTCTACACCGTGCTCGTCACCGTTTGCCAGGTCACGGCGCCGCTGCTGCCGCTGATCACGGACGCCGTCTACATGGGCCTGACCGGCGACGACAGCGTGCACCTCACGGACTGGCCTGACGCCGAGTCGTTCCCGCTCGACCACGAGCTCGTCGCGGACATGGATCGCGTACGTGAGGCGTGCTCGACCGCGCTTGCGTTGCGCGAAGAGCACGGCCTGCGCACGCGCCTGCCCCTCGCCAGCCTCATGATCGCCGGCCACGACGCCACGCGGCTCGAGCCGCTCAAGCACCTCGTGCAGAGCGAGGTCAACGTCAAGGCCGTCGAGCTGACCGAGGATCTCGAGGCGCACGCCACGTTCGTGCTCTCCCCGGATCGGCGCAAGCTCGGCCCCAAGCTCGGTGCCGCCATGAAGGACGTCATCGCCGCGACGCGTAGCGGTGCCTGGACGAAGAACGACGACGGCACCGTCACGGCCGGCGAGGTGACGCTCCAGCCCGACGAGTACGAGCTCAAGCTCGAGTCGAAGGAGGGCGAGACGAGCGCCGCGCTCAAGGGCAACGATGCCGTGGTGGTTCTCGACGTCGACGTCACGCCCGAACTCGAGGCCGAGGGCTGGGCCCGCGACCTCGTGCGCAAGGTGCAGCAGGCCCGCAAGGAGGCGGACCTGAACGTCACCGACCGCATCGTGCTCGCGGTGGACGTCCACGAGGGCTGCCGCGCCGCCATCGAGACGCACGCGGCGTACATCCGCGAGCAGGTGCTCGCCACGGAGCTCGTCTTCGGGGCGCCCGAGGACGGGATGCACACCGTGGAGACCACGCTCGGCGCCGGCGCGCTGGGGCTGGGCCTCCGCGTCGTCACGTCCTCCTGATCCTCCCGCGGCTGGATTCCAGTAGAGTCGTACCCGGTACGGGGCAATGACCATGCGGATCCTGCTGGCCGAGGACGACGAGCTCAATCAGAAGCTCGGCATCCGCCTGCTCGAGAGCAGCGGTCATCACGTGACCCTCGCGTCGGACGGCGAGGAGGCTTGCGGGCGGTTCCTCGCGTCGCCGCACGCCTTCGACCTGATCCTCATGGACCTGCAGATGCCCCGCATCGGCGGGCTCGAGGCCGCCCGTCGCGTGCGCCGCATCGAGCGTGAGCAGGGCGGGCGTGTTCCCATCCTCGCGCTGACCGCCGACCCGGATCCGCAGCGGCTGCAGAGCTGCCTCGTAGCCGGCATGGACGGCGTCGTCGGCAAGCCGCTCGACGTCGCCGCCATCGAGTCGGCCGTCGAGCGCATCACCCGCGGTGAGCAGGTGCAGCCAGTCGCCACCGCGAACAGCGTGCTGGGCTGGGAGGCGGCGCTCGAGCTCGTCCTCGGCGACGAAGCGCTCCTGCGGGACATGGCCAACCTGTTCCTGGAGCGTGCGGACGACAGGCTCGCGGACATTGCGGATGCCCACATGCGCGAGGATGCGGAGGCCCTGGCGCGCGCCGCGCACAAGTTGAAGGGCTCGGCCGGCAACTTCGGCGCGCAGGACGTCATGGACGCCGCCGAGCGGATCGAGCGCGCAGCCGAGGCAGGGGAGCCTGCGGCGGTGGCCGCGCTCCTGCCCGCCCTGCGGGCGGCGCTGGAGCAGGCGTGCGCCGAGCTGAGAGCACGTGTGGAGGCACCCTCGCCGTGAGGATCCTCGTCGCCGAAGACGACGCCGTCACGCGCAAGCGTCTCGAGGGCCTGCTCATGGCGGACGGTCACGACGTGCTCGTCGCGGCCGACGGCGCACAGGCGTGGAGCGCGTACCAGGAGCAGCGTCCGCAGCTCGTGGTCTCGGACTGGATGATGCCGGAGCTCGACGGCCCGGAGCTCGTGCGGCGCATCCGGGGCGCACAGGGCGACGACTACGCCTACGTCCTGCTGCTGACGTCGAAGAGCCAGGCGCAGGACCTGGTCGAGGGCATCGAGGCCGGCGCGGACGACTTCCTGAGCAAGCCGTTCGATCCGGTCGTGCTGCGCGCACGCCTGCGTGCGGGTCAGCGCATCGTCGAGCTGCAGCGTGACCTCGCCCGGCGCAACGCCGAGCTGGGACATGCCAACGAGCGCATGGCACGCGACCTCGCCGCCGCGGCGGAGATCCAGCGCTCGCTGCTCCCCGTGGAGATGCCACGCTTCACGACCGTGGAGTTCGCCTGGTGCTTCCGGCCGAGTGCCGAGCTGGCCGGCGATCTGCTCAACGTGGTCCCGCTCGACGCCGGACACGCGGCCTTCTACGCGCTCGACGTCAGCGGTCAGGGCGTGCCAGCCGCACTGCTTGCCGTGAGCGTGAGCCGCACGCTCGTCGCGGATCCCAACCAGTCCACGCTGCTCATGCGCAAGGACCACGTCGATGCGCGCCCCCGCCTGGCGCCGCCCGGCGAGGTCGCGCGCCGCCTCAACGAGCGCTTCGCCCGCCGGCGTCGACAGGGCGAGCAGTTCAGCCTGTTCTACGGCGTGCTCGACCTGCGTTCGTGCGAGATCCGCTACGTGTCCGCAGGGCATCCCGGCTCCGTGCTCGTGCGTCCGTCGGAGCCGCCCGGGCTTCTCGATGCCACGGGGCCCGCCATCGGCGTCGAGTCCGGCGTGCGCTTCGCGGAGCGGACGCTTGCCCTGAAGCCCGGTGAGCGTCTGTACGTCTGCTCCGACGGGCTGCGCGGAGCACGCAACGAGGCGGGCGCAGCCTTCGGGACGGATCAGCTGGCGCGCGCTCTCGACGGCGACCGCGAGAGGCCCCTGCAGGAGAGCCTCGATCGGCTGCTGGCCCAGGTGGAGGACTGGACCGGCACACCCGGCTTCCAGGACGACGTCTCGGGTCTGGCGCTACGAGCGACCGGGGACGGCGCCTGATGGGCGGGGGCGATCGGGCGAGGGTGCGGGTAGGCTGACGCGCCATGCTGATCCTGCCCATCGGCGACGAACCCAACGACAAGAAGCACGTCGCGTGGGTGAACTACTCGCTGATCGCGGCGAACGTCGTTGCGTTCGTGTGGATGCGGGCCACGTACGCGACGGAGGCCGCGTTTCAGGCATTCATCCTCGAGCATGCCTACGTGCCGGCGGTCGGCAGCTTCGACACCATCTTCAAGAGCATGTTCATGCATGCCGGGTGGATGCACCTGGGCGGCAACATGCTCTTTCTGTGGATCTTCGGCGACAACATCGAGCAGCGGCTCGGTGCGTTCGGTTACCTGCTCGCCTATCTGGCGGTGGGGGTGGGCGCGACGCTGATCTACGGTGCGTTCCGCGCGGAGTCGACGATGCCGGTCGTGGGCGCGTCGGGCGCGATCAGCGGCGTCCAGGGGCTCTACTTCATCGCGTGTCCGCGTCACCGCGTGAAGGTGTTCATGTTCCTGTGGGTGTACGTGAACGTCTTCTTCGTCAACGCGCGCTGGATCATGGGCATCTGGTTCGTGATGCAGGACGTCATCCCGTTGCTCATCAGCATGAACGTGAACATCGGCGGCGGCGTCGCGCATCTCGCGCACCTCGGCGGCCTCGTGAGCGGCCTCGTGCTGATGCTGCTGTTGAAGCCGATCGCGCCGGGCATGCGCGAGGCGGAGCAGGGCGAGAGGCCGCGCAACCGGCAGTACGCGGGAGGGCGGGCGCGGTCCGGCGCGTACGAGCGCCATCGCAAGCGGGATCCGTACGAGTCGGGTGTCAGGAAGCGTTCGAGGGACCTGTAGGGGCGGCCGGAGCCCTGAGCGAGACGCAGTCGAGTCGAAGGGCGAACGCCCGCCCGTCGAGGTCGTGAGGCGTTGCCGATACGGATCCCCGGACGCCGCGGAGGGCGGGCCTGCGGTCGCGCTGCGCGCGACCTCGGGCCGCCCCTACAGCCCCATGCCATGCGCGTACACCCCGCCACCGCGCACCTCGCTCGGCCAGAACGGGTTCAAACCTGATGGGGCGGTCCGCGAGCCCGCCCGCGGTACCCTGACGCCATGACCGATCCGACCGACCGCTGGAGCGTGAGCCTGGAGGAGCAGACGCTCCTCGGCCGCTACACCGTCGAGCGCAAGATCGGCGGCGGGGGCATGGCCAGCGTCTACCTCGCCCGCGACGACCAGCTCGAGATGCCGGTCGTCGTGAAGGTCCCGCACACGGCCTACCTCGCCGAGCCCGGCTTCCGCGAGCGCTTCGAGCGCGAGACGCGCGACCTCATCTCACTGCAGCACCCGCACATCGTGCGCATCCTCGCGCGCGGCGAACACGAGGGCCTGCCCTTCCTGATCCTGCAGTTCCTCCAAGGCGGCAGCCTCGGCGACCGCATCCGGAAGGCGAAGGGGGCACCCCTGCCGTACCCCGAGGTGCGGCCGTGGGTGCGCGACGTCGCCCGCGCGCTGGACTTCATCCACCAACAGGGCGTCGTGCACCGCGACATCAAGCCGGACAACGTGCTGTTCGACGAGCACGGCCACGCCTATCTCTCGGACTTCGGCATCGCGAAGGCGGTGGGGGGCAAGGACAC
>JASJDY010000018.1 GCA_030065025.1 Planctomycetota bacterium
CGTCGAGCATCCACGCAGCTCAAATCAGAAGGCGAAGTGGGCGAAAGCTTTGTTTGCCTCGGCCTGCTTGTGCGCGTTTTCGCGCTTGAGGATCGCGCCGCCTTCCTTGTTGTAGGCGGCCATCAGCTCGTCGGCGAGCGACACGCGCATCGGGCGGCCGCGGCGACCGCGAGCGGCCTCGAGGATCCAGCGGTAGGCCAGCGTGCGACGACGCTTGTTGTTGACCTCGACCGGAACCTGGTAGTTGGCACCACCGACGCGCTTGCTGCGCACCTCGACCATCGGCTTGACATTCTCGACGGCCTGGTGGAACACCTCGATCGGCTCGCGCTCCTTGACGCGCTCGCGGATGATCTCGAGCGAGTCGTAGAAGATCTTCTCGGCCGTGCTGCGCTTGCCATCCAGCATGACGCAGCTGATGAACTTGGCGACATCGAGGTTGCCGTAGATCGGGTCGGGCTTGAGGTGGTGCTCGAAGCTGCGGTAGTACTTGCCAGCCATCGTTACTTGCCCTTCTTCTGGCCGTACTTGGAGCGCTGCTGCTTGCGGCCCTCGACGCCGGCGGTGTCAAGCGTGCCGCGGATGATGTGGTAGCGGACACCCGGGAGGTCGCGGACACGACCGCCGCGGATCAGCACGATGCTGTGTTCCTGCAGGTTGTGCCCCTCACCACCGATGTACGCCGTGACCTCGCGGTTGTTCGAGAGCCGGACACGCGCGATCTTGCGCAGCGCGGAGTTCGGCTTCTTCGGCGTCTGGGTCTTCACCGAGAGGCAGACACCGCGCTTCTGCGGGCAGCTCTCGAGCACGGGAGCCTTGCTCTTCCGGCGGACCTTCTTGCGGCCCTTGCGGACCAGCTGGTTGATGGTGGGCATACTGCGTTCCGAATTCTTGGGCCCCGACTCCAGGGCAGCCCGAGAAGGTACCGGCAAGTCGGGAAAGGGTCGTAATGGTTTCCGGGACGGCTGCGCCGCCCCGGAAACCCGGTTCGTTGCGGATTACGGGGTCGCCGCCTCGTCGCCGCCGCCACCAGCGGGCGGGAGCAGGTCCTCGTCGCCGCCGCCGAGCAGGTCCTTCAGCTCCTGCAGAGCCTCCAGATCCTCGGGCATCTCGGCGAAGCCGGCCACGCTCTCCTCGAGCGGGATGTTCTTCTGCACCCGCGTACGCAGGTAGCTGCGGAAGCCCGTGCCCGCCGGGATCAGGTGACCGAGGATGACGTTCTCCTTGAGGCCTACCAGGTGGTCGACACGGCCGGAGAGCGCCGCCTGCGTCAGCACCTTCGTCGTCTCCTGGAAGGAGGCGGCCGAGATGAAGGACTCGCTCTGGAGCGAGGCCTTCGTGATGCCGAGCAGCAGCGGCTCCGCCCGCGCGGGCTTGCCGCCCGCCTCGATGACGCGGCTGTTCTTGCGGCGGAAGCGGAACTTGTCGACCACGGCGCCCGGGAGCATGTCCGTATCGCCGGGGTCCTCCACCTTCACCTTGCGCAGCATCTGCGAGATGATCACCTCGTGGTGCTTGTCGTCGATCGTGACGTTCTGGCTGCGGTAGACGTTCTGCGCCTCGCGGAGCAGGTAGTCCTGCAGGGCCTCGACGCCCGTAATGCGCAGGATGTCGTGCGGGACCAGGGGGCCGTCGACGAGTGAGTCGCCGGCGCGAACGCGGTCACCCGAGTGAACGCGCAGGTGCTTGCCGTGGGGCACGAGGTGCTCCACGACCTGGCCACCTTCGGACTTCACCTGGATCGTGCGCTTGCCGCGACGCTTGTCGCCCAGCTCCACGACGCCGTCGATCTCGGCGAGCGTCGCAGGCTCGCGCGGACGGCGGGCCTCGTAGACCTCGGTCACGCGCGGCAGACCACCGACGATGTCCTGCGTACCCGTGATCTCGCGCGGCGTCTTGGCCAGCAGCGCGCCGGACTTGACCTTGTCGCCCGGCGCGACCTCGAGGTGGGCCTTCTCGGGGATCGGGTAGAGCGCGATGGGCGTGCCCTTGTCGTCCTCGATGATGACCTGCGGGTGCAGGTCGCCCTTGTGCTCCATGATCACGCGGCGCTTGACGCCGGAGCCCGGATCGATCTCCTCGCGCACCGTCTTGTTGTCGACGATGTCGTCGAAGCGGATCACACCGTCGCGCTCGGCGAGAATCGGCACGTTGAAGGGGTCCCAGGTGAAGAGGACCTTCTTCTCGCGCACCGACTCGCCGTCCTTGACCTTGATCACGCCGCCGAGCGGCACGACGAAGCGATCGAGCTCGCGATCGCGCTTGTCGAGCAGCAACAGCTCGCCGTTGCGGCTGATGGCGACCTGGTCGCCCTTGCCCGCGTCCGCGGCGTTGACCTCGAGGTAGCGCACCTTGCCGGAGCTGCTCGCGCGGATCTCCGACTCCTCGACGCCCTTCGTAGCCGTACCGCCGATGTGGAAGGTCCGCATCGTGAGCTGCGTGCCGGGCTCACCGATCGACTGCGCGGCGATGATGCCGACCGCGAGGCCGAGCTCCACGAGCCGGCCGCGCGACAGGTCCATGCCGTAGCAGCACTGGCAGATGCCGTTGGCGGCTTCGCAGGTGAGCGGCGAACGCACGCGCACCTTCTCGTAGCCCATGCTCTCGATGCGCGCGCCGATCTCCTCGGTGATCAGCTCGTTCTCGCGGACGACCACCTCGTCGGTCACGACGTCGATGATCGTGTCGCGCGCGACGCGGCCGTGGATGGCCTGCGCGAGGCTGACCTCCATCTTGTCGCCCTTGTAGACGACACCCTTGCTGGTGCCGTTGAGCGTGCCGCAGTCGTGCTGGGTGATGACGACGTTCTGGGCGACGTCCGACAGCTTGCGCGTGAGGTAGCCGGAGTCGGCCGTCTTGAGCGCCGTGTCGGCCAGGCCCTTACGCGCGCCGTGCGTCGAGCTGAAGTACTCGAGGACGTGCAGGCCCTCGCGGAAGTTCGACTTGATGGGCGTCTCGATGATCTTGCCCGAGGGCTTGGCCATGAGACCGCGCATACCGGCGAGCTGACGAATCTGCTCGACGGAGCCACGCGCGCCGGAGTCGGCCATCGCGAAGATCGGGTTGAGGTAGGGCTCGCCGTCACGGGTGTCCTCTTCCAGAGAGGCCATCATGACGCGTCCCACCTCCTCGCGGGCGCGGGTCCACGTGTCGATGATCTTCGAGTAGCGCTCACCGCGGGTAATCTCACCGCGCTTCAGGTGGCGCTCGATCCCGGAGACCTCTTCCTCGGCCTCATCGATGATGTTGCGCTTCGCATCCGGCACGCGCATGTCGTTCTTGGCGAACGACAGACCGGCGCGGGTCGCCGACTTGTAGCCGACGTCCTTGACGTCATCGAGCAGGCGCAGCGTCGTGCCCTTGCCGAGCAGCTTGAAGCAGTCGGAGATGAGACCGCCGATCTTCTTCTTGTTCAGCGTGTAGTTGTAGAAGGGCATGCCGAACGGCAGGATGTCGTTGAACAACACGCGGCCGACCGTCGTCTCGATGAGCGACTGGGCTTCCCACTTGCCGGGCTCGGTCGCCACGAGGGTGCCCTCGTCGAGACGCAGCTTGACGGTGTCGTGGATCGCGAACTTGCCCTCGCTGTAGCCGAGGAAGACCTCGTTGGTGTGCGTGCAGATCGGCACCTTCGTCTGCGGCGTCTGGAAGTTCACCGTCAGGTAGTAGATGCCGAGCACGATGTCCTGCGACGGCGCGATGAGCGGGCCGCCGTGCGCGGGCGAGAAGATGTTGTTCGTCGACAGCATCAGCGTCGCCGCCTCGATCTGCGCCTCGTAGGAGAGCGGCAGGTGGACGGCCATCTGATCACCATCGAAGTCGGCGTTGAAGCCGGTGCACACCAGCGGGTGCAGGCGGATGGCGTTGCCCTCGATGAGCTTCGGCTCGAAGGCCTGGATGCCCATGCGGTGCAGCGTCGGCGCGCGGTTGAGGAGCACCGGATGCTCGCGGGTCACCTCTTCGAGGATGTCCCAGACCTCCTCGTCCTTGCGCTCGAGCATCTTCTTCGCGGACTTGATGGTGTCCGCATAGCCGAGCTCCTTGAGGCGCCGGATGATGAACGGCTGGTAGAGCTCCAGCGCGATCTTCTTCGGCAGGCCGCACTGGTGCAGCTTGAGGTCCGGACCGACGACGATGACCGAGCGCGCGCTGTAGTCGACGCGCTTGCCGAGCAGGTTCTCGCGGAAGCGGCCCTGCTTGCCCTTGATCATGTCGGTCAGCGACTTGAGCGGGCGGTTGCTCGAGCCGAGCACGCTGCGGCGGCAGCGGGCGTTGTCGAACAGCGCGTCCACCGACTGCTGCAGCATCCGCTTCTCGTTGCGGATGATGACCTCGGGGGCGTTGAGGTCGAGCAGCTTCTTGAGGCGGTTGTTGCGGTTGATCAGGCGGCGGTAGAGGTCGTTGAGGTCCGACGTCGCGAAGTTGCCCGAGTCGAGCAGGACCAGCGGGCGCAGGTCCGGCGGGATCACCGGGATGACGTCGAGCACGAGCCAGTCCGCGTCGTTGCCCGAGTCGCGCAGCGCCTCGACCGTACGCAGGCGCTTCAGCAGATCCTTCGTCTTCTGCTTGGAGCGCGTGGTCTCGAGCTCGGCGCGCAGGTCCTGCGACAGCTTCTCGAGATCGATCGTGTGGAGCATGCGGCGGATGGCCTCGGCGCCCATGCCGGCGTCGAAGCTGTCGCCGTAGCGCTCGCGGGCCTCGCGGTACTGCTCCTCGCTGATGAGCTCGCCGGCCTTGAGCGGCGTGTCACCGGCGTCGATGACCACGTAGTCCTGGAAGTAGATGACGCGCTCGAGGCTCGACGTCTTCATGTTCAGCAAGGTGCCGAGACGGCTCGGCATGGCCTTGAAGAACCAGATGTGGACGACGGGCGCGGCCAGCGCGATGTGGCCCATGCGCTTGCGGCGCACACGGCTGTGGGTCACCTTGACGCCGCAGCGGTCGCAGATGATGCCCTTGTGCTTGATGCCCTTGTACTTGCCGCAGAAGCACTCCCAGTCCCGCTCGGGACCGAAGATCTTCTCGCAGAACAGACCATCCTTCTCCGACCGGTAGGTGCGGTAGTTGATGGTCTCGGGCTTCTTGACCTCACCGTACGACCACGAGCGGATCGTCTCGGGGCTGGCCAGGGTGATCTTCACCGCCGTGTAGTCGTTCACGCGGTTGAACATGCTCTCGATCATCGGGTTCTCCTCTTCGCTCTCTCAGGTTCCGTTGATCAGTCCTAGAGCCGGCTCTTCTCGAGCTCGATGTTGAGCCCGAGGCCGCGGATCTCGTTGCACAGCACCTCGAACGACACCGGGGTGCCGGCCTCGAGGATGTTCTCGCCCTTGACCATGGACTCGTAGATCTTCATGCGTCCGTCCACGTCGTCGGACTTCACGGTGAGGAGCTCCTGGAGGATGTTGGCGGCGCCGTACGCCTCCAGGGCCCAGACCTCCATTTCGCCGAAGCGCTGGCCGCCGAAGCGAGCCTTGCCGCCGAGCGGCTGCTGCGTGATGAGGCTGTACGGCCCCGTCGCACGCGCGTGGATCTTCTCGTCCACGAGGTGGTGCAGCTTCAGCATGTAGAGGTAGCCGACGGTGACGTTCTGATCGAACGCCGAGCCCGTCCGGCCGTCGTAGAGGGTGACCTTGCCATCCGGTGGCAGGCCGGCCTCCATCAGCATCTCCTCGATGTCCTTCTCGCTGGCTCCGTCGAACACCGACGTCGTGACGCGGCATCCGAGGAGGCGAGCGGCGTAACCCAGATGGGTCTCGAGGATCTGGCCGACGTTCATTCGGCTCGGTACGCCGAGCGGGTTGAGCACGAGCTCGCAGGGCGTCCCATCCTCGAGGAACGGCATGTCCTCGATGGGCAGGATGCGCGAGATCACGCCCTTGTTGCCGTGGCGGCCGGCCATCTTGTCGCCGACGCTGAGGTTGCGGCGCGTGGCCAGGTAGACCTTGACGACCTCGAGCACGCCCGTGGGCAGCTCGTCGCCGCGCGACAGGCGGTTGACGACCTTGTTCTTGTAGGCCTCGGCGTCGTCGATCTCACGGAAGTGCGTGCGCGCGACCTCGTGGAACGGGTCCTCGGGCTTCAGGCCCGCGCCGCGAACGGCCGTGGCCAGGCGCTCACGCACCTCGCGCAGCTCCGGCAGCACCTCGACGTCCTCGACGGAGAACGGCTTGCGCGTGACGGGATCGACCAGCTTGCGGCCGAGCATGTTGCTCATCGCGTTGATGAGCGACTCGAGCTTGCCCTTGAACTCGTACTGGAAGGCACGCTCGGCGTCGCGGATGCGCTCGTGGTTGTCGGCGCGCTCCTCGTCCGAGATGTTGACCTTCCGCGAGAACTTCTTCGTGTCGATCACGATGCCGTTGACGCCGGGCGGCACGGTCAGCGAGTCGTTCTTCACGTCCTCGCCGGCGCGGCCGAAGATGGCGTGCAGCAGCTTCTCCTCGGGCGAGAGCTCGCTCTTGCTCTTCGGCGCGACCTTGCCGACCAGGATGTCGCCCGGGCGGATGCGCGTGCCGATGCGAACGATGCCCTCCTCGTCGAGGTTGCGCAGGGCGCGCTCGGACACGTTCGGGATGTCGTTCGTGAACTCCTCGCGACCGAGCTTGGTCTCGCGGATCTCGATCTCGAACATGTCGATGTGGACAGAGGTGTACGCGTCCTGACGGACGAGGCCCTCGCTCACGAGGATCGCATCCTCGTAGTTGTAGCCATCCCACGGCATGAACGCGACCAGGACGTTGCGTCCCAGCGCCAGCTCACCGTGATGCGTCGCAGCACCATCGGCGATGATCTGGCCGGCCTCGATCTTGTCACCGAGGTTCACGATCGGCTTCTGGTTCTGGCACGTGCGCTCGTTGAGCCCCACGAACTTGCGCAGCGGGTAGACCTTGTCGTCGATCACGATGCGCGTGGCGTCCAGCGCGGTGACCGTGCCGGCCTTCTGGGCCTTCACGACCATGCTGCTGTTGCCGGCGACGATCTTCTCCATGCCGGTGCCGACGATGGGCGGATCGGTCTTGAGGAGCGGCACCGCCTGGCGCTGCATGTTCGAGCCCATGAGCGCGCGGTTGGCGTCATCGTGCTCGAGGAACGGGATCAGGGCCGCCGAGACGCCGACCAGCTGCATCGGGCTGACGTCCATGTAGTCGACCTCGGAGGCGTCGACGAGCAGGAAGTCGTCGTTCTGCCGGCCGAGGATCTGCTTGCCCGCGATCTTGCGGTTGGCGTCGACCTCCGTGTCGGCCGGCGCGAGGACCCGGTCGAGCTCCTCGTCAGCGCGCAGGTACACGATCTCCTCGGTCACCTTCGCGTCCTTGACGACGTGGTAGGGCGTCACGAGGAAGCCGTACTCGTCCACGCCGCTGTAGATGGCGAGCGAGGAGATGAGACCGATGTTCGTGCCTTCCGGCGTCTCGATGGGGCAGATGCGGCCGTAGTGGCTGATGTGCACATCGCGCACCTCGAAACCGGCGCGCTTGCGGTTGAGACCGCCGGGGCCGAGAGCCGAGAGGCCGCGCTCGTGCTTGAGCTGCGAGAGGGGGTTGGTCTGGTCGACCACCTGCGACAGCTCGCCGCGACCGAAGAAGTAGTCGATCGCGGACGAGATCGTCTTGGAGTTGATGACCGAGCGCGGGGAGACGGACTCCACGTCCTCGATGTTCATGCGCTCCTGGGCCGTGCGGCGGAGCTTCAGGAAGCCCTTGCGCAGCTCGTCAGCGGCAAGCTCGGCGATCGTGCGGATGCGGCGGTTGCCGAGGTGGTCGATGTCATCGACCGTCACCTGGCCGCCGAACGGCAGCGCCTTCTGCTTGCCCTTGGTCGTCTTGGCGACGCCCGGACCGCGCAGCGCGATGAGGTAACGAACCGCGTTCACGAGGTCGGTGTGGTGGAGGGTCTGCTCGTCCTCCGGCCTGTTCGTCTTGAACTTGCGGTTGAGGCGGAAGCGACCGACACGGCCCAGGCGGTAGCGGCTCTCGTCGGAGAACTTCTCGAGGAAGAGCTCCTTGGCCTTCTTCACCTGGGGCGGGTTGCCCGGACGCAGGCGCGCGTAGATCTTCAGCAGCGCCTCGTCGTGCGACTCGGTGGTGTCCTCGCGCAGGGTGTTGAGCACCAGCTGGTCGTCGACGTCGGTGATGACCTCGATGACGCCGTCGTTGCTCTCCTTGACGCCGTACTTCTCCTTCTCCTTGCCGCGCTCGATGACCTCGTCGTACTCCTTCTCACGGTCGGAGTCGACGATGTGCTCGAGGACGACGGAGCGGACGTCGCAGTTGGTGATGTGCTCGAGGACCTCATCGGTGATGATGTTCTCGGCGCTGGTCGGGTCGAGGATCTCCTCGCCCGTCTCCTTGTCGAACAGCCAGGCGGCGGCGTGCTTGCCGAGGATGGCCTTCTTCCACGCGCGACCGCCCTTCGAGACCTGCTTGGTCTCGTAGAACGAGCGAACGATCTCGGTGTGCGTCGAGTACTCCTCGTTCATCGCGCGGAGGAGCCCGGTGGCGGGGAACTTGCCGGACTGGTCGATGCGGACCGCCAGCATGTCCTTCTTCGTGACGTTGAGCTCGATCCAGGAGCCGCGCTCGGGGATGAGCCAGCAGGAGTGGAGCTTGCGATCCGAAGCGTGCGTCTCGACCGAGAAGTCGACGCCGGGCGAGCGGTGGAGCTGCGTCACGATGACGCGCTCGGTGCCGTTGACGATGAACTCGCCACCGCCCATGCGAATCGGGATCTCGCCGAGGTAGACGTCTTCCTCGACCGGGCTCTCCTTGTTGAGGCGCACGCGGATCTTGAAGGGACGGCCGTAGGTGAGCTTGAGGTCGCGGCACTCGTCCGGCGTGTAGCGCGGGCTGCCGAGCTCGTAGCCGAGGTACTGCAGCTCCATCGTGCCGTCGTAGGAGGGAATCGGGAACACCTCCTGCAGCACGGCCTCGAGGCCCTGCTTGTTGCGGTGCTCCGGCGGCATCTCCTCCTGGAGGAAGCTGTCGAAGGCGTGCGTCTGGAGCTGGACGAGGTCCGGCACGTCGTGCGAGCGGTGCCCACCGAAGGTGCGGATCGGCTGCAGCTCCGGATGGTCGATCAGGTCGTGCCCCAGCTCGCGGGGGCCGCCGCCGATGCCCGAACTGCCGTTGGAGCCGTTGCTTCCGTTCGACCCGTTGCCATTGCTCGAGCCATTGCCGTTGGTGCTCATCCAGCTCTCCTCCACCGCCAGGGGACGACGCGGTACGGGGGGCGTGCGTGGAGAGCGACGGCCAGACCCGGAAGCGTCGTCCGCAAAGCGGACGAAGGGATCGACGTATGCACGTCGATCCCTCTTCGAAATGGGCTGTCCCGCGGGGGGACGAATCAATGGCCGCTGCGCGCCGGCTTCAGGCTTCCGCCGCCCCTGGCCAAGGGGGGCGCTGACGAAGCCGGCGTGCGTGCCGCTGCACGGACGGCAGCGGATCGAACTTCGAACCCGAGAAGGTACGTCCGAGAGAGGACGGTGCGCACCCTGGCGCGCACCGAACACAGGAGATCGAGTCACCTTCGGGCCGGAAGTCCCTGTGCGTAGCGGTACCGGCCGCGAGGGTGGAGGCTCCACCCTGCGCATGGAACGCCGGCGCCGCGATCAGGGGCGGGATCCCACGACGAGCGCGGGACCCCAGGCGACCCGTCGTTACTTGACCTCGACCTCGGCGCCGGCGTCGGACAGCTCCTGGGAGAGCTTGTCGGCCTCCTCCTTGGAGATGCCTTCCTTGACCGGCTTCGGCGAGTTGTCCACCAGCTCCTTGGCCTCCTTGAGGCCCAGGCCGGTGATGGCGCGGACGACCTTGATGACCTGGATCTTCTGCTGACCCGGGCCCTTCAGGATGACGTCGAACTCCGTCTTCTCCTCGGCGGCCTCACCCCCACCGGCGGCGGGCGCGGCGACGGCGACGGCGGCCGGCGCGGCGGCGGAGACACCCCAACGGTCCTCCAGCGCCTTCACCAGCTTCGCGGCCTTCGCGATGGTGAGGTTGTCGAGGCTCGTGAAGATGGCCTCGAGGTCCTCGTCGAGCGTGACGGCTTCAGTTGCTTCTTCGGACATGACTCGAACTCCTGCGTTCGTGCAATCGGAACTGGTTGACCTCCCCGGCCCTTGCCGCGGAGGTGATTCGTTGGGGGACGCCTACTCGGCGGCCTCCGCGCCGCCTTCCTCTGCGGGGGACTCGTCCACCCTGGCCTGGATGGCGCGGGCGAGGCCGCCGTAGACGGCCTGCAGGCTGCCGGCGATGCCGCGCGCGGCGCCGATGATCGCGCCGGCGAGCATGCCCTTGAGCTGCTCGAGGTCGGGCATGTCGGCGAGCGCCTGGGCATCGGCGTCGACGAGCACCTCGCCGTCGGCGACGGCGCCCTTGACCTTCAGGTCCTTCTGCTTCTTGGACCAGTCGCGGACGACCTTGGCGATCGGGATGGGGCCGTCGCCGCCGTAGACCACGGCGGAGGGGCCGGTGAGCGTCGCAGTGAGCGCGTCCACATCGCCGTCCCAGCCGCGCGCCTTGATGGCGACAGTGGCCGTACGGTTGTGGATCACGCGCATGCGAGCGCCGCCCGCCTTCTCGCGCAGGTCCTTGCGGAAGGCCTCGTTGGCCTCCATGGTCATCGCGCCGGGATCGATCAGCATCATCCCGTTGGGGCTCGTATCGAGGTCCGCCTCGAGCTGCGAGGCGAGCATCTGCTTGAGTGCCTTGGCCATGGTCAGCTCCCCTACCTAGATGATGTCCAGCGTGAGCGCGGGCGTCATCGTGGCCGACACGGACACCTTGCGGATGTACGCGCCCTTGACCGCCGACGGCTTCAAGCCGCGCAGGTGCTCGACGAAGTGCGAGATGTTGGCCTCGAGGTCGTCCGCCGGGAAGCTGCGCTTGCCGACGGGGACGTGCACGATGCCACCGGAATCGGCGCGGAACTCGACCTTGCCCGCCTTGAACTCGGTGACGGCCTGGCCGACCTGCGGCGTGACCGTGCCGGACTTGGGGCTCGGCATCTTGCCCTGGGGGCCGAGGATGCGGCCGAGCTTGCCGGCCACCTTCATCATCGACGGGTGCGCGATGCAGACGTCGAAGTCGGTCCAGCCGTCCTGGATGCGCTTGGCGAGGTCCTCGCCGCCGATCTCGTCGGCGCCGGCAGCCTCGGCCTCAGCAGCGGCCTCGCCCTCGGCGAAGACGATCACGCTGCGGCTCTTGCCGATGCCCTTGGGCAGCGAGACGCTGCCGCGGACCATCTGGTCCGACTTCTTGGGATCGATGCCGAGTCGCACGGCCAGCTCGACGGTCTCGTCGAACTTGGGCTTCGGGAAGTTCTCGAGGACGCCAAGCGCCGACCCGATGTCGTAGCGCTTGTGCTTCTCGTACCCGGGCGTTGCGACGGCAGCGCGGTAGCGCTTGCTCACGTATGCCATCCGCGTCTCCTTCACTCTCCCGCTCCGGCACGCGGTTGCCGGCTCGGTAGACGAGCTCTCCCGCGCCGAAATAGCGAGGGAAGCCGCGAGTTTTAGCCCAGGGCCGCAGGAATCTGAGGATTTCCCGGAGGGTTCCTGGGGGATTTCGACCGGACCGAAGGCGAGGCGCCCTGTACACGCGGGGCCGTTCGTCGGATCGATCGCTGCTTCGCCATCGAATCGAACGCGACGCCAGCTGACAACGCCTGGGCCTGACAAGACTGCCAGGTCGCCTCGCCATCGGGTCGAGAGCGAGGCAACGTGGACAGCGAGAGCCCCTAACGATGAGGAGGCGTCTTCGCCTTCGATCCGGGCACGGGCCTAGGTGCGGCCAGGGGCGCCGACCTAATCTTCGATCTCAATGCCCATCGAGCGGGCCGTACCCATGATCATCATGGCGGCGGCGTCCTTCTCGAAGGCGTTGAGGTCGACCATCTTGCGCTCGGCGATCTCATCCACCTGGGCGCGGGTGACGGTGCCGACCTTCAGCGTGTTCGGCGTGCCCGAGCCCTTGTCCAGGCCGGCGGCCATGCGCAGCAGGACGGCGGCGGGCGGGCTCTTGACCTCGAAGTCGAAGGAGCGGTCTGCGTAGACGGTCAGGACGACCGGCAGCGTGACGCCCATGTCCTTCTGGGTGCTGTCGTTGAAGCGGCGCACGAAGTCGCCGATGTTCACGCCGTGCTGACCCAGGGCCGGACCGACGGGGGGCGCGGGTGTCGCCTGCCCACCGGGGCACTGCAGCTTGATCTTTGCCTTGATTTCCTTGGCCATGGGTCTGCCTCGATTCGGGCCGGAGCGCTAGACGCTCTCGACCTGCCAGTATTCCAACTCGACGGGCGTGGCCCGGCCGAAGATCGTCACGGTGACGCGCACGATGCCCTTCGCGGGGATCACCTCGTCGACGACGCCCTCGAAGGACTCCAGCGGGCCCTCCTTGATCTTGACGGCGTCGCCCTTCTTCATGCTGATCTTGACCTGGGGCGCCTTCTCTTCGTCCTGGGTCGCCTCCATGGACTGCAGCAGGCGATCGACCTCGTCCTGCGCCAGAGGCTCGGGCGCGCCGTGCGGCCCGACGAAGTCACCCACGCCGGCGGTCTCGCGCACGAGGAACCACACGTCGCGGGGGACGCTGCCGTGCTCGTCCTGCTCGACCTCGAGGAGGACGTAGCCGGGGTAGAGCTTCTTCTTGCGGGTCCGCTTCCGGCCGCCCTTGAGCTCGGTGACGACCTCCATGGGCACGAGGACCCGCGGGATCACCTGCTCCTTGCCCGCGATCTTCAGACGGCGGGTGAGGGAGGTCTGGACCGTACCCTCACGACCGCTCTGAACCCGGACGACGTACCAGCGCCTGGCCAACTTGCTGCTCCTCGAAAGTCCCGACTAGAAGATGAACGAGAAGAGGCCTTGCAGCGCCCTGTCGAACCCGAAAAGTGCCATGCCCATGACGACCGTGACGACGACGACGACGAGCGTCGCGCTCTTGACCTCGGGCCAGGAGGGCCACGAGACCTTGCGCATCTCCTGCTCGGTGTCGATCAGGAGCTCCGCCACCTTCGAGCCGTTGAGCACGAGGTGGGTCAGCAGCAGGCCGACGAGGAAGACCAGCAGCGAGCCGATCTTGAGGATCGTCAGCGACCCGATGACGGGCAGCTTCTCGATCAGCACGCCCTCGCCGGGCACGTTGAAGGCGGCGTGGAAGCGCCACGCGCCGAAGGCGACCAGGATGCCGATGAGCATGTACGCGCTGGTGCGCGCCACCTTGCCCTGGCCCTTCTTGTAGATCTCGAGGCTCATCGCCGACTCAGTCCCCGGGGGCGTCTCCCCCGATGCGTCCCCCGTCCGGGAGTGGCACGGCAGGGAGGACTTGAACCCCCAACCTGCTGATTTGGAATCAGCTGCTCTACCAATTGAGCTACTGCCGTTCCCGGAGTGGTCCCCGCCGCGTGGTTCGGCGACGGAGGCCGCTACTTCTTCTTGCTCTCCTTGTGGAGGGTGTGCTTCTTGAGCCGAGGCGAATACTTCATCAGCTCGAGCTTGTACGGGTTGCCCTTGATGCGCTTCGACGCGCGGTAGTTGAAGTCGCCCGTCTCGGTGCACTGCAACCAGACGTAGCCGCGTGCCGGCTGTCCCTTGGCCATGTCGTGCTTCCCTTCTGGTCCTGTTCAACCACAGCGCGCGGGACCCCGTGGGGCCCCGCGCAACCTGGATCCGTTTCGCGTTACTTGAGGATCTTCGTCACCGCGCCGGCGCCGACCGTGCGGCCGCCCTCGCGGATGGCGAAGCGCTGCTGCTCCTCCACCGCGACCGGCGTGATGAGGGTCACCTTCATCGTGATGTTGTCGCCCGGCATGCACATCTCGGCGCCGCCCATCAGCTCGATGGTGCCGGTCACGTCGGTCGTGCGCATGTAGAACTGCGGACGGTAGTTGTTGAAGAACGGCGTGTGACGGCCGCCCTCGTCCTTGCTCAGGACGTACACCTCGGCCTCGAACTCGGTGTGCGGGTTCACGGAGCCGGGCTTCGCCAGCACCATGCCGCGCTCGAGAGCTTCCTTGTCGACGCCGCGGAGCAGCAGACCGACGTTGTCGCCCGCCTCGCCCGTGTCGAGCGTCTTGTTGAACATCTCGACGCCCGTGCAGGTCGTCGTCATGTTCTTTTCCTCGATGGGCTGCAGGCCCACGATCTCGAGAGCGTCACCGACGTTGACGACACCGCGCTCGATACGACCGGTACCGACCGTGCCGCGGCCCTTGATCGAGAACACGTCCTCGACGGGCATCAGGAACGGCTTGTCCTTGTCGCGCTCGGGCAGCGGGATGTAGTTGTCGACCTCCTCGAGGAGCTTGATGATCGAGCCGGCGCCCTGCTCGTCGTCGAACTCGCCCGGGTTGTTCATGGCCTTGAGGGCCGCACCGCGCACGACGGGGATGTCGTCGCCCGGGAACTCGTACTCGTTGAGGAGCTCACGCACCTCGAGCTCGATGAGCTCGAGCAGCTCTTCGTCGTCCACCAGGTCGACCTTGTTGAGGAAGACCACGATGGCCGGCACACCGACCTGGCGGGCGAGCAGGATGTGCTCACGCGTCTGCGGCATGGGGCCGTCGTCCGCGGCGACCACGAGGATCGCACCGTCCATCTGGGCGGCGCCCGTGATCATGTTCTTCACGTAGTCGGCGTGACCGGGGCAGTCGACGTGCGCGTAGTGGCGGTTCTCGGTCTCGTACTCGACGTGGGCCGCGGCGATCGTGACCGTCTTGGTCTCGTCGCGGACCGTGCCGCCCTTGGCGATGTCGGCGTAGGCCTTCGCCTTGGAGTGACCCTTGGCTTCCATCACGAACGTGAGGGCCGCCGTCAGCGTCGTCTTGCCGTGGTCGATGTGGCCGATGGTGCCCACGTTCACGTGCGGCTTGGTGCGCTCAAAAACGTCCTTGGCCATGGGAGCCAATCCTCCGGGGGTGGCCTGCCGGCCTGACCCCTAACTTCGTTCTTTCTCGTGTCTATGTGTTCCAGTGCCCGGCGGTGGAGCTGGAGGCGGGGATTGAACCCGCGACCTCCTCCTTACCAAGGAGGTGCTCTACCACTGAGCTACTCCAGCAACCCAGACGGTCACCGCGACCTGGTCCCCGGCGCGAAGCCGAGCCCCGGATCGTATGCCCAAGGTGGTGGAGCGGGCGATGGGAATCGAACCCACGTCAGCGGCTTGGAAGGCCGCAGCTCTACCATTGAGCTACGCCCGCACCTTGCTTGCCCGGGCCCCCACGTGCTTCAGGTCGCGAAACCTGATGCCATGGGCGGCCGGATCTTACGGGGGGCCGCATGGCGGTCAACGAATCCACGGGCCCCCGGGCGCCGGGATTCCGCGCTTTCCGGGCGTGCGCCTGGCTCGGGCTAGTCGAGCTCCTTGATGAGGAGGTAGGAGCCCACGCTGGCGCCGATGCTCAGGGCCACGCCGGCCAGGGATCCGAGCGGGTTGCCGCCCGGGCCCATGCAGCCGGGCAGGGGCAGGAGGGCCATGGCCCCCAGGATCAGTCCGGCCACGGTGGTGCGGAAGCGCTTCATGCCTGTCCTCCCTAGCACCTCCGGGGATACCGTCCGGGGCCGACGGTGTCCATCCCGAGGCGGGTCGGGCCGAGCCGCTTTCAGACGCCGGAGGCCGAATTCCGGGCCTCTGCGGCGGGGCGGGATGACCCCCGCATGACAGCGGAGCGGCCGCGGCTATGCTCCCGCGCAACACCGCGATCGGAGCCGCCATGCAGGACTATCAGCGCGCGTTCGTCGACTTCCTCCTCGAGGCCGAAGCCCTCAAGATCGGCGAGTTCACGCTGAAGAGCGGCCGCGTGAGCCCGGTCTTCCTCAACACGGGGCTGCTCGACACCGGCGAGCGCCTGGGCCGCCTGGGGCGCGGCTTCGCCGAGACCCTGCTGGATCGCGTCGGGGCCGACGCCTTCGACACGGTGTTCGGGCCCGCCTACAAGGGCATCCCCCTCTCCGTGGCAGCGGCCATCGCCCTGGCGGAGCAGGGCGTCGAGAAGGCCTGCCTCTCGGACCGCAAGGAGGCGAAGGCCCACGGGGCGGAGGCCGCGGGCCAGTCGGTGGGCAAGCGCCTCCTGGGCCGGGTCCCGGCTGCGGATGCCCGGTTCGTGATGGTCGACGACGTGCTCACCGACGGCGCCACCAAGATGGAGTCGGTGGCGTTCTTGCGGGAGATCGCGCCCGACTGCTCGTTCGCGGCGCTCTTGATCGTCCTGGACCGCCAGGAGGTGAAGCCGGACGGCTCGAACGCCGTGGGCGCCTTCACCGAGGCCACGGGCGTGCCGGTGCTGCCCATCGTGACGCTGACCGAGGTCGTGGACTACCTGGCCGAGAAGGGCGTGATCGGGGACGACGATCTGGCCCGCTGCCGCGCCTATTGGGCCGAATACGGCACCGAAGCGGCGAAGACGTGGGCGGGCGCGTAGGGGCGTTCCTACGCCAAACGGCTGTAGGGGCGGCCCGATCCCGGCCGCAGGCCGGGTGAGGCCCGCCCGGATCGAATCAGGACGGCGGATCGGACTGGGTGCGGCGCGGGACGTTGCGGCGGGCGGAGGCGGCGGATGCGGGGTCCTCGCGGATCCCCATCCCTGGATGGCGCAAGTGGCTGGAGCATTCGAACCGGGCGGGCGTTCGCCTCTCCACTCGACTCCGTCTCGCTCGAGGCTCCGGCCGCCCCTACAAGCCTATCGCCCAGACACGCCGCAGGATGATCGGTGGCCTCACTTGGGCCGCGTGCGGAGGCGGACCTTCCAGCCCTTCTTGCGGAGCTCTTCGAGCTTCTCGAGCGTGACGTCGCTCAGGGGGAGGCGCAGGACGTCGCCCTTGTCGTTGAGGAACACCCACTTCGCGTCGAAACCGCCCGTCGGCCGCCGCCCCGGCATCATCCCCGGCGTCCCGCACCAGTTCGGCGGCGGGATGTAGTCCTCGTGGTCCGCCGGCGCCTCCGCAGGCGGAGATGAGGGCTGGGGTTCGACCGGCGTGGGCTCCGCGGGCGGCTTCGGCTGCTCGACCGGCTTCTCCGGGGCACGATCCTGCGGCTCCGGCGCCGGAGGCGTATCGCCCTCGCCACACCCCGTGAGGAGAAGCAGCGCGCAGAGGACGAACGACACGCTGAGCCGCATTTCTTCAGTCTATCGTCCCGTCCGGCCTGCGCCCGGGGCTTTCTATACGCGTGTGTCCGGCGGTCCCGGTGGTGTACGTGGTGCTGCACCCCGGGTCGCCGCGACGTTGGCAAGGACGGGGCGGACGGCTTGCCGTACAGTCGGAGGCACAGTCAGCGGACTGAGGGGCGCAGCAGGAATCGCATGAACAGAGCATCCGCGACCGCGTGCCGCCTCGTGGCGGCCACCCTCATCGCCCTCGGCCTGCTGGCCCTCGCGCCCGCCGGTGAAGCGCTGGCCCACGGCGGCCGCATCAAGCCGCCCGAGCCGGACTACAAGCCCGGCGACGGCAACTACCTGCCCGGCCGCACGCAGGACGGCGACGCGCCGGTCCCCGATCTGCCGCCCATCCCGGGCGGCACCGGCAACAATCCCGGGCACGGCCTGACGCCGGGAGGCGGCGAGGGCGTCCCCCCCACGCCGAGGCCGACGAAGCCCGGCGAGACGCCCCGGCCCGGCGAGAAGCCCCCCGAGCACCGGCCGACGAC
>JASJDY010000205.1 GCA_030065025.1 Planctomycetota bacterium
GCGGTCACCACGCCCGCGGTCCCCGCGTCCACGCTCGTCGCGGCCGCCGCGCTGCGGCTGACCCTGCGCGGCGCTGAACTGTCGCGGGCGCTCGGGACCGCCGGAGCGGGCCGGCGCACGGCCGCGGTCGCGGGGGCCGCGCTGCTGGCGCGGGCCGCGGTCTCCGCGATCCCCACGGTCGCCGCGGCGCGGTCCGCCGCCGCCTCGGCCCGGGCCACGACCCGGACCACGACCCGGACCACGACCCGGACCACGACCAGGTCCCCGACCCGGCTGCGGCCGCCGCATGCTCAGCGTCAGGCGCTTCTTTTCGATGTCCACCTCGAGCACGCGTGCGTTCACGACCGCGCCGACGGGCGCAACCGTCGCCGGCTCGACACCCGGTCGGTCGCCGATGTGCGGGATCGGGATGAGTGCTTCCACGCCCAGGCCCACGTCGACGAAGACACCGAAGGGCGCCGCGCGCAATACGCGGCCCTGCAGCGTCAGGCCCGGCTGGATCGTCTTGAGCGTGATCTCCGGCGGGGGCGGAATCGGCTGCGTGAACCGGGGACGCGGATCGCGCGTGCCTGCCGTGGCCTGGAACAGGGCGTACTTCAGCGCTGCCGCACTCGTCTCCGCGTCGGTGAGGGCGTCGAGCTGCACGCGCTTGCGCGCGTTCGCGTCGTCGAACAACGTCGGGATGTCGACGCCGGCTTGCGCGGCCATCTTCTCGATGACGCCGTACTGCTCTGGATGCAGCTGGGCACGGTCGCGCGGGTCCTCGGCGTCGCTGATGCGCAGGAAGCCCACGGCCTGCTCGGCGACCTCGGGGCCCACGCCCTCGACGGCGGCCAGATGCGTCTTGTCCACGAGCGGTCCGGCCTGCTCACGCCACGCGATGAACGCAGCGGCCGACTTGCGATCGAAGCCAGGCACGCGTGCGAGCAGGTCGAGACTCACGTGGTTCGGATCCACACCTGCGTGCGCGACGCACGACTCGACGACCGTGTCGAGCACTTGGCGCAGCGTGCCCTGGTGCACGTCGTGCATGTGCGGGCCGAGTGCGAGGGCCTTCGGGTCGACGCCGACGAGCTCCGAGAGCGGATCCTGGAAGCGCCGCGCGAGCGACAGGGCACCGCGACACTCAGGCCCGACCACGAGGTGGTTCTCGAACTCCAGCGGCCCCATGGACTCGAGGGCACGCGTGCCGCCGTCGGCAACCTCGGTGACGACGATCTCCTTCTCGATGTCCTTCGCCGCTTCGCGCGCCAGCGAGAGCGCGTCCGCGCGGCCACCCGTCGTGCCGACCGCGATCGCCTCGACCTCGTAGGTCTTCAGGACGTCGGTGAGCTCGGTGAGGCACGCCTCGCGGCCGGCCGTGGGCTCGTGCGGCAGCGTGCCGGAGCCCGCCGCATTCCCGCGCTCGTCGATCGCGCACCAGCGGTGGCCCTGCATGACGTCCGGGCGCAAGCCGAGCGTCTTGCGCGGTCCGGCCCAGGGGCCGAGCAGCAGGTTGCGGAGGTTGCGCTCGAACTGCTGCAGCGCCTGCGTGTCGGCCTTCAGCTTGATCTCCTGGCGCAGCTCGTTCTGGAACAGCGGCTTGAGGATCCGGCGGTAGCCGTCTTCCGCAGCGGCACGGAGGAAGCCCTTGTGCGGGTGCTCCTCGGGAGCCACGTGCGCGTGCACGATGCCCAGCGCCTTCTCCTCCGGTGCCTCGATCGTGGTCACGATGGCGCGGCGGCGCTCGGCCTGCCGGATGGCGAGGACCTTCAGCGGCGGCACCTTGCGTGCCTTCGTCGAGAAGCCGACGAGCTGGTGGGGCGGCTTCGCTCCTTCACCCTCGGCCCGCTTCTCGCTGCGCGCGCCGATGGTGAGCAGCGCCTCCTTGTGGCACAGCGAGCGCAGCTTCTGCCGCAGCACCGGGTCGAGGCTCAGTTCCTCCGCGAGGATGTCGCGTGCGCCGCCGAGCGCCGCGTCGAGCGTGCTCGGCTCCTCGCCCTCACGCACGAACGGCTGCGCGAGGTCCGAGAGGGGGGCGGCCTCCGTGGCGTTGCGGATCGCGTCCGCGAGGCCCTGCAGATGCAGACCTCGCGCCATCGTCGCCCGGCTCGCCGTGACCGGCAGGTAGGGCGCCGCGAGATCCTCGATCTCGGGGATGGAGGTAGCGGCGTCGAGCGTCGCGGCGGCCTCGTCGTTCAGCGCGCCGCGCTTCGTGAGCAGCGCGCGAATGCCCGTGCGGCGCTCCTCGACGTGCTTGATCTCCTGCCATCGCGCCCGCAGCAGCCGCAGGCGATGCTCGTCGAGGCCGCCCGTGAGGTTGCGACGGAAGCGCGCGAGGAACGCCAGCGACGTACCGGCTTCCAGCAGGTCGATCGTGCGACGCACGGTCTCGAGCTTGCTCTTGACGGCGTCGGCCAGCTTCGTGAGCGCCGCTTCGCGTGCCTCGGCTTGCAGCTCGGGCGGCAGCGGCGGCTCGGGCGGCCGCTGCGGCGGACGCTTGCGCGCCTTCTTCTTTGCGGCCTTCTTCTTCTTCTTCGGCTCGACGACGGCCTTGGCGGCCCCCCCGGAGTCCGCGGCTTCGTCAGCCTTCGGAGCAGCCTCGCCTTCGGCGGCGTCACCCTCCGCAGCGGCTTCCGCCGGAGCAGTGTCTGCCGGCGTGGCGTCCGGTGTCTCGGCCGTCTCGCCCTCGCTCTCGACAGGCTTCGTTTCCGCCGCATCGGGGGCCGGTGTCTCGGCCGGTGCCGATTCGTCGGCGGTCTCCGCCGTCGGTGCATCTGCCGCCGGTGCATCCGCGGGTGCATCCGCGGGCGCTACGTCCGCACCCGGCGTGCTCGTGTCGGCATCGGATCCCTGAGCCGCCTTGGCGTCGTCGTCCGTGGGCGTGGGTTCACGCGTCGCCTCGTTGGCGTCGACGGGTTCGTTCTCGTTCGCGTGCGGCTCGTCCGTTGCGGGATCCATGGAGTGCGACTCCGACGATGGTGGGGGTGAAAGGCGCCGGCGGCGGTCCGCCGGGTCGAGGACGTGAGTTCGGCCCGGGATTTCACCACGTTCCGCCACGGCGCACAAGCCGGGCCAGGGGTTGCGTTCAGCCTGCGAAGGCCGCGCGCAGGTAGGCCAGCGACTCCCGTGCCGTTTGGGGCGCGGTGGCTGCGTGGCGGGAAAGCTCGACCTCCAGCGGGCCCTCGAAGCCGGTCTCGCGGATCGCCGCCGCCACGGCGGTGAAGTCGATCTCGCCCTCCCCGAAGGCGAGGTGGTCGTGCACGCCAGACCGGTGATCGTCGAGCTGGAGCACCAGGAGATCATCCGCGTGCGCGCGCAACACGGCCTCCGGTGCCCCCGTGCGGTTGGCGAGAACGTGTCCGACGTCCAGCGTGAGACCCAGCGCCTCGTGACGGACCGCGTCCCGCACGCGGCACCACTGCGCCGCCGTCTCGACGAGCATGCCGGGCTCGGGCTCGAAGCCGATGCGCACGCCACGCTCCGCTGCGTGATCGCACAGGCGCTTCAGCCCGTCGACGAGACGTGCGTACGCGGCGTCCTCATCGAGCTCCGCAGGACCGTTGCCCGACCACACGGTCACGATCGGTGCGCCCAGGTCCCTGGCCAGGTCGACGCAGCGTTCGAGGAAGCGCAGGCGCACGGCCGCCTCCTCCGGCTCGTCGAGGAGGGACGGTCGGTGCTTGCGGCGCGCGTCCAGCACGAAGCGCGCGCCCGTCTCGATCACGAGCGCCAGCTCGAGCGACTCGCAGAGGGCACGGAACGCTTCGACCTCGGCCGGCGTGCTGCGCAGCGGGTCGAGGTGATGCACGTCCGGTGTCAGCGCGAGGCCGTCGTAGCCGAGGTCGGCGAGGATGCGCGCCGCGTCGTCGATGCGATGGAACGCGAAGCCGTTGGAGTTGTAGAAGAGCGGGCCCACCGCTGTGGAGTCAGCGGACGCCGAGCTGCTTCTTGATGTAGGCGAGCGGCTCCAGCGCCTTGTTGACCTTGCCGGCTTCCGTGCCGAGCCAGTGGTTCGCTACCTCGTCCGCGCCCCATTGCGTGCCCATCGGCAGGGCTTCGTCGATCGCGCCCTCGACCTCGTTCCAGCGATCGCGGATGTTGAGGAAGTACCCGGACGCCTCTTCCAGCTTCTGCTTCCACAGGTCGAGGTCGCCCTTGTCCTTGGCGGCCATGCCCTCGTCGTAGAGCGTGTTGCCCTTCGCGCGGTCCTCTTCCATCTCCTCCACGACGCGCTTCGCCATCATGACGATCTCGTCGCTGATCTCGGGGGGCGGCGGGCGCTGGGGGCGCTGCGGACGGTCCGGCTGATCCGGGATGTTCGAGTCCGCCGTCAACTCGTCGGACACATACTCCTCGCGCGCCTTCTTCTTCTTGCCGCTCGTCGCGATGATCACGCCCACGACGGCCACGACCGCGATGATCGCGATCACCATGGGAACGGCGTTGTTGCCACCGCCGCCGCCGCGACTGCTGCTGTAGCCGCCACCGCGCCGGGCAGAGCCGCCCCGCGAGCTGCCACCACGCGAGCTGCCGCCGCGTGAGCTGCTGCGCGAGCTGCCTCCGCGGGAGCTGCCGCGCGAGCTGCCTCCGCGCGCTCCGCCGCTGCGAGAGCGTCCGCTGCTGCCCGAGCTGCGGCTCCTACCGCTGCTCCTGCGCCTGCCGTTGGCCATCGACTGTCTCCGGGGATCCGAGCCGACCCTTGTATCACGGTCCGCCCGGAGGGGGCCGCGGCTGCCGCTGCGCCTACAAGATGGCCATGGCCAGCGCACGTGACCTCGCCGCCGAGCTTCTGCTACGTCTCGATCGCCGTGGCGGACGTCTGGATGCCGACCTCGACGCGGCCCGCCGGCGTCTCGAGGATCCCCGAGAACGCGGCCTGCTGACCGAGCTGGCGTTCGGCTGCGTCAGGCGCCGAGGGACGCTCGACGCGATCCTCACGGCGTTCGGCAAGCGTCCGGTGTCTCGCCTCAATGCGGCGATTCGCGTCGCGCTCCGGCTGGGGCTCTACCAGATCCTCTTCCTCGATCGCGTGCCCGCACACGCTGCCGTGGATCATGCGGTCGGCTGGGCCCGCGGCCACGCCGGTGGCAAGCGGGCAGGCTACGTGAACGGCGTGCTGCGGAATCTGCTGCGCCAGATCGACGGGCAGGCCCAGGGCAAGAGCCTCCCACGCAAGGACGTACCGCGCGACGACGGGGGCGCCCTGCGGTTCAAGCGAGCCGTGTTCGCTGATCCGCGCACGAACCTGGCCGGCAACCTGGCTGCGCGCTTCTCCATGCCGCAGTGGCTCCTCGATCGCTGGCTCGAGCGCTGGGGTGATGCACGCGTCGGGCAGATCCTGCGCACGGGCATCCAGCGCCCGCCCCTCACCCTGCGCGCACGTCATGACGTCGACGCTCTCGTGGCCAGGCTCGAGGAGAGCGAGATCGGCTTCGAGCGAGGACCGGGTGAGCGTGCGCTGCGCGTCACCGACAGCGAGGCCGCGCTGCGACTCGTCACGGAGACGGGCGAGGCCGCCGTGCAGGACGCGACCAGCCAGCGCGCCGCGCTGTTGCTCGCGCCGCGGGCCGGCGAGTCCGTGCTCGACTTGTGTGCGGCCCCGGGCGGCAAGACGCTGCAGCTCGCCGACCTCATGGGAAGCGGCCACATTACGGCGTGCGACATCACGGCCGACAAGGTGGCGCGCCTCGAGGCGCTGCGCGAGCAGATGGGCGACGTCGCATACGAGACGCGCGAGCTCGATCCGGACGCCGAGCTGCCGTTCGCGGCCGAGACCTTCGACGCGATCCTCGTCGACGCGCCGTGCTCGAATACAGGCGTGCTGCGACGCAGGGTGGAGGCGCGCTGGCGGCTGCGGCAGCAGGACGTGGATGCGCTAGTTCAGGTGCAGCGGGAACTGCTGGAGCGCTGCTTGGCTGTGCTGAAGCCGGGCGGACGGATCGTGTACAGCACGTGCTCGCTGGAGCCCGAGGAGAACGAGCAGGTGGTCGAGGCGTTCAGGGCCCGCCATCCCGAGTTCACC